>JBHGBF010000228.1:0-22435 GCA_041946865.1 Acidobacteriota bacterium | reverse complement strand
GGGTGCGCAACGGGCATGATGAACTCCAAAAGCGCCTGCCGCTTCGCTCGCAGAAAACTAAGAGGTTACAAATCGTCCACATCGTCCACAGCATTTCTTGTACTCCCGGCACGGATTTCGTTATCATGTCCATTTTTATGGCGGTGTAGCTCAGGGGTAGAGCAAGCGGCTCATATCCGCTGTGTCCGGGGTTCGAATCCCTGCACCGCCATTTCCCTCGTGACGTTTCAAAGAGCGGGAAGGACTATGGCCCCCTATCTTCGTCCCCGACGACTTCGTGAAAACCCTATTGTTCGCCGAATGGTCCGGGAAACGCGTCTGTCCTCGGACCAGCTCATTTACCCGATGTTCGTGGTGGAAGGACAAGGGATACAGCAAGAGATTGGCGCCATGCCCGGTCAGTACCGCTACTCAGTCGACCAGCTGACCGAGGAATTGCGGCGGGTGCGAGACCTCGGCGTTCCGGCGGTCATGCTTTTCGGGATACCGGAGTCCCGCGCGAAAGACGCTGTCGGCACCGCCAGCTACGACCCGAACGGGCCCGTGTGCCGCGCTTTTCGGGCCGCCCGCAAGGAGGTCCCGGACCTCGTGCTGATTGCCGATGTCTGCCTGTGCGAGTACACGGACCACGGGCACTGCGGCATTCCTGTGCAGGACCCGTCTGGCGCCTACAGGATCGACAATGATTCGAGCCTGCAGATTCTCGCCAAAGCGGCGGTCGCCTACGCCGAAGCAGGCGCCCATATCGTGGCGCCTTCCGACATGATGGACGGGCGGGTGGCCGCCATCCGGGAGGCCCTGGACGAGCGGAAAATGGAGACAGTTCCCATCCTTTCCTATGCTGCCAAGTACGCCTCGGCCTACTACGGACCCTTCCGGGAAGCTGCAGAATCGGCGCCGCGGTTCGGCGATCGTAAGAGCTATCAGATGGACCCGGCCAACGGGCGCGAGGCCCTGCAGGAAGTCGCGCTTGACCTCGAAGAAGGGGCAGACATCGTGATGGTCAAACCCGCTCTGCCGTACCTCGACATCATCCGGCGGGTGCGCGACATGGTCGACGTTCCGGTTGCCGCCTACAACGTCAGCGGAGAGTATTCAGCCCTGTGCGCGGCCTTCGAAAAAGGATGGCTGAACCGGCCTGCAACGATTCGAGAAACGCTCCTCTCGATTCACCGGGCCGGAGCAAACCTCATTCTGACTTACTTCGCAAAAGAAGCCGCCGAGATGATCCGAAAGGGAGAGATGTGATGCGCTCGACGAAGCGCAGTGCCGAGATCTTCCAACGGGCTTTGAGGATTGTCCCGGGAGGCGTCAACAGTCCGGTTCGTGCCTTTAAAGCGGTCGGCGGCGCCCCTGTGATCATCCGGTCGGCTAAGGGCGCCTATCTGACCGACGTCGACGGGAACCGATACCTCGACTTTCTGGGTTCCTGGGGTCCCATGATTCTCGGTCATTCGCATCCGGAAGTTGTGTCGGCTATCCAGGAAGCCGCAGCGCGGGGGACCAGCTACGGGGCCAGCACGGAGCTCGAGTTGCTGCTGGCGGAGAAGATCCGCGCTTTTTTCCCTTCGATCGAATGTGTCCGCCTCGTCAGCTCCGGGACGGAGGCGACGATGAGCGCCTTGCGCCTGGCTCGCGCCTTTACTGGCCGGCCCATGGTAGTCAAGTTCGACGGCTGCTACCACGGTCATGTGGACAGCCTGCTGGTCAAGGCCGGTTCGGGGATCGCTACCCTCGGCATTCCGGGCACTCCTGGAATTCCGCCGGAGTTCACCGCCCACACGGTCAGCCTCCCCTTCAACAACCTGCCCGCCTTGGAAGCGGTTTTCGAGCGCCATTCCGGGAAGATTGCCGCAGTCATTCTGGAACCCGTCCCCGCCAACATGGGTGTCGTTTTGCCGGTTCCCGGCTTCCTGGAAGCCGTCCTGAAACTGGCGGAGAAAAACGGGGCCCTCGTCATTTTTGATGAAGTCATCACGGGGTTTCGTCTCGGCCTGGGAGGCGCCCAGGAGAAGTACGGCTTGTCCGCGCCTCTCACCTGCCTGGGGAAGATCGTGGGAGGCGGATTGCCGATCGGCGCCTACGGCGGAAAACGCGAGATCATGCGGATGATCGCACCAGAGGGACCGGTGTATCAGGCGGGCACGTTGTCGGGTAATCCGCTGGCGGTCACTGCCGGGCTGAAAACCCTCGAGATCCTGAAGCGCGAGAATCCGTACGAAAGGCTGGAAAAACTGAGTCAGCGTTTGGCCCAGGGGCTTGCCGGACAGGCCAGGAAGGCGGGAATTGAGATCCAGGTCCAGCAGTGTGCTTCCCTGCTGACTCCGTTCTTCACGAAGTCGCCGGTGAAAGACTTTGAGAGCGCTTTGCAAGCGGATACGGCGAAGTTTGGGGCTTTTTTCCGGGAGATGCTCGATTCGGGCGTCTATCTCGCCCCTTCGCAGTTCGAGGCTGTCTTCGTATCGATGGCTCACACGGAAGCGGATATCGACGAGGGGGTCAGCAAAGCAGGAGAGGCGTTCAGGAAATTGGAGTAAAACGGGCTGTGCTTGGAGCGAGTAAAAGGTCCGCGACCGGTGATCCTTGGTCCGGTCCTAGTTCCGCATTCTTAAGACCTTCAGACGGGCTTTTCAGAGCTTGAAATCGGTTGACCTTTCCGATGTCCGCGAGGACCTGGGAAGATGTCAATTGAGGGCTCGACCTGTTTCACGGCCAGGACTCTAGACCATCCCACCCTCGAACCGGTGGTAGGCATCGGCCAGGATTGTGTCGACCTGCTGTTCGACCTGGTCGATTTCCTCCCCTTTGACCGTGGCAATCTCGGATACGATCAGCTGCCGCGCCCGATCGAACATCTTCTTCTCACGGAACGACAGGCTCTTCTGGTAGCTCAGGAAGTACAGGTTCTTCAAAACCTCCGCGACTTCGAAAATCGAACCTGTCCGCATTTTCTCGAGATTGTCCTTGTACCGGTTCTTCCAGTCCGGGTTGGGGGCGGAGAATTGACCGCGCAAGATGTCGAACAGTCCATCCAGCTGAGAGTCACTACACAAACGGCGCAGACCCACGTGGT
Organism: Acidobacteriota bacterium; assembly: GCA_041946865.1. Taxonomy (GTDB): domain Bacteria; phylum Acidobacteriota; class UBA6911; order RPQK01; family RPQK01; genus RPQK01. Next base: position 19,362 of record JBHGBF010000228.1, on the reverse strand, counting down.
CGACATTCGCCACTGGAATCATCACCGTTGAATTGTTTGAAGTAATCTTGAGGAGATAGAATTGCTCTTGTCGACCGGCAATACTCCGCAGGCAAACGTCTTTGATCACTCCCACCCCTTGGTTGGGGTAAATGACCTTATCACCTACGTTAAAATCCATTTAGAACCTCCCAGAGATTCCGCGCGACTATTGTAAGACAGGTACCGGCGATTTGTCAAATGAATAAATCGCATGTTTTCAATTACTTAGTTCGGCAACACGCGGTCTCCGGTAAGACAAGCGCCTTAAGAGGCTGTAGGACAACGCGAAAGAGGCGAGTCGGAAGACTGTCCGGGTTACAGGTTTCTGTAGTTGGGACCGCCACCTCCCTCAGGGGGTGTCCAGACAATGATCTGGTAGGGATCCATGATGTCGCACGTCTTGCAGTGCACGCAGTTCGTGAAATTGATCTGAAGCCGGTTTGCGCTGTCCAGCTTCAGGATCTCATAAACCTGTGCCGGGCAGAAGTACTGGCACGGATTACCGTATTCGTAGGTACAGCGGTTCGTACAGATGTCGAGATCCAGCACTTTGAGATGGCAGGGCTGGTTCTCCTCATGCACCGTGTCCGAATAATAGACGTCGGTGAGCTTGTCGACACTCAAAGGCCCGCTGACTGCCGGGAGCGGCGTGTCGGAGTCCAGTCCCTTTTCGTTCGTGTTGGTTCGTGTTGGTTCGTGGACTCGCCGCGTGTAGCGCTTCATCCTGGTGTGGCCGGCCTGGATCGGCATGCTATCGACCAGCCCTCGCCCGGCGGTCAGGAACTGGAGCGCCGCATGGCCCAGCCCGCGCCATAACCCTCGTTGAAAGGACTGGCGGAAATTCCGAACTCTCCACAGCTCCTGCCGTGCCCAACTCCCCTCGAAGCGCGTCGCATACCCCCGCAAGACTTCGGCTGACGAGTCTTCCCGGACGAGGCTCTCCAGGATCGTCTCTGCGGCCAGCATGCCGGATTTCACCGCCAGATGGATTCCTTTCAGCCGCTGGGCATTCAGGAACCCGGCAGAGTCGCCGACGATAAGCAGCCCGTCGGCATAGGGACGAGGCATCGCGTAATACCCGCCCTCCGGGATCGCTTTCGCTCCGTAGGAAATCGGTTTGCCGCCCTCCAGGATATCGCTGACAAAGGGGTGTGTCTTGAACTGCTGGAGGAGGCGGTGACAGTCGGTCGCAGGATCTTCATAGTCCAGGCCGACCACGAATCCGACGTGGATCAGATTCCCCTGAAAAGTGTAAATGAAACCGCCGCCGAACTCCCGGGTACCGAGCGGGTAACCGAGCGTGTGGTAGACAACGCCCGGCTGCACGGACCGATTCATCTGCCACACTTCTTTGGTTCCGACCGCGTAGATCTGAGGCTGGCGTCCGGAGTCCAGCTTGAACCTTCGCTGAGCCTGAAGACTGAGCGTCCCCCGTGGCCCTTCACCGAGGACAGTGATCTTCGCCTGCACGTCCAAGCCCGGCTCGAAGTTAGGCTTGGGCCGGCCTTCTTTGTCGCGGCCTTTGTCCCCGATGCGCGCGCCCACCACCCGATCACCCTCGATCAGCAGCTCAACCGCCGGGAACTCCGGAAAAACGTCAACCCCGGACTTCTCGCACAGGCCGGCCATCCAACGGACGATCCGCCCCAGGGAAGCCACGTAGTGGCCGTGGTTCCTTAGAGGCGGCGGCGTGACGGGAGATCGAAACGATCCGGTCGTCGAAAGCCAGTAAAGGGCATCGTCGGTGACCGGACTGTCATAGGGCGGCTGCTCGCCCGGGAAGCCCTCCAGCAATTCGTTAAAGGCCCGCGGGTCAACGACGGCCCCGCTGAAAGCGTGCGCGCCTATTTCCCTCCCCTTCTCGATGATCATGACGGAGGGCATTTCCAGCCGCTTCCCCGACTCCCGGCCCTGTTCCACGGCCTCGTTGTGAAGGCGCACGAGTTGCGTCAGGTGCAGAGCACAGGCCAGGTTGGCGGGACCGGCTCCGACCAAAAGAACATCGACTTCCAGTCTCTCTCGTGAGGGGGATTCCAAAGTGCTTAAACGGCTCGACGGTTCGGACTACTTGGCCCGTTCCAGGTAACGTCCTTCATTCGGGTCGACCCGGATGACATCGCCCGGGCGGATAAACGGCGGCACCTGCACGACCACCCCGGTTTCAAGCCTGGCCGGTTTGGGAGAATTGCTGGCCGTCGCTCCCTTCAGCTCCGGTTCGGTTTCGACCACCTTCAGCTCCACCGCAGAAGGCATTTCCACAGCGATCGGCTGCCCGTCAAAGAAATCGACCTGAATCCGGGCGCCTTCTTTCAGGAAGCCGGTGTAATCGCCCAGCATCCCCTCGTCCAGGGCGACCTGCTCATAGGTCTCGGCATTCATGAAGTAGTAGTGCGTGTTGTCATTGTAAAGATAATCCATCTCGTGCTGTTCAAGAACCGCACGCTCGACCCCGTCACCTGCGCTAAACCGGTGTTCAAACGACGTGCCGCTACGCAGATTGAAAAAGCCCGCCTAAAGCCCGCCTAAAGGCGGCGCTACAAACAAGACTGAGGCATTACGCCCCTGTAATCCGTCGATAACAAAGCGTGTGGAGCACCCCGGGCCTTCATGGTGAGTGGGAAAAGCCGATGAATAGGGGGGTTGAGGCAAGGCGGAGGAAAAGAGACGGCCATCGGAGCCCACCCGGTGGGTGTCGCCATAGAGGCGTCAGTGCCTCTGAAGCGCCGGTAGTTGCGAGCGCTCTTTCGGAGTGCGGCAGCCATTCTGCCGCTTTGTGCCCGCGCCCATGCCGGCGGCCGTCTCCAAGATCGAAATTGAAAAGGCCGCCGGCATGGCCTGCATGGCCGCCGCACTCCAAAAGGGCCGGTGGCCACGGCTCGATGCTGTCCTACAAACAAGTTAACGCTTATAGGGGCTTCGCCCTAGGCTAAGGCTAAACTGAATCGAGCCTTTGGCCCTCAGTATTCCGGCATTACCGGAACTTTTCACCTGCCTCCCACGTACAAATTTCTTGAAAAAGGTATTGCTATTGACCGGAAAAAGTAGTATTGTCCGCCTTCCTTTCAAGCAGGCGGAGCGTTCAGCGCCTGCGCCGAGGCACGCCGTCTGCTTTTTACGGTCAAAAGATTCAAAATCTTTGAAACTTCGAGCCCGGCTTGATGTCTATAGCTGAACGAGATGTTTATTCATTCGAGGGAGACAGGTAGAACAATGGCTTGCAATCGAGAATTACTGAGTGGCTATCTTGCTAACCAGCTGTCACTTGAGGATCAACTGGACTTCCTGACCCACGTCGATTCCTGCAGTCACTGCTGGGATGAGGTCTACAACGCCACAAAGTCAAAACATCCTCATTACTACAAGAGCAGCTCGCGCCAGGTGAAGGTATCCCGGCAGGATTTGGGCGAAGACGAGGCATTCCGAGAAGAGGTATTCGAGGTCGCTTAGACGAACCCACATCAAGTCACGAAACACGCAGGGGCGGAGTCACCGCCCCTTTTTTTATGCCGTGAAACGACGCGGCCGGGACGCGGCCACCCAGTTTTCCCTCGATTTTCAGCGGCTAACCCAGATGGTAAAGCATCACGTACACCAGCACGCCCGTCACGGAAACATACAGCCAGATGGGCAGCGTCCAGCGGGCCACCCGGCGGTGCGCTGGATACCGTCCCCGCAAGCCGCGACTCAACGTCACCAACACCAGCGGAACCACCAGGGCCGCCAGGATTGAGTGCGAAATCAGGACGGCAAAATAGACGGGCCTGATCCATCCTTGCCCCTGAAAGCGTGTCGAACCCGCGGAGTAGTGATAGGCCAGGTACGAAGCGAGGAAAGCCGTTGACGTCAGAAAAGCGGCGAGCATGAAGGCCCGGTGCCGCCGGATGCGCCCGTTTCTGACCTGGACAAAGCCAACCGTCAGCAAAAGGGCGCTCAGAAGGTTGAGCAGCGCGTTGACGGCCGGCCAGCCGTGCAGCCCCATCATGATCCCCCAACCTCCGGCCGAATCACCTGCGTTAAAAAGAACAGCGCCGAAAAATCACGCGGGCTAGCGTCACCAGGGCCGAGAACAGAAGCCATCACTCGAGTTTAGCACTGGCGCACGGCTCGTGTTTTAGACCCGACTCGTTGACATCCCGATGCTTGACCGGTTACCATAGGTGAACAAAAGGTGAAACAATGGGACGGGCTGGTCTTTCGCGAGCGGTCAAACCGGCTTCGGAATTATTGGAGGAACGAGTCGAGCACCTCTCTACCGGAGTGGACACTCTGGATCAACTGCTGGCGGGGGGCTTCCCGAGAGGCAAGATCAGCGAGGTGTCGGGCCTTCCTTCCTCCGGAAGGACAAGTCTGGTCTTCTCTACCCTGGCCCAAGCGACACTGGCCGGCGAAAACGCCGCCTACATTGACACCTTTAATGTCTTTGATCCTCTTTCTGCAGCACAATCAGGGATAGGGCTGTCTCGCTTGCTCTGGGTCCGGTGTAACGGTTCACAGGAGCAAGCGGCAGCGGCCGCGGACCTCATTGCGCGAGCCGGCGGATTTGGGATTCTGGTATGGGATGCGGCCCCGCCCGATGAGCAGCCCCGCCAGGCAGGCGGCGAGAGGCCGCCTTCTCACGCCTGGTTTCGGCTCAAGCAGGCGATCGAGGGGAGCCGCAGCGTGTTGCTGGTGCTCAGTTTGAAACCAGCAGCTGGAAGCGCGGCCAGTGTCGTCCTCAGGATGAACCGAACCAAAACCGTATGGAGTCCGGAACAAAGCGGAGACCGGGAGTCGCTCAGGCGGCCTGGGCTTTTTAAAGGTTTGATATTCGAGGCCGAGATCCAAAGGGGCAAAAGCCATGGCCGCGTCCGAGTTCATAGCCGTATTTAGCCGGGACTTGCCTTCGCTGCTGGATCTGGCTCACACGCTGACCCCGCGTATTGAAGTCAATCCGCCTGATGCTCTGCTCTTGGAAGTAACGCCACGCAGCCGAGCGGGAATTCTTGAAAAACTCCAAAAACACCCGTCCTCACTGCAGTTTGCGGGCGGCGGCACCAGGAGCGTGGCGCTGATTGCCGCGCGCATGAGTCCCGGAACCTGGATCCCGCACGGCCAGGAAGCGGATTTTCTAACGCCGCTCCCGGTCGCCTTGCTCCGGCTTCTGGATGACAATCCTCAGCTCCCGGAATTCCTCATCACCTTCTCGCGTTGGGGAATTCACACGCTCGGCGAGCTGGCGGCCCTCCCCGAGAAGGAGTTGGCGGCGCGGCTCGGACAGCCTGCCGTGCGTTTGCAGCGACTGGCGCGAGGCGAGGATCTGAAACCTTTCCAGGCGGGGCTTCCCGGGCACCGGTTTGAAGCCGGGGTCGATCTGGAGTACGGCCTCGATTCGCTGGAGCCGCTCAGTTTCATTCTGGCGGGATTGCTGGATCCGTTGTGCGCCGAGCTCCAGGCCTGCAACCTGGCCACCGACTCGGTGGAGCTGGAACTGAAACTCGAAAGCGGTGATGTCTCCCGGCGCAAGCTGCAGTTGGCCTTCCCGTTGTCTCATTCCAAAACGATCCTGTCGCTTTTGCGCCTGGAGTTGCAATCGCAAACGGAAAGAGCGCGAATAACAGGCGCCCTGATTCGGCTCAATGCCGTCCCGCCCCGGATCTGGCAGCATTCCCTGTTTGAGCCGTTGGCGCCGGCGCCGGAGAAACTGGCCCGTACCCTTGGGCGGCTCGGCGCGCTGGTCGGAAAAGAGAACGTGGGATCCCCGGTCCTCCTCGATACCCGGCGGCCCGACGCTTTCCGCCTCGAGACTTTCGCGCCCACCCAGGCCCGGGCACCCCTCTCCAAGGAGGCTGACCGCCCGGTGTTGCGCCGCTTCCGCCCCCCTTATCCGGCTCGGATCAGACCCGAGCAGACAGTCAACTGGGTCGGACCCTGGCGGACATCCGGAGAATGGTGGGCTGAGACCGCCTGGGACCACGACGAATGGGACGTCGAATTCGTTAACGGCGCCATCTACCGGGTTTTCTTCGATCAGAAGCGAAGGGGCTGGTTTCTGGAAGGGGTGTATGACTGAGAAACTATGCCGGACTACATCGAACTGCACGCCCAGAGCGCTTTCAGTTTTTTAGACGGGTCTTCCTCGCCGGAAGATCTCGCCGAGGAGGCGGCTCGTCTCGGGTACCCGGGACTGGCCCTGCTGGACCGGGACGGAGTATCGGGGGCGCCGCGCTTTTACAAGGCCTGTAAAGAAGCAGGAATCAGGCCGCTGGTCGGCGCCACCATCACCCTTGACGACGGCGGCTCATTGCCGCTCCTCGTCCAGAATCGAACCGGATACCAGAACCTTTGCCGGCTAATCAGCAAAATGAAACTTCGGGCGCCGAAAGGAGAAGGGGCTGCCCAGCTGAACGAAATCGGGGAGCTCTGCGACGGCCTGATTGCTCTGGCGCGAGAGCCGGCCTCAGTCGAGCCTCTCCTGCGCCCATTCGGGCGGCAAAACGTCTACTTGGAGCTGCAACGGCATCTCGACCGGGATCAGGAGGCGCTGAACCAGGCGCTCGTGGATCTGGCAGGAAAACACGGCTTGCCTCTCGTGGCAACTAACGGAGTGAAATATGCCCAGCCTGACCGACGGCCTCTTCTGGACGTCCTGACCTGCATCAAAAACAAAACCACGATCGAGGCCGCCGGCCGCCTGCTCAGCCTGAACGCGGAATGCTATTTGAAGCCCGCCGATGAGATAACACGGCTCTTCAAAGATCTTCCTGATGCCCTCACCAATTCCATCAGGTTGTACGACCGGCTCGACTTCACGCTGGAAAATCTGGGTTACAAGTTCCCCGACTACCCGGTTCCCTCCGGGGAGACCATGAACAGCTACCTGAGGAAGCTGACCGACGAGGGCGCGCGGCGGCGTTATCGCCCTTATCACGAAAAAGCGCGGCGCCAGATAGAGCGGGAACTGAATCTCATCGAGAGGCTCAACCTGGCCGGTTACTTCCTGATTGTCTGGGACTTGATCCGCTTCTGCAAGGAGCAGGACATCCTGGTCCAGGGCCGTGGCTCCGCCGCCAACAGTGCTGTCTGCTACAGCCTGGAAATCACCGCCGTCGATCCGGTGGGAATGGACCTCCTATTCGAACGCTTTCTTTCGGAGGAACGCGGAGAGTGGCCGGACATTGATCTGGATTTGCCGAGCGGCGACCGCCGCGAGCGGATCATTCAGTACGTGTACGAGCGCTACGGAGAACACGGCGCGGCCATGACGGCCAATGTCATCACGTACCGGGAACGCAGCGCATCGCGCGAGATCGGTAAAGTCCTCGGCTTTTCAGGGGAGACTCTCGACCGGCTGGCCCGGTTTGTCCGTCCCTGGGAGTTCGTGTCTGCCGAAGACGTCGAAGCCTTACCTTTCGAGCGGGCGGGATTAAATCCGCGGGATCCGAAGGTCAGGCTTTATCTCAAGCTATGGCAGCAGATCCAGGACCTGCCCAGGCATCTCGGCCAGCATTCCGGAGGCATGGTCATCGCCCAGGGACGATTGGACACCGTAGTGCCGCTCGAGAAAGCGACCATGCCGGGGAGGTCCGTTGTCCAATGGGACAAGGAGGACTGCGCGGACCTCGGCATCATCAAAGTGGATCTGCTCGGCCTTGGCATGATGTCCGCTTTGCAAGACTCCCTGCGGATTGTTCAGGCCTCGGGGGTGGATATCGACCTCGCTCATCTTCCGCCGGACGATCCCCAGGTGTACCAGATGCTCCGGAAAGCCGATACGGTGGGAGTGTTCCAGGTTGAGAGCCGGGCGCAGATGGCCACCTTGCCCCGCCTGAAGCCCGAACGTTTTTACGACCTGGTCGTGGAGGTCGCCATCATCCGCCCCGGGCCGATTGTCGGCCAGATGGTCCATCCCTATCTGAACCGGCGGCAGGGCGGCGAAGCGGTCGTGTACCCGCACCCGTCGCTCGAGCCGATCTTGAAGCGGACTCTCGGCGTCCCCTTATTCCAGGAACAGTTGCTGAGAATGGCCATGACCGCAGCCGGCTTCAGCGGCGGCGAAGCCGAAGAGCTGCGCCGGGCAATGGGGTTTAAGCGCTCCGTCGAAAGGATGCGCAAAATCGAGGCGAAACTGCGCGCCGGGATGGAGAAGAAAGGCATTACGGGCCAGGCCGCAGAGGAGATCATACGCTCGATCACCTCCTTTGCCCTTTACGGTTTTCCCGAATCCCACGCCGCCAGCTTTGCCCTGCTGGCTTACGCCAGTGCTTACTTCAAGGTGCATTTTCCGGCGCCCTTTTACGCCTCTTTGCTGAACAACCAGCCGATGGGCTTTTACCATCCGTCGACGCTGGTTAAAGACGCCCAGCACCGGGGTCTGCGCGTGCGTCCGATCGACGTCAGGCACTCGGACTGGCAGTGCACGGTGGAAGATCAGAACACAGTGCGGCTCGGGCTCATGTACGTGCGCGGGCTGCGGAAGGAAGCCGGGCTGGAGCTGGAACGGCAAAGGAAGCTCCGGGAGTTTACGTCGCTCGACGACTTGCGCGACCGGGTTCCGCTACGGAAACCGGAAATCACGACCCTGGCGGAAATCGGCGGCCTGAATGCTTTTGGCATGAAGCGGCGCGAGGCGCTCTGGCAGGTCGAGAAGGCGTGGCGCCCGCATGGCACCCTGTTCCGCGAGGTGGAGCGAAGCGAGCAGGAGCGAGGCTCGCCCCTGCGGGACATGAACAATGAGGAGCGCCTGATCGCCGATTTTGCCGGCACCGGCTTGACTACGGGCCTCCATCCCATGGCGTTTGAACGGAGGCGCCTGGAGTCCGCCGGAGTCTACAGTGCGGCCGAGTTGCCCGGCTTGCCCGATGGGCGCTGGATCAAGGTAGCCGGCGCCGTCATTGTCCGGCAGCGTCCGGGGACGGCTAAGGGCTTCTTCTTCATCACGCTCGAAGACGAGACCGGGCTTTCGAACATCATCATCCGCCCCCAGATCTACGAGAGGGAAAAGACGTTGCTCAGCACCGCTTCCTTCCTGCTTATCGAAGGCCCGTTGCAGAACCAGAATGGCGTGACTTCCATCCGCGCCGAACGGGTTGCCAGGCTGGAAAGCGCCTTACGCGCCGGGCAGAGCAGGGATTTCCATTAGCAGTATCCGCTTCGCCCGTGGGTCACTGCGGTCTTTCGAGCGGGATACAGGCGATGACTTTCGCACCCTGACCCGGCTGGCTCTGCACGGAAACATCGCCGCCGAGGTTCAGAGCCCTCTCCTTCATGCCGATCAGGCCCAGGGATTTGCGCCGGGCCTTCTGGACGCTGAATCCTTTGCCGTCATCGGCAATCTCCAGCCGCAGGAACGGCAGCGGATTCTGGATTTTCTTCAGCTCGACCTTGACCCGCGTGGCTTCCGAATGGCGCGCCACGTTGGTCAGCGCCTCCTGAACCATCCGGAACAGAGCAATGGAAAGCTGCGAGTCGGGTTCCGGCTCGAGCTTCTCGAGGTCGAGGACCGTCTCAATTCCGGTGGTTTTCTGGAACCCTTCCACGTGCGACCGGATCGCTGCTTCGAGTCCGAGGGAGTCGAGCAGGCTGGGGCGAAGCTGTGTGGCGATCCGTCGGACGGTGTCCATGGTGCCGGACACAACATCAACCAGCTCCTGAAGCTTGTGCTGAAGCTTCTGATCGGTCGGCGAAATCTCGCCGGACAGCGCAAACAGCCGCATCTTCAGCGCCGTCAGCGATTGACCCAGTTCATCATGAACTTCGCGTGCGATCCGCTTGCTCTCCTCGTCGCGCACTGATTCGAGATGCGCCGCCAGGCGGCGCAATTCCTCGCGCGAAGCCTGCAGTTCGTTCTCCTTCTCTTTGCGATCCGTGATATCGCGCAAGATGACCGTGTAGACCATCTCGCCATCCGGCTGAACCAGCTTTGAAATGGACGCTTCCGCCGGGAATTCAGATCCGTCTTTTCGCCTGCCCAGAATCTCGCGCCGCTCGCCCATCATTCGAGCGACTTCCGGCCCCTTCCCGAATGCCTGCACATGGCGCTGGTGCGAGTCGATAAATCGATCGGGCAGAAGCAGCCCGAGCGGCTGACCCAGAACCTCGGCGGCCGTGTAGCCGAAGATCTGCTCGGCCCCGCGGTTGAACATCTGAATCCGTTGCTGGGAATCGATGGAGATGATCGCGTCCTGCGCGATACTGAGAATGCCGGCCAGCCGCTGGTTGGAGACAAGCAACTGCCGTTCAGTTTCCCGAGAACGCGCCTGCAGCCCTTCCAGGCCGGCCACCCGCGCCTTCAGGGCCTCAAGTTCGTCGCTGAACTGCACCGCACGCGCCCTCCAAACACCAGATTTTCAGGCGGCTGCTGGTTTACCGTGCGCTCGACACGCCTCAGTCACGCGGCGTTTATGGGCTCTATGTCCCGCGCCGGCGCTTGGACGTGCCCGCCAAACAAGACTGAGGCATTACCTCGCCAGTCGTCCTCTATGAGATTTCAGGTAGAATCACCGCCATGAAAAACACCCGGCGACTGGTTGTAATCGTGGTCCTGGCCGTGCTATCGGTTCATTTTGTGGTCAGCGGGGGCGGGCGGACCCTGCGAGTCAAGGCGACGTACACCGGCCAAGGCCCCATCGACGATCAGCACAAGATCTACGTCTCTGTTTTCGACATCTCCTATATCGGCCATGAAGGCGTGGTTCCGATCGCTACTCGCTCGCTTAGCCAGAACGGCCAGTCAGCGGGCTTCGAGAACCTGAAGCAATCGCCGGTCTACGTGGCTGCCTTTTACGACAAAGCGGGCGGCTATGACCAGTCCTCCGACTCCCCACCATCCGGCTCTCCCGCCGGGCTTTACGGCCGGCAGCCGGGCGTAGCCGACCCGATCGCCATCGAAGAGGGGAAGACGGCAAAAATCGAGCTGACCTTTGATGACACACTGACCATGCCGTAGGGTAGTCGTAACCGAGTCACGCCCGTAGCAAAGGTGTTGCCGCGTTTATTGCGGCCGGACTCTCCAGCTCCGGAGTCCGGCCATAATAAACTGCCTGTGCCCCCTCCAATGGCGCCGTGGACGCGCCTTGTATTAGCTTATCTTATATAAAAACTTCTTGCTATTAGCTGGCGAGATGTTATACTCGCTTTCATGCGGCTTAGTTATCTCAAGCTGTTTTGCGATCTGGCCCGTTGTCGTAGTTTTTCCGAGGCGGCCGCGTTGAATCATGTCTCTCAGTCTGCGGCGAGCCAGGTGGTCCTCCAACTCGAGAAGAGGCTGGGAGTCCAGCTGGTCGACCGTTCCACGCGCCCGCTGCAGCTGACCGCCGAAGGGGAGGTCTACTACGAGGGTTGCCGGAACCTGATTGACCAGTACCAGGCCGTCGAGGCCTCTATCCGCAAGACCAAGGCCCAGGCGTCAGCTACCGTTCAAGTGGCGGCGATTTATTCGGTCGGACTGCGGGACATGAATCACTACATCGATCGTTTCTCGGCTCTTCTGCCGGGCGGCACCGTCCACATCGAATATCTTCACCCGGACCGGGTGTACGAGCGGGTCATGCAGGGCCGATCTGACCTGGGTCTGGTGTCCTACCCGCGCAAGTCCAGGGAGCTGGTGGCTTTTCCGTGGCGACAGGAAGAGATGGTCCTGGCTTGTGCTCCGAACCATGCGCTGGCTTCCTTGAAATCGGTTCGAGTTTCTCAGCTGGAAGGCGTCAAGTACGTCGGCTTTGACCGTGATCTGGTCATTCGCCGGCACGTGGATCGCTTTCTGCGCCAGCACGGAGTTCCGGTCGACATCATTCTGGAATTCGACAATATCGAGAACATCAAAAAGGCTATCGAGGAATCAGGAGGCGTGGCGCTTTTGCCGGAGCCAATGCTGACAAAAGAGGTTAAGGCGGGGATTCTGGCCGGCGTCCCGCTGGCGGATGCGCAGTTGATACGCCCCCTGGGCATCATTTACCGGCGCACACATCCCTTGACGCGGGCCGCGCAGCAGTTCATCTCCCTTCTACGGGAACCGGAGGTTGCCGCGGACGCTCCCGTGGTGAGCAAAGCCAGGCCGGTCTGCCGGCAGACATCCGTTCGAGACTAGAGGACAGGGCAGCCGGCTTTTTCGGAGCCGGCTGTCAGGAGGTAGTAGTCATGACACATTCGGCACGCCCGCCCAGACAGGGCTTGTACAACCCCTGGTACGAACATGATTCGTGCGGAGTAGGGTTCGTCGCCGATATGAAGAGCCGGAAATCGCATCAGATCATCCGGGAAGGTCTTCAGATACTGCTCAATTTGGAGCACAGGGGGGCTTGCGGCTGTGAAGACAACACGGGTGACGGCGCCGGGATTCTCATTCAGATGCCGGACCGGTTCTTTCGTGAAGAGTGCGAACGCCTGCGAATCCGCTTGCCGCAGGTCGGCGATTACGCGGCCGGCGCCGTGTTCCTGCCTTTCATCGCTGCCGATCGCGTCCGTTGCGAGCAGATTTTCGAGCAGATTGTCCGAGAAGAGGGCCAGCAGCTTCTGGGCTGGCGGGACGTCCCGACCGACGACTCGTCCATAGGGGCGACCGCCAAGGCGTCCGAGCCGTTGATTCGACAGGTTTTTGTCGGGCGCGGGCCGAATACCGAGGCGGGCATGCCCTTCGAGCGCAAGTTGTGCGTGATCCGGAAACGGATCGAGAAGAAGGCCCGAGCCAGCACGATTCCTCAGCGGCACATGTTCTACGTGTGCAGCCTGTCGTTTAAGACGCTAGTCTACAAGGGAATGCTGAAGGCTGATCAACTCCTTCCTTTCTATCCCGACCTGAGCAACGAGCTCGTCGAAACAGCGCTGGCGATGGTCCACTCGCGGTTCAGCACCAACACCTTCCCGAGCTGGCCCCGCGCGCATCCTTACCGCTACATCTCCCACAACGGGGAGATCAACACGCTGCGGGGAAACATCAACTGGATGCACGCGCGCGAGAGCATGTTCCAGTCCGAGCTTTTCGGCACAGACATCCGCCACGTGGTTCCGGTCATTGACGACAGCGGGAGCGACTCGGCGATGCTCGACAATGTCCTCGAGCTGCTGGTCCTGGCCGGCCGAAGCCTGCCCCACGCCGTCATGATGATGATTCCAGAACCCTGGAACAAGCACGAGTCCATGTCGCCTGAAGTCCGGGCCTTCTACGAATACCATTCGGCGTTGATGGAGCCGTGGGATGGCCCGGCCTCGATTGCCTTTACCGATGGACAGAGAATCGGCGCCGTGCTCGATCGAAACGGATTGCGGCCGTCCCGATACTACGTCACGAAAGACGGCCGGGTGCTGATGGCCTCTGAGGTCGGGGTGTTGGACATCCGGCCGGAGATGGTCCTGGAGAAAGGGCGTCTGCAGCCGGGACGAATGCTGCTCGTCGACCTTGAAGAAAGCAGGATCATCGCCGACGAGGAGATCAAGCTTCGGATTGCGACCGAAAAGCCTTACGGTGAGTGGGTCAAGAACAACCTCGTGCTTTTCGACGATCTCCCCGATCCCCCGCACGTCTATTCGCCTGACCATGAAACCGTGCGGCTACGGCAGGTGGCCTTCGGTTACACCACCGAGGATCTGCAGATGGTCCTGGCGCCGATGGCCAGAGACGGAACCGAGCCGCTTGGCTCGATGGGTAACGATGCCCCTCTCGCAGTACTTTCGGATCGCCCTCAACTCCTGTACAGCTACTTCAAGCAGCTGTTTGCGCAGGTCACCAATCCCCCGGTCGACTCGATTCGCGAAGAGTTGATCATGTCGGTCGAGACCAGCATCGGCCCCGAACTGAATCTCCTCCAACCGACGCCGGAATCGGCTCGGCAAATCGAGCTGCCCTCGCCCATCCTGGCTAACGAGGAGCTCGAAAAGCTGCGTCATCTGGACGGCACCGGGCCTGGGGCAACGGGCTCGAACACCGGCTTCAAGACGCTGACGCTTCCGATCCTCTTTCGTGTCGAGGAGGGAGGGATTGGGCTCGAAAAGGCCATGGAGGAGCTGTGCCGCAGCGCGAGCGAGGCTATTGCGGATGGCTATGAGTTCCTGATCTTGTCCGACTGGGGGCTGAACCGCCAGTTCGCCCCGATTCCGGCGTTGCTGGCCGTTTCGGGGGTCCATCATCACCTGATTCGGGAAGGAACGCGCACGCGGGTGGGCCTGATTCTGGAAAGCGGCGAGCCGCGTGAAACCCATCATTTCGCGTTGCTGATCAGCTACGGCGCCAGCGCGGTCAATCCTTACCTCGCCTTCGAAACGCTGGATGACATGATCCGTCAGGGCATGCTGCCCGGGCTGGACCACAAGACCGCGGTCAAAAACTATGTCAAGTCGATCAGCAAGGGCGTCCTCAAGGTGATGTCGAAGATGGGGATCTCGACCATTCAGAGCTATCACGGCGCTCAGATTTTTGAGGCCATCGGGCTCAACTCGAAGATCATCGACAAGTATTTCACCTGGACGCCATCGCGCGTTTCGGGAATCGGGGTGGAAGAGGTGGCACAGGAGGTGCGGCTGCGGCATGAAAAGGCGTTTCCCCGGCGGCCGGTGACCCATCATGTGCTCGAGAACGGCGGCCAGTACAAGTGGCGGCGGGACGGGGAATACCACCTGTTCAATCCCGAGACGATCCACAGATTACAGCGTGCGTGCCGGACGAACGATTTCAAGGTGTTCCAGGAATACAGCCGGGCCGTGAACGATCAGTCGGCCCGCCTTTGCACCTTACGGGGACTGTTCGAGCTGAAATTCAACCGTGAGCCGGTTCCGCTGGACGAAGTGGAGCCGGTTGAATCTATCGTCAAGCGCTTCAAGACGGGGGCGATGTCTTACGGGTCGATCAGCCAGGAGGCTCACGAGACGCTGGCGATCGCCATGAACCGTATCGGAGGGAAGAGCAACACAGGCGAAGGGGGCGAGGACCCTGCCCGGTACATTCCGTTGTCGAGCCGCGATTCACTGAACAGCGCGATCAAACAGGTGGCCTCGGGCCGCTTCGGCGTGACGAGCGAGTACCTGATCAATGCCCAGGAGCTTCAGATCAAGATGGCTCAGGGCGCCAAGCCGGGCGAGGGCGGCCAGTTGCCGGGACACAAGGTCTATCCGTGGATTGCGCGGGTGCGCCACTCGACGCCCGGAGTCGGCCTGATCTCCCCGCCGCCACATCACGACATCTATTCGATCGAGGACCTCGCCGAGCTGATTCACGATCTCAAGAACGCCAATGAGAACGCGCGCATCAGCGTCAAGCTCGTCGCCGAGATAGGCGTGGGAACGATTGCGGCGGGCGTCGCCAAGGCTCGCGCGGACGTGATCCTGATCAGCGGTTATGACGGAGGGACCGGAGCTTCACCGCTGACCGGGATCAAGCACGCCGGGATCCCCTGGGAGTTGGGTCTGGCTGAAACCCAGCAGACGCTTCTCCTGAACGATCTGCGCAGCCGCGTGGCGGTCGAAGTCGACGGCCAGTTGAAAACCGGGCGTGACGTGGTGATCGGGGCGCTGCTTGGCGCCGAGGAGTTTGGCTTCGCCACTGCGCCCCTGGTGGTCCTCGGCTGTGTGATGATGCGGGCCTGCCACCTGAACACCTGTCCGGCCGGGATTGCGACTCAGAACCCGACCTTGCGCGAGCGCTTCGCGGGACGTCCCGAACACGTCGTCAACTTCATGTACTTTATCGCCCAGGAAGTGCGCGAACTCATGGCGAAGCTCGGTTTCCGAAGCCTGCTGGAAATGGTGGGCCGAAGCGACAGACTTGAAATGCGACGGGCGATCGATCATTGGAAGGCCCGTGGCCTGGATTTCAGTTCCATCCTGGCGCAACCCGAGATTTCGCCGAAAGTCGGGCGCTTCCGGCAGATGGCCCAGGATCATTCTCTTGAAAAGTCGCTCGACAAGAGCGTTTTGCTGGACTTGTGCCGGTCTGCGCTCGATTCAGCGACACTGGTCACGGCTACTTTGCCGATCCGAAACACCAACCGGGTGGTGGGAACAATACTGGGCAGCGAAGTCACCCGGCGCTATGGCGCCAAGGGGCTGCCGGAAGACACGATCAAGCTTCACTTTCAGGGCTCGGCGGGTCAGAGCTTCGGGGCTTTCGTCCCGCCCGGAATCACGCTCATCCTGGAAGGCGACTCCAACGACTACATCGGCAAGGGACTTTCAGGAGGCAAGATAATTGCCTATCCGCCGCGCGGCTCGACCTTCCGGCCTGAGAAGAACGTGATTGTCGGAAACGTCGCCTTCTATGGGGCAACCAGCGGAGAGGCGTACATCTCGGGGGTGGCCGGAGAACGTTTCTGCGTAAGGAACAGCGGGCTTCACGCCGTCATCGAGGGGGTCGGAGACCATGGCTGCGAGTACATGACGGGCGGCCGCGTCGTCGTCCTGGGCCGCACCGGACGCAATTTCGCGGCAGGGATGTCGGGAGGCCTGGCTTTCGTGTTCGATCATGACGGGACTTTCCCCCAGCGATGCAACAAGCAGATGGTCGAGACGTTCAAGGTCGACGACCCCCGGGAGCTCGAAGCCATCCGGCAAATGATATGCCGGCATGTCGAGTACACCGGCAGTCCTCTGGGGAAGGAAATCCTCGCAGACTGGGCGGCCATGACCCAGAAGATCGTCAAGGTCTACCCCAACGATTACCGTCGAGTAATCGAGGCTCAAGAACGAATCAGGGAAATGGGCATCTCCGAGGAAGAAGCAGTAATGATGGCCTTTGATCAGAACGCCCGGGATCTGGCCCGGGTGGGAGGAACATAGGAGCGCGGCGTGGACGGCCTCGGACCAGGTGGACAGCAGCGTCCATTTCGTCCATGTTGTCCAGCGGGCTCACAAGGGTTTTGCCATGGGTAAACAGACCGGCTTCATGGAATACGCGCGGGAAGTGGGGACCGAACGAAACCCCGACGTCCGCGTCAGGGACTGGCAGGAATTTCACGGCCATTGCGATGTTGAGCTGCTTCAGCGGCAAGGGGCCCGCTGTATGGACTGTGGGGTCCCGTTTTGCCACTCGGGGCTGATCCTGTCCGGCGCCGTTACCGGTTGCCCGATCAACAATCTTATTCCGGAGTGGAACGACCTGGTCTATCGAGGGGAGTGGGAAGACGCGCTCGAGCGGCTCTTGAAAACCAATAACTTCCCCGAGTTCACCGGCCGGGTCTGCCCGGCGCCGTGCGAGGCTTCGTGCGTCCTGGGAATCAACGCTCCTCCGGTGACCATCAAGGACATCGAGTACTCGATCATCGAGCGGGGCTTCGAGAACCACTGGATTGTCCCCGAGCCCCCGCTGGAGCGGACCGGCAAGAAAGTGGCGATCGTCGGATCCGGGCCGGCCGGCCTGGCAGCCGCCGCTCAGCTGAACCGGGCAGGTCATTCGGTTACCGTTTTCGAAAGACATGACCGGGTGGGCGGTCTGCTGATGTACGGAATTCCGGCCATGAAACTCGACAAACGCGTGGTCCAGAGGCGCATCGACCTGATGGCGAAAGAGGGTATTCGTTTCGTCACGGGGACAGAAGTGGGCGTGAACTACCCGGTTGACCGGCTCTTGCGCGAGTTCGACGCGGTCATCCTGTGCTGCGGGGCCACAAGGTCGCGAGACCTGCCGGTCGAGGGAAGACAGCTTAAGGGTATTCACTTCGCAGTCGAGTTTCTGCACCTGAACACGAAGAGCCTCCTCGACAGCCAGCATCGTGACCGCAAGTACATTAGCGCCAAAGATCTGGATGTCGTCGTCATCGGCGGCGGCGACACTGGGACCGACTGCGTCGCCACCTCACTTCGCCATGGTTGCCGGAGCCTGGTCCAGCTGGAGATCCTCGCCCGGCCGCCGGACGAGCGCGCGCCGGATAATCCCTGGCCGGAATGGCCGCGCATCTTTCGGGTCGACTACGGGCAGGAAGAAGCGCGAGCCCTGTTTGGGCGGGATGCGCGGCGCTTTGCGGTCATGACCAGGCGCTTCCTCGGAGATGAGAAGGACCATGTCAAGGCACTCGAGACGGTCCAGGTCGAATGGGTCAGCGAAAACGGCCGGATGACGCCGCGCGAAATCCCGGGCAGCGAACAGACTATCCCCGCACAGCTTGTCCTGCTCGCCCTCGGGTTTGTCGGACCTGAGAGTCAGCTTCTCGAGAAACTGGCCGTCAGGACGGACAGCCGCACGAACGTGGCGGCCGAGTACGGACGCTTCGCGACCAATGTCCCTGGCGTTTTTGCGGCCGGAGACGTGCGCCGCGGCCAGAGCCTGGTCGTCTGGGCAATCAATGAAGGGCGCGGCGCCGCGCGCGAGTGTGACCGATACCTGATGGGCGATACGGTACTGCCATGACAGAGAAGGCACTTTTTGCCGGCGGCGGCAGCCTCTGAAGCCGGCTTACCCGGTCGTCCCCTCCGGCGTCCCACTCCTCCTGCTCCTCCAACATCCTCGCTCTGCGTGCAGCTTCGTCCTAAAATAGAGTCAGTCGCCTCTGTCTTATGCCCCAGCGCCTTTCCCTCGATGCCCCGACTCTGGCCGGTCTGCTCCGGCTGCAAGGCCCGTCCCTCGGGCTATGGCGGGCGGCTGAGATTGCCGCGCTGCGCGAGTGCCAATACGCCCGGCCGATCCTGGACCTGGGTTGCGGCGACGGTCTGGTCAGCGCCATGGTCCTGGATCAGGTCGAGGCCGGGATCGATCCCGACGCGGACGCGCTCAGGAAAGCCGCCCAAACCGGCCTGTACGCCAGTCTCGAAAACTCCTGCGTCGAGGAATCGTCTTTGCCCGAAGGCTACTTTGCAAGCATCATAAGCAATTCGGTCCTTGAGCACATACCCGACCTGCTCCCGGTTCTGCTCAAAGCGCGACAGCTCTTGCGCCCCGGCGGGCGTTTGATTTTTACGGTGCCAACCGAGCAGTTTTCGGAATCTCTGGCCTTCCCCTTCCGGAGTTATTCTTCCTGGCGCAACCGCCGGCTGCGTCACTTCAATCTCTGGCCCGAACCCCGCTGGCGGGACGCTCTGGAAACCGCCGGCTTTCGGCTCGTCACGATCCGACCGTATCTCGAAAAGCGGCTGGTTTTCTATTGGGATCTGCTCGAGCTTCTGCAGCAGGCGCGGCTGGCACGGCGCCGGCTGTTCGGGCTGGCCTGGCGGAACCTGCCCCCGCAGGTCATTCATTCTCTGGCTTTGCGGATGTCACGTCTCGATTTCTCTGCGCCTGCTCCAGGCGGTGGCAGGCTCGTCATTGCCCAGAGAACCTCCTGGAAGTCAAGCGTTCAGGTTATCATGTCGTAACCGCTCAGTTTTCTGAGAGCGAAGCGGCAGGCGTTTTTGGAGTTCAGCATGCCCCTTGCGCACCCGGATAGTGGAAACGAGCGCCCATAGTGG
>JBHGBF010000227.1:0-9018 GCA_041946865.1 Acidobacteriota bacterium | reverse complement strand
GAGGGAGGGAGCGTCCGGAGCAAGCGCACAAAGTTGCTCGACAGATTCGGCCAGGCTGTGTAGAATGACCACCGTTCTTTCCGGGGTGTTGGTGAGCCATCTCGGCAAAAAGAAGGGCCTCGCCCCCACCCCGCTCCTGCTTGATCGGCCGGTCATCCTATCCCAACCCAAACCAAATCGACAAGCTAAAGATGAGATTCCGCTCCCCGTATGGCGGAAGTACGCGCTGCAATCAGCCAGGATAAGGAAGGAAGAAATGAAGCTGTTCTCCTGAACGAGGATGATGCGGGAATACTTCAAGCGCCGGTTTCAGTCCGCGGCGTAACACCGGGCACGCAAGTCAGGGAACACAGCTTGCAGCTGCACGAGAGGAATCTTGAATCTCGCGTTCTTTGGCGCCTATAAATCCTTCGACTACTACCACATCGGCGGTATTGACTCACTCGCCCGACGCCTGGCAACGGGATTGATTTCGGCTGGAGACGCGGTAAGTTTCGTTCACTTTGGGGCCCCAACCGTGCGAGAGGAAGTCACGCCAGAGGGCATAGCACTTCTTTACTTCAGGAAATTCTCGGACTCGCTGGCGGCCCTGTCTGAGAAGCACTCGGACGTTCTCACGGTGTACATCCCCCGCAAGCACAGACTGGAGTTCGCCCGCTTCAGATTCATCGCTCGTAAACGGACACGGTTCCACTTTCTCTTCTGCGGCTGGCCGGAACAGGCCTGGCGGCGCTACCTCGCACTCCTCGACCTCCGGATTCTCCCCAATAACGGCATGTGCTTCTGCGTCTCGCCGCGGCTGCGCCGACATGTCTCCCGCTGGCTTCGCCGGGCCGACCTTCTCTTGCCTCCAGTCCCTGACCGGTACTTCATGCGCTCGATTGACAAGCCTGGCAATAGCCGTATCAGAGCCGTTTACTTAGGCCGCGCGGACACAGGTAAGGGGGTCATGACGGCCTACGAAGTGTTCAAGGAGCTGAACAAAGACCAACGCTTCGAAACCGCACTGTTCGCCTATCCGTGGACCGATGATCCCGACTCAGCGTCTGTGCACCGGCAGTTGCTAAGCCAACGCGCCGTGAAGTATGAGCCTGCCGATTGGTTGAAGCACTCGCCTGAAGTTGAGGATGGGGTGAGTGAGATCCTGCAGAAGGCCGACATCGTTCTTCTTCCATACTCCCGCCTCAGCAGCACGATCGATACTCCCCTCCTGGTCCTTGAAAGCATGGCTCATCTCTGCGGCGTGATCACATATGCGTTGGGAAGCTTGCCGGAGATATACGGGAGCGCTCGGTGGATGAGTAACGAGCTTGACAGGCCCTCGCAGTTGCTTAACTTGGTGGTGAGCATGTCCGAGGAGCTCGACGGAGAGCGAGAACGACTGCAAGAGCAAACCCACCGACTCTCATTCTCAGCAAGCGAAACTGTCGAGCGGTTTCGTCTGGCCCTGGCAGCCGGGTAGGCTCTCCCATGGTCGGGAACAAGTTCGCCAGTCCTGACCTCATCTCCTCGATAATCGGGCATCAGGTGAGGAGCAGCCGTTGGCCATAGAACCCTTAGCAGAACTCCCTCGGTCACCCTTGGGTCCGTTGTTCTCGACATTGTTTTCGGAACTGAATGACGCAGGCGTTCAGTACTGTGTTCTCCGGAATTTCGAAGAGCTGCCGGAGTCGGTCGGACATGACTTGGACCTGTTCGTTTCACCTGTCGATCTCGGCTCATTCAGGACGCTCCTGGTACGATGCGCGCTCCACTTCGGCTGGGAGGTCATTCGAACGAACGCACGTGAGGGTTTTCGTAGCTGGTACCTGGCTTGCTGTTCTGGAACTGACATGGGAGTTCTCCAAGTCGATGTCTGGACCAGAATTCACTGGAAATCACTCGAGTACATAGACGCCCGTCACTTAATCGCGACTCGGCATGATTTCTCTGGAATTAGAACCGCGAGTCCCGGGTGTGAAGCAGCGATTTCCTTATTAAAGGAGTACTTGCAGTCGGGCAAAGTGAAAGACAAGGGGGACGGGTCGACAAAGGAGCGAATTCGGGATCTATTGGGCGTTGGAGAGAATGACTTCGTGCGTTGCCTGCAGCCGTACTTCCCGCCAGAGGTCGTGAATTTCCTTCTTAACGGGGCCGCCGAAGGCGAGTGGGAGACTTTGGAGAGACGGGCGCTGCATGTAAAGCGCTCGCTGTTACTGACTGCCGTATCTCACTCCCCTCTCACTATGATTCGAGACTTGTGGCGGTTTATGGCCGGACATGCTCGGGACGGGTTCCTCCAACCATCGGGTCTTTTCGTGTGTCTTATCGGGCCCGACGGATCAGGCAAGACGACCGTTGCCGACGGCCTGGTCCGCGATGCCGAAGTGAGAGCACTCTTTAGCGGGATACCTTACTACCATGGCCACCTCGGGATACTGCCGACTCTGAAGGTATTCCTTTTCTGGAGGAGAAACAATGGCGCCGGAGAGAAGCCCCGCGACCCAGTGCCTGTGAACAATGCTACCGGGTCTTCCTCACGACGCTTCACTTTCTTTCGCACTCTCATCTATGTGCTGTACTACTCCTGCGACTTTCTTCTCGGCCATTTCGTTCTCAGGCGAGCCAAAGGTCGAGGTGAGTTGGTTGTCTTTGACCGTTACTTCTATGACTATGCCGTGCAGGGGGTCTATAGCGCCTTTCCTCGG
This sequence comes from Acidobacteriota bacterium, assembly GCA_041946865.1. GTDB lineage: Bacteria > Acidobacteriota > UBA6911 > RPQK01 > RPQK01 > RPQK01. Next base: position 6,331 of record JBHGBF010000227.1, on the reverse strand, counting down.
TCGTGGCTCACTGTACTCGAGCGGCTGCTCCCGCAGCCAGACATTCTGATATGGCCACGAGCCGACGCCGCGGTAATTCACAATCGCAAGCCGGAATTGTCACCGGCCGAGTTAGAGAGTCAGATCGCAGCATGTGAGAGAATCGTCCAGTCCCGCCCCGGAAAGGCCGCTGTGGTGTTATCTGGCCGGGATGTCGGAGAGACTCTTGGGGAGGTCAAGCGATTGATTTTCGCCGAGATGCTTTCAAGGACGAGAAGAACAGGTGATCGGTGAGGCTCCTGTTCGTCTTACCCGCTTACGAACCTGCCTGGAGCTTTGGCGGTGTTGTACGTTGTATGAGCAGTCTCTGCCGAGGACTCGCATGCTTGAATCACGAGGTTGTGGTCTTTACAACTGACTCAACCGGCGGAAAAGCAAGACTCCCAGTCCCGGCTGGGGCACCCGTCAAGGTAGGAGGGGTCACCGTACAATACTTCCCGACGACTTTTGGCCCTGGTAGCGTCTGGGATTCCCGTTTGCTGGTTTCCGAGTTGCGGAAGCGAGCAAAGGAGTTTGATCTTGTCTACATCTCTGCCGTTTGGCAGTGGTTAGGACGCTCGGCTGTCGCGATCTGCAGAGAACTGAACATACCGAGCGTTTTTGGACTACACGGCAGCATAGATACCCGGCTGTGGTCACACCACAGGTACAGAAAACTCTTCTACTGGCACGCCGTTCTCTCGCGGGTTCTGCTTCAGTCAACGGCTGTTCATTTCACGACCCTTTACGAGAGACAGCAGAGCCGGAAGGTGCGAGTCCCCAGTTTCGTGGTTCCCAACGGGATTGATACCAGGGAGTTCAGACGAGTCGAGACAGCATCCGCAGTCAGGAGGCATTACGGAATCCCGGAGAGCGGTCTGCTGGCGCTGATGGTCGGCAGGATCGATCCGAAAAAACGAATTGATGTCGTCATAAAGGCGCTCGCTAAAACCCCTTCCGTCTATCTGCTTGTCGTCGGACTTGACGACGTGCCGCTGGCTCAAGAGTACAGACGTCTGGCACGCGCGCTAGGCCTCCAAGATCGCATCCGCTGGGCTGGGCACCAAACTGGCGACCAATTGGTGGAGCTCTATAGTGCCGGCGATTTGCTGCTAATGCCGAGTGAAGACGAGAACTTTGGCATGGTAGTAGTGGAAGCTCTCGCATGCGGAACGCCTGTCTTGGTCAGTCCCCATGTCGGTGCATGGTACGCTCTCGCCCCTCACCGGGTCGGGATGGTTGTTGACACCGATGCCGCAGCCGTTTCTGAAGCTCTCAGGATGCTGAATCAGAATCGCGGACTTCTGCGTGAATGGAGTGAGCGCGCTCCGGTTGTGGTTCAGGATTGCTTTTCAGTTGAGCGGGTTGCTGCTTCAATGGTCCGCGCCTTTCGGGACGTCCTCACGGGAACCAGGGATCCCTCTCTGAATTGGGCTGAACGGGGGGCTGACACGGAGTAGGTCGCGCGAGTAGTCGAGCGCTGCGTCGTCTCGGAAGCGACTCATTGCCGGATCTCACCGAGGTACCAGTCTGGTTGAGGAACGCCTCAACCGTTGATATGCAGCACCATCATAGCGCGATTCGGAGCGATTGCAGGTACTTGACAGGCAGCGCACCCTGCGAATTCAACAAGCGCGAGGGCACCGAATGCTCGACTTGTCGGCGTTTCTCACCGTGGCGCGATCGAATCCTGATTATCAAGCTCGATGCTATGGGGGATGTCGTTAGGACCGGTTTCCTGACCGCTCACATAAGACAGAGGTTCGAAGATCCCTTCATTGTCTGGATCACTCGGTCGGAATCTTTGACCTTGGTTGGTGCTAATCCGGATGTAGACCAGGTCTGGGATTACGACATAACTACGACTAACCGGCTGCTGGCAGGCGAGTCCTGGAGAGCCATCTATAACTTAAGCAATGATTACCCCAGCTCGGCCTTGTGTTCTCTGGCCAGACTCGACGAGAGGCCGGGGAGCGAAAGAATCGGCTTTTTTCTAGACTCGCGCGGGTTGATTCAGCCGACCAACGTCCACGCCGCCAGATGGATGGAGATGGCTGTTTTTGATCGGGTCAAGAGGGAAAACAGGCTGTCGTTTCAGGAGATCATGCTCCAGATCGCCGGCTTCCGTGGCGACATACTCCTCCCGAAAATACAGTTGTCCGAGCTTATCCGGCAAAACGTTCCACGCGCCAGAGATTTTTTCCCCGGAAACGGCCCTTCGCATCTGATCGGGATCAACACCGGCTCGGGTTCGCGATGGCCACAGAAGATGTTGAGTACCTCCAGGCTCTGTGAATTGACCAACCTGCTGCTCAAGGAATTCCCCAGCGCCGGGGTGGTAATCCTTGGAGGGCCGCAGGAAGCTGAGAGGAACCAGAGACTACAAGCGGCGCTGTCCGACGTGAGGGTCGTCAATCCTGGCTGCACTTTTTCGCCGCTGGAATTCGCAGCACTGATCGAGCAGTGTGACGTTTTGGTATGCGGGGACACCTTTGCCCTTCACCTGGCGTCAGCTTTGCGCGTTCGATCGGTGGCATTGTTCGGTCCGACCAGCGCCGCTGAGATCTACGACTACGACGGTCTGATACTGAAACTAGTCTCTCCGCTTCCGTGTCAATCCTGCTATGGGCAGTGCAGCCGCTCGCCGGACTGCATGGAAACGATTGCCTTGCCGTTGATTGTCCAAGGGGTGAAACGACAGTTGTCACAGAAACCACGATGCTGAAGACCGCGCGCTCCTTCTACATCGTCTGTTTGCGGTACGCTCCCGGCAACTGGCAGCACATGCGGTCGTTTGCGTTTTGTCTGCGGGAACACGGATTCCGTGTCCACATGGCCCTGTCGGGCCGGTTTAAGTGGATGAACCGAGAGTTTAAAGATGTCTCCTACCCGACAGGTTTTGCCCTTCGCTTGACGAACCTCCTCGACATTCTTGCCTTCCTGCTGTGGGGATGGGCTCGCTTCGCCTACGGTCTATGCAGATGGAAGCCTGGCGGGCTGCTGCTGGTGATGTGGCACCCTTTGAACTTCGTCGTCGCTGGCCTGTCAAGGATTCTATGCCGTGATCTTTGCATCATCGCGTGGCTGCACGAGCCGTACAAGTCCCCGTCTGAAAAGCGTATTTATCGTCTGAAGTCACTCGCAATCTATGCCGTAGAGTTTTGCCAGGCCCTGTCCTTACCCTTCGTGGACGTTGTCATCGTACACTCCCCGAAAGCCGCAAAGGCCTTCAGGCTTCGATACCTCCGCTTTCGCGGAGAAATAAAAGTAATCCCTCTTCAGTTTCGGGAGATTCCCTGCGCTGAACAGAAGAGGTTGTATATTTCGTTCTTGGGAAACGCGACGAGAGCGAAAGGCATAGACAAATTCTTTGAAGTTGTTCAGCACAGCTTTCGTCTCGGCAGGAAGACGATGTTCCAGTTGGTTACGTCCTCCGATGTCGGCAAACACCTTAAGAGTCTGGCGCCTGAAGTTCGCGACTTGCTTCGCGTTGTGACTGGCTCGCAGATTTCCGACGAACAGCTTCGAGAGGCGGCAGGATCGAGCGTGGCTGTCTTGGCTCTTTACCGAGACACGATGCAGAGCGGAGTAATACCAGTTGCCCTCATGAGTGGCACGCCCGTTATAGCCACCGAAATCGAGGGGTTGCGTCAGTTCTTGGTCCCCGAACAGACAGCTTTTTTCGTCCCGAAGGAACCGACGGCAGAGCAGGTCCTTGAGGCAATCGACAGGGTCGAGGCCGGCTTTGGCCCAATGTCAATAGCTTGCCGGCGCTCGTATCTGGATCTTTTCGATGATCGCAACTGGTCGTCTGCTTATGCTTGGATATTAACGGATACCTCCAAGCCCGTGGTCAACGATAACGAAGTCAAGGCTGTGAGTCATTTGTGAGTGATGTTGGTGCGCGCCGCCCGGACGCGGGCTCAGTTCCGCATCTGCTTAGATTGCAATCAGAAGCCTATTCCATGAAACAAATCGTACAGTCATACAAGACCGGTTCTCTGGAGCTGGCTGAAGTCCCCGTCCCGGCACTGAAGTCTCGCTCTTTGCTGGTCCGTTCGGCTGCATCGCTTATTTCAATCGGCACCGAGCGTTACATGCTGGGGATGGCCCAAAAAAGCCTTCTTGGCAAAGCGCTCGCTCGACCCGATCAAGTCAGACAAGTTCTGAACAAAGCCCGGCTTGAGGGTCCCGTCGAGGCCTACCGCCAGGCACTAGCTCGGCTTGATGAGCCGGTGCCACTCGGATACAGCGCCGCTGGGACAGTGATCGAGATCGGCGCAGGGGTGCGAGGGTTTGCGTCCGGGGACCGTGTAGCCTGTTCGGGATCCGGCGTGGCGTGTCACGCCGAAGTGCTTTGTGTCCCTCAAACCTTGGCAGTAAGGATTCCGGATAATGTGAGCTTCGATGCCGCCTGCTTTGTCACGCTGGGCAGTATCGCTCTCCACGCCGTCCGAATAGCCGCTTCGGGCCTCGCGGATCGCGTCGTTGTACTTGGACTTGGGCTAATCGGCCAACTTGCAGTTCAGATTGTGCGATCGGCCGGGAGCCGGGTCTGTGCCCTTGATATATGTCCCGAGAAAGTCGAGATGGCAAGAAAATACGGCGCACACGTTGGGGCTGTGATTGAGAGGGATGACGTCGTGGCTGTCGTCCGCGGTTTTACCGATGGTCGAGGGGCCGACACGGTGCTGGTATTTGCCGCCACGGAGAGCAACCACCCAATCGAGCTGGCGGCGGAGCTGGCTAGGATCAAGGGGCGAATAGTGGTCCCTGGATTAGTAGGGTTGGATATACCCAGGAGGGTTTTCTACGAGAAAGAACTGGACCTCACAGTCAGCCGTGCCTGGGGGCCCGGGATGTACGATCTCGATTACGAATCCGGAGAACGCGACTATCCTTACGGCTTCGTGCGCTGGACGGCACAGCGCAATATGGCAGCGTTTCTGCAAATGGTGAGCGACGAGCAGGTGCGCATCAGTCACCTGGTTACGCACCGATTCCCGATAGCCCGGGCGCTGGAAGCGTACGACCTGATTATGGCCGGCAAAAAGGAGACGATGGGGGTCGTGCTTCAGTACCCCGAGCGAGTCGAGCTCAAGCGAACGATCCAGCTTTCTCAACAGGAGCACATTTCAAGGCAGAAGGTACGAACGCCGGCTGAATCGATTGCGGTTGCCAAAGACACGGCTCCCCGGGATCCGGTGAGGATCGGCCTGATTGGGGCGGGCCTCTTCGCAAGAGGGACACTCCTGCCTGCTCTAACACCCGGGCGAAATGCGGTGCTTCGCGGCGTCGTGACCTCGACTGGAATTCACGCCGATCATGTCGCCCGTCGGTATAACGCAGCCTACGCCACGACCGATCCCCAACGCGTGCTCGACGACCCGCAGATTGATTTGGTGATGATTCTGACGCGGCACGGCAGCCACGCCGACTTCGTCAAGCGGGCGCTGAAAGCCGGTAAACATGTCTTCGTCGAAAAACCACTCGCTATCCGTCAAGATGAATTGGAGGAAGTCATCGAAGTTTATCAGCACTCGCCCGGTCGACTCATGGTCGGCTTCAATCGGCGCTACGCCCCGACCACCCGCTTTATGCTCGAACAACTCAAGATGACCAGCGGGCCAAGGATGGTAAGCATTCGGGCAAATGTCGGACAGATCCCCCCCGACCTCTGGGTGCACGACCCGCTGGAGGGGGGAGGCAACCTGATCGGCGAGGCGTGTCACTTCGTGGACTTGATTCAGGCGCTTACCGGATCCGAGCCAATGACCGCGTTTGCCGAGTCGGTCCAGTCGATCTGCGGGATCATCAAGGAAGACAATCTCGTCATCGTCCTCACCATGCGGGATGGCAGTCTGGGGAACATTGTCTACACAGCCGTTGGTGACAAAGGATACCCGCGCGAACGTGTCGAGATATTTGCCGGCGGGGCTGTCGGGGTTATTGATGACTTCAGGACAGCCACATGGACCCAAACGGGAAAGCGCAAGGGAGTAGGGCATCTCTGGTCCGGCGTTGATCGCGGCCACAAAGCTGAGATGCTCGATCTTGTCTGCTCGCTTAAAGAAGGACGAGAATTCCCAGTGCCATTCCACAGCTATGTTACGACGACCCTCACGACCTTCGCTGCAACGCGATCCATGCTCACCAGACAGCCAGTTCCGGTCGAGTTGGGTTGAAATGAGTATCCTGCTCTTCATTACCTAGCCCTGCCCTTTACCCATAACGTTTGCCTGGACAAATAGTTAGCCGCTGTTCATACTGACGGCATGAACAGCCAGAACCAGATCAAGCGCACATTGTCGGA
>JBHGBF010000226.1:0-15752 GCA_041946865.1 Acidobacteriota bacterium | reverse complement strand
GCATGATGAACTCCAAAAGCGCCTGCCGCTTCGCTCGCAGAAAACTGAGCGGTTACGATCTCCGTTCGCCCGGGCTTGACAACCACCCGCTCGAGTCCGTATCATACCTAGAGTTCTACTAAAGACATCTGGGTATTGATATGGCCAAAGCCCGCAACGAAGCCCTCAAAGGCGCTCTCGACCTCCTCATACTGAAGACTCTCGACCGGCGCGGACCGCTTCACGGTTACGGCATCGCCACGCACATCGAACGGGTCTCGGCAGAGGCTCTGCGTGTGGAAGAAGGGTCGCTCTATCCAGCTTTGCACCGGCTGGAAGCGGCGGGCTGGATCAGCGCCGAATGGAAGACATCCGAGAACAAGCGGCGCGCCCGTTACTATGCGCTCACCCAGGCGGGGCGAAAACGTCTCGAGCAGGAAGAAGAGACCTGGCGCCAGCTGACCTCTGCTGTGGGGCGGGTGCTGCGATACGTTTGAACGCTTCAGGGGGGATGGCCATGGTCCGAAAGCTGTGGAACACGTTGCGCGGAAGGCGTCTGTACAAAGACATCGACGACGAGCTGCAATTCCACCTGGACCACCGAGTTGAGGAGCTGGTCGCGGCGGGAGAGACGCCGGAGGAGGCGCGGCGGCAAGTCCGGCTCCGGTTCGGCAATAAGCTCCATGTGGAGGAGCGCATGGCCTCCGCAGACATGCTGGGATGGCTTGAGGACAGTCTGCGGGATTTCCGCTATGGCCTGCGGAACCTGCGAAGAAATTTCGGGTTTGCGGTTGTGGCCGTGGCCACGCTAGCCGTTGGGATCGGCGCCGCAACGGCCGTGTTCAGCATCGTTAACGGTGTTCTGTTTGAGGCCTTACCTTATCAGGACCCGAGCGAACTCGCGTTGATATTCGAGCACCTGCCGGGTTTGCCGATGAAGTTTGGCGTGTCGCCGCCGGATTTCGAGGTCCTTAGGCGCGAGGCGCGGTCCTTTACAGGCATGGCCGCGTACCGGAATGTCGAGTATGAGCTGTCGGGCATCGGCCAGTCGCGGCGGCTGACCGGAGCCCGGGTGTCGCCGGAGCTGTTCCCTGTCCTCGGCGTGATGCCGGCGATCGGGCGCGTGATCACTTCCGAAGACGACCGTCAGAACGCCAGCGTTGTCGTCCTGAGCCATCGCCTCTGGTCCACGTTCGGCCGCGACCCTTCCATCGTCGGTCGGACGGTCCTGCTCGACCGCCGGCCGCACATTGTGGTGGGCATCATGCCGGAGCAATTCGAGTTTCCGCCGCGCGGCGCGGCGTTGAACGGTACCCCCGCTGCGCTGTTTGTGCCGATGTCCTTCTCCCAGGAGGAGCTGGGAGGCTTCGGGATGAACTACAACAAGACGGTTGTCGCTCGCCTGAAGCTGGGCGTCTCCGTCGGCCAGGCCCGCGCCGAGATGGACAGCATGAAGGCCGCATTGGTGGAGCAATACCCTGAGGTTCTGAAGAGCCTCCCTACCGGAATGTCCATCCCCGTCGTTCCACTCAATGAGGAGACGGCAGGCCGCAGCAGAAACATGCTCCTGGTGCTGCTGGGAGGGGTCGCCATCGTGCTCTTGATCGTCTGCGCCGATGTCGCCAATCTGATGCTGACCCGCTTTGGTTCCCGCCAGCGGGAAATCGCGGTCCGCTCCTCGCTCGGCGCAAGCTCGGCGCGCATCGTGCGTCAACTCGTGACCGAGTCGCTCGTGCTGGGCATGCTGGGAAGCGCCTTTGGATTGCTGTTCGCCTGGTTTGCGCTGCGGGCCTTGCTGTGGTTCGGGGCCGAAACCCTGCCCCGCGTCGAATCGATTGCATTCAATGGTCGCGTACTCGGGTTCGCGGTTATGCTTGCCCTGTTGACGCCGCTGCTCTTCGGTGTCCTGCCGGCCTTTCGCAGCGCTTCAGGAACCGAGGGGGGAACTCTGAAGGACTCCCCCCGGACTGCGACGGCGGGCCGCAGGAGCTCCCGGCTGCTCGGAACGCTGGCCGCTACTCAGATCGCTCTGGCTTTGGTGCTTTCGGTGGGGGCCGGCCTGCTTCTTCGAAGTTTTCTGCATCTGGTCAACACAGATCCAGGGTTCCGGACGGAGAAGAGTGTCCTCGTCCAAGTGGAACTGCCCTTGGGAGCGTACGCGGATGCCCGACAGATGCTCTCTTTCTGCGACCGGGTGGTTCAGGCGGCGGGCACTATACCGGGTGTCCTGGCGTTCGGCGTCGGCAGCGACTTGCCGCTCGGTGTGCGAGAACGCCGCGTGTTTACGCCCGAGCGGACCGCACGGCCGATAACAGAGCGGACCGTTGCCGTGAGCTGGGCTTCTCCCGGCTACCTCGAGGCTCTCGGCATACCGCTCAAGCGCGGGCGCGGTTTTACGGAAGCCGACCGCCCGGAACGGCCTGCCGTGATCATCAACCACATGCTCGCGGAAATGTTGTGGCCGGGCGAGGATCCCATCGGCCGGCGCATCAAATGGGGCATCGAAGCGTCTACTGCCCCTTGGATGACCATAGTCGGGGTGGTCGGCGACGTGAAGCAAAGCACCCTGGACGAGCCGACGATCGTTCAGGTCTATGCGCCGCTCTCCCTCATCGAGCCCTGGTCTCGCACCTTTAACATCGTGGTGCGCTCTGAGCGGGACAGCGCGTCCCTGATTGCCGATCTGCGCCGCGTTGTACAATACATCGACCCGTTGTTGCCGATTTCCAAAGCGCAGCCGCTGGAAGAGGTGATTGGCGACTCCGTCCGGCCGCGGCGTTTCAGCATGACGGTGGTGACGGTGTTTGCCGCCGTGGCTCTGGCGCTGGCCGCGATCGGGATCTACGGCGTGCTGGCGAGCCTGGTTTCGCAGCAGACTCGCGACATCGCCATACGCATGGCGCTCGGCGCCTCCGCCTCGGGCGTGATCTGGATGGTCTTTCGGCGCGCCTTGGTCCTGATGGCGGCCGGTATCTCGTTCGGCGTAGCCGGCGCCCTGGGAATGACTCGTCTCATGGCGGGCTTGCTCTATGGGGTGCGGCCTACCGACGCCATGGCGTTTTTCGGCGCAGCTGTGGTGCTGGCCCTGCTCGCACTGTTGGCGGGCGTGGCGCCGGCATGGCGCGCGACCCATGTCGATCCCGTGGCCGCTTTGAAAACGGAATAAACCAGGTCCGACCTCCGCTCTTCTCTTAATACAGCATCGCGCCACGGCCTCACTTGCGATCTCATCTGCCTGCCTCGTTGCCGCGCACTCCTGCTCCAAGAGGGTTCTGCACCTCCCATCACGTTGTCTCTGAAGCCACTCCGCAGCCGCGCCGAGCGCTCTTTCGGAGTGCGGCGGCCCTTTTCCTTTCGATCTTCCAGACGGCCGGCGGCACAAAGCGGCAGCATGGCTTAGCATGGCTGCCGCACTCCGAAAGAGCGCTCGTAACTATCGTAACTACCGGCTCATACGCTTGCGCAGCCAACGACACGTGCGAGAAAGTTAACACTTCTGGCTGTCTGGTGATAGAATGGCCCCGACGAACGGAGGGATATTATGCGGCTTCTTGTCTTGCTGTTACTCTTCCTGAATGTACACGCGGAGCTGAGAAGGCTGACCCACGAGGATTTTGGGGGTCGTTCAGTTACGCTGTTACCCGGACTCACTACTGGTGCTGACGCCAGTTCTGGCTGGAAGCGTTACGGAATCTTCGTTTCGAGTCACCCTGCGGGAACTCCGGTGATTCGACCCTGGGCGCTCCCGGTGCCGGTCCTGCTCCCCGTCCATCCTGTAATCACCAATGAGACAGCGGGAAACCAGACGGAATCGATACTTGTCGTTGACTTCCGCAGGGATGTGAAAAAAGTGGGGCTAAATCTTCTTGGAGGCCAGGAGGCTTTGCAGATTTCTGTGACGGCCGCGAGCCCGGCGGGAGGCATTCTTGGGACGCTTACAGAGAGTATCGAAAAGGCGGCTTGGAACGTCTTCATCGGTTTGGAAGCGTCCGACAACCAGACAATTTCAAAAGTCATTATTGACTACAAGTCCGCTGAAACGCCGGAGCAGTTACTTGGGGTGACGATCGACTCCCCTCAGGCGCCTCGATTTGAAACAGTCCTCCCGCAGGTCGCGCACGGGCAGCTGGGCCCCGATCTTTTGCTGCGCACGGCCATCAGCATCGTCAACCTCTCCAACACGACCAACGCGGGCGAAATCAGCTTCTTCTCACGGGGCGGAGAGCCGCTTGAGGTACGCCTCCAGGGATTTTCCGGCCCGGCTGATGCCACCCAATTCCGTCTTTATCCAACGACGTCAGGGATTTTTGTTACGAGCGGGAATTCCCCGTCAGCCGGCTATGCGCGAGTCGTGTCGCGGGCGCCGGTCCAGGTGATCGCCCATTTTCAGCTTGTCGGGTATGATCGGGTGCAAGCGGAGACCGCCGTGCCCTCGGTTGGCGGCCGATTCACGGCCATCGGCGCCTACGATCACGATCTTCCGCCCTCCGGCACGATCGGACCTCCACCGGAAACTGCCCTGGTGAGCACCGCGCTGGCGATTGTGAATATCGGTGACAAAGCGGCATCAATAAGCCTTCAAGTGCGGGAGGAGCAGGGGGGAGAGCACCAAGAATCTCTGGATCTGATGCCGGGCGAACAGATGGCGTCTTTCATAGGAGAGCTGATCGGAGGACTGCACGGCACACGAGGGACGGTACGAATTCTGAGCAATCAGCCTCTGGCCGCGATTCTTATCAAGACCGTGAACGGCCTGCCTGTTTCGATCCTGCCCCTCGGGAGCATGGAGGACTGACGGTCACAAAGAGTCTGAGGATAAGCCCTCCGTCTTCGTATGAGGCTTTGTTTTGGCTTGTTGGGGACCCGGGGATGGATGTAGAAATGACTGGTGGACGAGGCCGGAAAGGAGAAACAAATGAAGAACGTCACATACGAGAGAAACCAGTCCCGGGTCACTCGCCGTGAGTTCGTCTCAGGGGTGCTCGTGGCCGGGACGGCGATCGCAGGGGCGCCGGCCTTGCTGAGAGGCCAGAATCTCAACAGCAAGCTGAATATCGCGTTTATCGGAGTCGGCGGTCGCGGCCTGGCCAACATGCGCCAACTCACCATTATCCCGGGCCAGGAGCCGAGAAGGCGCCCGGCGGAGCCGACGGCGGGACCGCACCCCGACGAGAATGTCGTCGTCCTCTGCGATGTGGATCAGAATTACCTGGACGCTGCCTCTAAGCTCTTTCCCAAGGCAAAAACCTACAAAGACCTCCGGCGTGTCTTCGACAACCCGAACGACTTCGACGCCGTCGTGGTTTCGACTGCTGAGCAAACGCATGCGATCGCCACTTACCTGGCGCTTACCCACGGCAAACACGTCTACTGCGAGAAACCGCTCTGCTACAACATCTGGGAAACCCGCCTCATCCGCGAAACCGCCGCGAAATACCCGCGGCTGTCGACGCAGATGGGCAACCAGGGACATGCCTCTGAAAGCCGGCGCACGATCCGCGAGATCCTCGATACCGGAGTGATCGGACCGGTGCGCGAAGTCCATGTTTGGGTAAGTCGGGCGTGGGGACTTCAGGAGGCCGCGTCTGCCGAGAAGTTCGACAAACCTCACGGCTTTTACAACGGCATCCAGATCGTGGACCGGTTCAAGGAGGAGATGCCCGTCCCCGACCATCTGAGTTGGGACCTGTGGCTCGGGCCTGCCCCTGCGCGACCGTATCATGCCACGTACTTCCCTGGCCCGAGATGGTATCGATGGTGGGATTTTGGCAACGGCACGATGAGCGATCTCGGCAGTCACGACAACGATGTTCCCTACACGGTGCTGAATCTTTGGCGCTCCGATGAGACCGGTGGGAAGGTGCTCGCCCCGCTGACGGTGGAAGCGGTCTCCCCCAATGTGCCGAAGGCGCATGGCGAACTGGCGCCCGCGACCTTGCGGGCGACCTTTGAATACGCGGCGGTCGGCTCGCAGCCCGCGCTCAAGCTGGTCTGGCACCAAGGCGACAGCAAACCTCCCGGATGGACGCCGGAGTGGGGCGAGCGCTCGCAGGTTTTCATCGGGGAGCAAGGCATGCTGCTCGGCAATGGAAAACTCCTGCCCGAGGAAAAGTTCAAGGATTTCAAAACGCCCCCTGCGACGTTGCCCCGCTCGCCGGGACACTATGTCGAGTGGGTCAACTACGCCAAAGGGGTCGGACCGGCGCCCGGTTCGAATTTCCAATACTCAGGCTGGACGACCGAGGCGAACCATCTGGGCAACGTGGCGTACCGCGCCGGAAAGAAGATCGAGTGGGATTACCGGAACATGCGCGCCACCAATGCCCCGGAAGCAGACCCCTTCATCAAGCGGCCGGAACACCGCAGGGGCTGGGATGACATCCTCAAACTCTAATCCGAGGCCCCGGAAGGAGTGATCGTGAAGCAATGTCATGCAGGCCAGGACCTTCGCGCTCTGCGCAGATGATCTTGACATACTCCCATAGGCAAGATCTGTTCCTGAATCCGGCTGGTGTTCAGAATTCCGCGCGTTTGGATGATCGTCTACATTCGGGGGAAATCGGCTGCTTCAACGCTAAAGCCCGATTCCGCAGATTGGCCTCTGATATCCGCAATCGTTGGATCTCGGATCCCCATGTTGAAATCCGAAGTCAGATGCCAGGATCTACTTTATTGCTTTGCGCTTGACTCTGTGACGCCTTGAGCCTCGCCGTACGAAAACTGAGGGGTTACTTGGTAATTCCAAATCGCCTTGACGAAGAATCATTCGGAGTTGTATCTGATTATCATGTCCGGACTCACATGCTGGGTCCGAAGTCTGGAACGCATCATTAGAACGTTCATCGACGGCCGGATGCAAGAAGGTCAAGTGAGGCAATGGACTGAACCACCGCTGTACGAGATATAGTCGCTTTAAAGGAGGGCACATGACCTTCAGGAAGCGTCGAATCGTGGTAATGATGTTGGGGTTGGTTCTCTATTATCTCTTCTCAGAGTACCCCGTTGCTCTACAATGGCAAACGTGCGGGCCAAACAACGAATGCTGGATGGCGAAATGCAAGGACCAAGTTTACACCTATAACTGCTCCTGCGGGGGTACCCTGATGTACAACTCGAAGCACATAGAGTACGGCAGTCTGGAGTTCTGCGCCGACTACTGCTACCTTTACCCCTCAATTTACCGCGCAGTCTGCTCCGGCTGCCCGGAAGAGAGTTTCCCCCAGGATGAGTGCAATTGCATACACTGCGGCGGGATGGGTGACTGGTGATGAATCAATGGTCCTCAATCTTGGGAGTACGATTATGTCTAAGAACATATTCTGGTCTGTCGTGTGTGTCACGCTTGCCACGATTTCATTCGCCCACTCTCAGTCGTTCGAGCAGATCACATCGCATAACGGGGGCCGTGTCTAAAGTTTTTAGGTGTTAAGTCCTTAACAATCAAAAGCTTTAGACACGGCCCCCGCTATAAAGCGTGCTGCAACATGTCCGCAAACTCGCAAACTGACCAACTGACACGCTCTTCGCCGCGGCCATGAGGCTCTTCGCCGGGGCCGGACCCTCACCCTCCTGGCGACTCAGCAACAGTATGTTTTTGCCCGTTCCGCAGGCCAGGACTTAGTTATCACAGCGATCAACAACGATACGACACAGACGGCGTTCGACTTTAGTATCGAACCGGTGGACCTGCCCGATTCCACTACGCTGATGGACCTTCTCGGCAGTACTCCTCCTGTTCGAGTCCAGGGGAGAACCGTTCGGCTTGTTTTACCCCCGAGATCCGCACGCACTCACCACTCGCTCGCGCCTTTAGTCGCCGTCACCGCGTTCTAAGGCCGTCTTTCAACGATCAGAAATTCCCAAATAGCTCCAATGTCTAAGCTTCCTCAGGTCAGGGCCGACCACGCTGGGGCCACCATCCCAATAGCGGCGAGTATTCCAATGAGAGAAAGCATCAGGCCCCGCGTAAACGCCGCGGGCCGATAGCGGAAGTCGATTCCGTGTTGACCTGCGGAAACGTATACGCCTCGAAAGACGTAGTTTGCCGGAAAAACCTCGACTTCTTCGCCATCTGAAGACGCCGGCCAGAAAGTGGGCCAGAAACGCCGGTCTGAGAGTGGACCACGCCGATGAGCAGGCACACGTTGGCTTAGGGATTTCAGTGGAAGCGACAGGATAGCGGGGGGAGCCGGCTATTTCGACACGATCACCTGCCTGCGCCGTCTAGAGGAAGTGGAGAAGTGGAAGTCGGGTCTAAGTCGCCCGTTCGCCTGGTCGATCCATTCCTCGAACGGAGCCTCATGTGAAGCGGAGAGCGCGCCCGCCCTCCGAGAGCGGGCGCCGCTATCCGAGCGACCGGACTGCGCCGGCTGGCACGGTGCAAGAGTCGCCCGTCGCTTCAGCTGTGCACCGCTTGGCGAACCTTCCCGACCGAGCCGATCCGATGACCGGTGCTACAATCAAGACAATCAGCGCTTCTGTTTCAGCGCCGCATCGCTGGCCGCTGACCTAAGATTCTCAACGCTCGAAATAAAGGACAACACTATGAACACGAATCCGGTGGGTTGGTTCGAGATTTACGTACAGGATCTGGACCGCGCGAAGAGATTTTACGAGAGCGTCTTTGATGTCCAGCTCTCGAAGCTTGACGACGCGGGCGCCATGTGGGCTTTTCCGGGGAACAACGAGAAATACGGCTCGCCCGGAGCACTCGTCCGGTTCCCGGGTATGTCTTCGGGAGGAAACAGCGTACTCGTGTATTTCATGTGCGATGACTGCGCGGTCGCGGCGGCCAAAGCGGCTTCCTCCGGTGGGCGGATCGAAAAAGAGAAGTTTTCGATCGGGCAGTACGGCTTCATCTCGCTCGTCTACGACAGCGAAGGAAACATGATCGGTCTGCATTCCATGAAGTGAGTGTGAGGGATCAGGGTCTCGCATTGTCCGCGCTGGACTGGCTAGCCTCAAGACGGGTGCGGCCGACCGCTGAGACCTCGTGTTTCAGCATTACTTGAAGGGGACGATGAGCTCCGTCCATCCAATCTGTCCAATCCAATGAGTTCCGTCTACTCGAGACGTCCGCGGCGCTTGCTGGCTTCTGGGAGAGCCGGAGCGCGGCCGCGCCAGGTGACGATGCCTATCTAGACTATTCATTCGGTGGTCGAGAGCTTTCCGGCAGGAGGATTGAAAAGGGATGGTTTGTCGCCGGCGCCGAATTTGACAAAGTTCTCTCGCTCCTCTGTGACGCGCTGTTTCACGACCGTGCAGCCCTTATCCCTCAATCTTCACATTTCCGAGCCCCAAATCTTGGATGACCTGGCGGAAGTCATTCTCCAAAGCCTTCGCGAGATCGCCAGGCACAGTCACCGCGAAATCGACACTCACTCGCACGTCGGTTCCCGCCTTCAGCCTCGGTAGGATCTTGGTGCCAAGCCGGTTCCACACCTCTGGTGGGATCCGGCCGAAGATCCTGAGAGTCCGATCCTGGAGCTGGGGTCCCGATTCCGGTTCCGGTTGAGGCTCTGGCTTGAATTCCTGGGCGCTGCCACTGAAAAGACAGATTCGCTGGGCAAACGATTAGTATCCTTTCGGCGAGACCACGTAGCTCAAGCTCACGGATAAGCAGACCCGACATGATCGTCTTGCCGGCGCCGGCGTCGTCGGCGAGTAGAAAGCGGACACGGGCCAGCTTCAAAAGGTAGTCATATACCGCCTCCAGTTGATGAGGAAGTCGATCCACGCGGCATATGAAAGCCCGAAGTAAGGGTCGAATTCCCAGGCTATCCCGAGTGTATAGGCCTGTATCCCCAGCCCCAGGAGCTGTGGATCGCCGGTGAAGGTGTACTTGGAATCGAGAACGGTAAGGCCGTGGATGTCGTCGATGGAGAGGCTTACTTTTCGGTATCGTTCCGTCTGAGTGCCGACCCAGCCCCACCTGCCAGGTTCTGGTCTGAGACTCGTCCCCATCCACCAGCCGACGCGAATAGTCACCACCCAAACCAGCAGGCCGACCGCAGCGGAGGCGACGGGCATGGAATTGGGTTTTCTCCAGAGCGGTCCAAATCTCCCGAATCTTCTGGCGCTTTGACGAGGTTCAGCCTATCCTGCACGAAGGAGCGCGGCGTCTGTGCCAAGCCTTCGTGCCGCCGGGCTCAACGGAGCTCATCACTATGAAACACAAAAAGGACAATGCCGATGAACTGCTTGACCAGCTCGCCGCCTTCGGAGAAGCTCGCTTCGGCAACGCAATCAAAGAGTATTGGTTCCACGCAGACGATCTCTGTCCGGGATGCATGAAGCGTAAGGCAGGCGCAGTCAGGTATCAAGGTCAAAACGCTCTCTCCTTGAATTGTTACTTCTATCGACAGCGCGGTGTCCTCATCGGATATCTCCTCTGCGGAACTTGCGCGCGAAAGGCGCTGCGCGCCTCAAGCACGGGTAGTCTCCACAAGACGATCGAGCGGAACCTGATCACCGCCTATTACCGCGATCGGCCAGATCCCGAGGGGAGAGCCGCTCCGCCCTCTTAACAGCGCGCTCGGGACCGTCCCTCTCCGGGGCTTGAAAGCACGTTTTTCAAACCGCGGCAGAGAGCCACGAGGGTATTGAAAAGGGCGGAGGATGCGCCTCGCGATTTGTTTCCCGCAAGCCGCCCAGATCACGAAAAGCACATGTCGGCCATTAGTACCGTCGCCGTGGAGGCCGCCGGGAGCACTCAAGCGGTCGGGCTCCGCTGACGAGCTGGCCGACCAGCCGTGCGCCCGACTTCACTTTCCCAAAAACGCCCCTGCGTGCACATGGCGGCCGATCCGCCGTATCCGCTCAGCTTCGTCGGGGCTCAGCGGGCCTTCTTCGAGCGCCGTCAGGGCTTCGTCAAGCTCCGCCCCGTTCTTGGGACCCGTCATGCAGACATTGAAATCGGGATTGGAAAGCACGAAGCGGTAGCAGTCGCGGGCGCGAAGCGGTCTTTCCCCCGGGGGCATCTGACCGGCTTTGAGCAGGGTCCCCCAGCGCGTGGCGGTGTAGGCGACGGTTCCCGGCCGGTTCTCTTGCCGCAGCTGCGGGAAAATCTCGGCTTCGGCCCCGACATGGGCGGCGTTGTAACGGATGTGGAGAATCGAGAAGCGAGGATCGGCGGCGTAAGTCAGGAAACTCGGCCGCCGGTGAGCCGAAACTGCAAGGCAGCGGACCATCCCCTTTTCCTGCACCCGCATGACCCGGTCCATGACTCCGTCCGCCGGCATCCGGTTGAACAGGCCGAGAAGGAGCACATCCGCGTAATCCAGACCGAGCGACTTAAGGGCGCGTGTGACCGACCACTCGACCATCCAACCAACTCTTGCGTAGCTTTGGATGACCACCACCAGCTCTTGCCGGTGCCCCGCCCTGACAAGCTCGACGATGGCGTCACGCATCCCGCTGCCGCGTCTTGTTCCGTGGTACCAGTAATTGACGCCCCGGTTGAAGGCGCGAAGCAGAGCCGGCTTGTCGACGCCGTAACCGCCGGAGACGCCCAGCGGACAGACCGACAACTCCGATCGACCCAAGCCTATCCGTTCCGGAAATCGTGCCATCGCCGTCCCTCCGCGCTATTTGTGCGCTTTCCAGTACTTTTCACAGTAGTCTTTCAGCTGGTCCATTTCACGCTGGTAGATCCCGATCCATTGCTCTTCGTCCGAATCCGGAGGGACAACAAACAGCCGCCCGATCTTGACCAGGGTTCTCGAAAAAGGCCTGGCTACTCGAAACCGGTCCCAGCTTTTCATTTCCCAGTATTTTTCCGGTTGGACATGGAAGGGCATAATCGGTGCGCCGGTGCGCTGAGAAAGCCACACCGGCCCGGGTTTTACCCGGTAAACCGGCCCTTTGGGGCCATCGGCGGTGAAGCCGACATCCCGGCCTTGTTCCAGATGCCTTTTCATCTCCAGCAAGGCCCGAACAGCACCCCGGGTGCTCGATCCACGGACGATCGCGTAACCGAACTTCTCGATCACCCGGCTGGTGTAGACCCCGTCCCGGTGGGAGCTGCTCATGACCACGATGCCTCGAAAACGGAAAAAATGCGTGGCTTGCAGAATCTGGTTGTGCCAGAAAGAGAAGATGACACTTCTCCCTTGATCCTTGGATCGCTGGAAATCCTCCCAACCCTCGACGCGGTAGCGCAGCGTATAGCCGATCGCCGAGACCAGAAGGTAACCCAGCCAGCCCACCAGGAAGAGTCGAATTTTATCCCCGAACGAAGAACTCATTCCTTTCCCATATCCCTGCTCAGGTCACCGTCCAGACGGATGACCTCTTCGATAAATTCCGATCGCGCCTTGGCGGCGTGCCGGTTCTCCCGCTGGAGGTCGAAGAAGAGTTGATCGGTGTCGTTCTGAACGCTCTTGAGCAGGTTGAAAAACGTTTCCGGGCCGGGTGTCGTGATGTCTTCTCCTCCCCAGTTCAGACGCTTGCAGGCTTGAGCGATAAGGTGGAAGACCGCCTGTGTCCGGGCGATCTGGCGGTCATGTTCCTCGGGAGTCGTTTCGAGAGTGATCAGGCCAAGAGACCGCAGGTACCGGAGGATCGCCTGGTAGGAACCGGGTTGGATCCTGACTGGACAGAGCGCGATTTTCAGCCCGGCAATCCCTTTTTTCCCGCTATCGGGGCCAAAAAGCGGATGAGTGCCGAGAATCTCGACGTATTCGGGCAGTTCCCGCAGCATAACCTTGATCGGCTTTTCTTTGACGCTGCATGTATCAACCACCAACTGACCGTGTCTGAGCAATCGTGCCATGTCCTGGCAAACTCTTTCAACCGCCGAGATGGGAACCGTCAGAACAACCAGGTCGGCGGCCGCCGCGTCGGCGAAGTTGCGGGCGTCGGGACACTGCCGCAGAGCGCTTTCGTTCGCATCGTAAACCCGGATCTCTTTGGATGCCCGCAGATACTGGTAAGCCATTGTTCCAAAACGGCCTAGGCCAATCAGGCCGATGGTTTTGATTTTCACGGGCTAAAATTATAATTGAATCCAAATGCCCGAAAACACTCTGTTCAGCTGCTTCACCGCCGCCGCAGGCGACGCACCTCTCGACGAAAAACACACCGCTTGGGACAAGGCCGAAAAAGTCTCGATCAGCCGCTACTGGAATGGAAAGGCGGCCCTGAAAGAAAAGGGAGCCGGATGGCAGAATATGACGGAAGTCAAGTCGGTCTGGACCGCGACCGATCTCTACTTCCACTTCTGCTGCTGGTTCTCCGAGCTTAACGTCA
The DNA here is from genome assembly GCA_041946865.1 of Acidobacteriota bacterium. Lineage (GTDB taxonomy): Bacteria > Acidobacteriota > UBA6911 > RPQK01 > RPQK01 > RPQK01. The sequence goes on along the minus strand of JBHGBF010000226.1, from coordinate 2,525 downwards.
ATCCGGAATGGGCGACCACCTCCTCCGTTCCGGGTCTCTGGGAGAAAGATGTGGTGGAGGTTTTTTTGCGCCCGGAGTCATGTGACGACTATTTCGAGTTCGAAGTCAGCCCGCTCGGCCAGTGGCTGGATCTTCATATACGAAAACCAAGGGTCGATGTAGACTACCGGTGGAGCTCAGGCTTGCGGGTCCGTGCCGCCATAGACAAGGAGTGCGGCGTCTGGAGTGTGGTCCTGGCCGTCCCGTTTTCGCCCCTGCTCGGGGGGCTCGGCAACCGCCAAAGGCCGGGCATCGGGGATGCCTGGCGGCTGAATCTGTACCGGATGGCGGGAGAGGAGCCTGAGCGTGAGTACCTGGCATGGTGTCCGACTTTCACGGCAGTTCCTGATTTTCACGTTCCGTCGGCTTTCGGCAACATCATTTTTGTCGGAGAGTGATGGATTTGGATCTTTCTGCTCTATCGATCACCCAGGTTCGGCGACGCTTTCTGAACCGGCGGCCCACTCCGCGTTTGCTGCGCCTGCTTGCGCAGGACGGCCGAAACGGGGTCCGGCAGGTCTACGACTTTCTCAAGAAAAGAGCCGATGACGAGAAGCGCGAACGGCGCCGGATCAGCCGGCTGCTGCGGCTCGAACGCGGTCTCTGGAAATCGGGACTGGTCCAGATCGCCGGGGTGGACGAGGCCGGCATCGGTCCGCTGGCCGGGCCGGTCGTGGCTGCGGCAGTCGTATTTCCGCCCCGGACCCGGATCCTCGGCATCGATGATTCCAAAAAGCTGACGCCGGAGCTCCGCCAGCAGCTGGTCGAGCAGGTTCGAAAAAAGGCCGTCGCAGTCGGCACGGGGGTCGCCTCCGTCGAAGAGATTGACCAGATCAATATCTACCAGGCAGGGCTTCTGGCCATGCGGCGAGCTATTGAAAACCTCGGCCTGGTGCCCGAATTTGTCCTGACTGATGCCCGCATCATCCCCGGATTGACATCGCCCCAAAACGGTATCAAGGGGGGCGATGCCTGCTGTTTCTCGATCGCCGCCGCTTCTATTGTCGCGAAGACCCACCGTGACCAGCTGATGGAAGGCCTGGATTCGCAGTATCCGCAGTATGGATTTGCCCGGCACAAGGGATATTCCACCCCCGAACACCAGCGCGCCTTGCAGGAGTTTGGACCTTCGCCCCTGCACCGCCGCTCCTTTCTATATGTCAAAGAGGTGTGCGGCAACTGCTCGCCACTCTTCTATTCTTACCTTGCCGAGCTTTACCGGACCGACTCGCTGCCTGATTTACAGGCTCTCGAAGCCCAATGGCAGCTCGTCTGGGAGGAGTTCAGCGAATACGAGCAGCGCAAGTTCCACCAGCGTCTGTCCCGCCGGCTGAAGCAGGCCGTCCAGGAGGCCGGCACCTCAGAGCCGCAAGCATAAGCGCGCGGGGTTAACCATGGATGAGACCTTCGCACGGGCCCGAGAACAAATGGTCCAGCACCAGCTCAAGGCGAGGGGCATCCGGGACCAGCGGGTGCTCGAAGCATTTCAACGAGTTCCTCGTGAGGAGTTTGTTCCGCCGGACCTCGCCCACCGGGCCTATACGGACAACCCCCTTCCAATCGGACAGGGCCAGACGATCAGCCAACCGTTCATGGTCGCTGTGATGACCGAGGCGGCCAGAATCCAGCCCGGTGAAAAGGTACTTGAGCTGGGGACCGGAAGCGGTTACCAGACGGCCATCCTTCTCGAACTGGGCACCCGGGTTTACAGCATTGAGAGAATCCCCGAGCTTTACCGGCAGGCACAGGAACGGCTGTCCGGACTGGGCTATACCGGATGGACGCTCAAGCACGGAGACGGTACGCTCGGCTGGCCTGAATTCAGCCCTTACGACGCCATCCTCGTGACAGCCGGCGCGCCTGATGTTCCCACTCCGCTCCTCGATCAGTTAGCCTTGAACGGCCGGCTGGTCATCCCCCTCGAAGAAGACTTCTCACAAGTCCTGTACACCGTCGTACGCACCGAGCAGGGGTTCGAGCGCCGCCGGGGCGAACGGTGTACCTTCGTTCCCCTCATCGGCGAATACGGCTGGCGCAGCGATCCGCGGGAGTAAACCCGCCGATCGGGTGGAGCCGCGAACACTGCGAGGGTGTTGAAAAGGCTCGACCCCGGGGGGTCGCTGCGCGACCAGAACCTCGCGGCTCTCAACGTCTTGTTTTCTACTCGTTCCAGAGAGGTCTGTCGCGCCTCTTTCCCACTGACCTAGACTTGCATTACCTCCGCGCTGATAAGGTTGCAGCGCCTACCCGGGCTCTGGGGCCGGGTAGCAGGATTGTCACAGACTCCTAAATTCAGTCGAACCTGTCCCCGAATTTGTCATGCCGGCAACTGCTGGGACATGAGTTTGCGACCGTCCAGGGCGAAAACGGAGAATCGGCGGCAGAGAGCACCAAACTGCTAAAAAATCAACTAGACTTTGCCATGGATTGTAACCCCTCAGTTTTTTGTTCGGAGTGTGGCAGCAACGAGGAGAGAGGCCGGTGCT
>JBHGBF010000225.1:0-11933 GCA_041946865.1 Acidobacteriota bacterium | reverse complement strand
GCCTAACGCCTTCGGCGTAAAAAACGTTCACACATCTGGTTATTTTCGCCAAAGTCCAGGGCCCTTCAGGCCTAAACCCCTTTTTCAACACCCTCCCAATGCGCGCGAATCTGTATTGAAAGCGGCGGAATTTCGCTCCGCGAGGAACGGGACTGCGTCGCCAGCAGCTAAACCACCCGGTGAGGTTACTTCAGGATCGTGAAATGACTGATGCGGTCAAGGCTTTCCTCGACGGCTTGAGTCCAGCGAACGCGCCTGGCCTCAACAATCGTGGAATCAGCAGCGTTCAGACCATCCAGGAAGGCGAAGAGGCTCGAGCCGGCTGCTTGATAGTCATTGGTGGCGAGGGCGCCGAGGGCAGTCTCGAGTTTCATCCTCAGGCTCAGCGTCGGAGTCGTGACGGGGAGTTCTCTGAGGACTTCCCGAACGCTTTCTTCTACTTTCGGAAGTCGGATTTCCCAAAGCACCGCCTCAATCTCGCTTTCGTCCGGGCGCAGCAGGTTGCCGGCGATCTGGCCCCGCCCATTCATTCTGACCAGTTGAGCCAGGGCTGTCGGCTCTGCACCTGCGCTGAAGTCGACTCTGGCCAGCTCCTCTACAAGCTTCGCGCTCGGCAGGTTGGAGCCGATCAGCGCCAGCGACGATGATGTGGCGGTTGACATCAGCTGCCATTCGAGCTGCGGGCGCAGGAAATCAGGCACGCTTTGTTCTCGAGCCTGCTGGCCGGGTTGCCAGGAAAAAGTACGCTCCCGGTCTTGTGCGTCTTTCGCCAGGGCGAGGACCTCCCCCGCGTCATTGATGCGGAAGGCGCAGCTGAAGGCCGGGGCGCCTGGGAGCTCGATTTGGGTCATTCCGTCGGTCTCGTTCCAGTAAAAGGCCTTTGGCTGGTTGTTCTGCCCGACATGAGCATAGCCAACGATCTCGCCCCGGTTGTTCATGTCGAACGGCTGTGCCTGTACGTCCATGTCCCCTATGCGCCGGAAGGTGTCCGTGGCGGAATCCCAGAAGAAGGCGTAAGAAGAAGCCCAACCGACAACTTGTCCCTGCTCGTTCAGCGTGACGGCCTTCGAACCGCCCAGATTGAGCATTCCCGTATCGCGGCTCCAGAAAAAGGCGCTCTCGACGCCGAACGACGTTTCACTCGTTCCGATAATCTGCCCGTGGTCGTTGATCTCCTGACCGCGAGTCGAGGGACCGCCCAGACTGCCTATGTTCGTGAGAGTGCCGTCGGGTGACCAGAAATAGCTGGTGGATTTGTCGCCCGTTTCATCCTCGGCAACAATGAGGACCTGGCCGGAATTATTGATGTCGATCGCCTCGCACGTGCCCCAAGGGCACGGAAGATGAGACATGCCTTGTGCCTTGCTCCAGACGAACGCCTGGCTTCTCCCGACTCCGTCGGTGCTTGCACCTACCACGCGCCCGGCTTCATTAATATCGCTAGCCAGGCTCAGGGAGCCACCCAGCGTGCCAAGGCTTACCCGTGTCACTTCCAGATCGGACGGGGTACTGTCAGGCGGGTTATCTGGTTCGACAGGCGGGTCATCCGGGGGCTGGGGGTTCGTTGCTATGATCCCTGCATAAGGAAAACCACGGGGAGGAGCAGCGGGCGCTGCCCGCGAAGAGCCGCTGGCCGGCAGGAATCGCCCCGGCTTCCGAGATCGCACGGCCGCTTCAGCCCCAAAACTCCCAGTCGCACTCGAAATCGTGATGACCTGTGTCGGATAACGCCCAGCGAAAACGGGCGGTCTTTGGACAGCAGGGGGAAGAGCCACTGAGCTCCAGACCAGGCTTGTCTCCTGCGATCCTCGCGCCTCGTAACGCCCCGCGGTGAAGAGCCTTTCAGAGAAGAAGCCAGCGCCGGGCACTCCGGCATGTCCGAGTCTTCCCCCCAGGCCGGCCGTAAGGGCCGGAACAATCCACGGCTGGAGAGCAGAGATTGACACCAGGGCGGTTGCGCCCAGGAAAGAGCAGGCTATGATCAGAGCCGGGCCAATAGCCCTCCGGTTTACGTGCGGATCGAGAATGGTCAGTACCCGCTTTTTCAAAACCGAGATTTGCGACAGCGTCACGGAAATCAGCCGCGACCGAGGGGCAGAAGCTGCCTGAAGCAGGTATGACACGTAACGCGAAGGCCGCGTCCCGCAACTCAAGACAAGATCATCGCAGGCCGCCTCGCGGCAGACCCTGAGCCGAGCCGCGGCCCACCAGACCAGCGGGTTAAACCAATATACGGCGCAAACCGCGAGCGCAAAGACATTCGTCAGATTGTCGCGTCGTCTGATGTGGCCGAGCTCGTGATAAAGAATCGTCTGCCGCTGTTCGGGAGACCACTCGAGCGCGGCTGTCGGAACGATGACGCAGGGCCTGACAATGCCGGTGCTGATCGCAGCGCCAACCCGGTGATTAACCAGGACCGGAACGTCGCCTCGAAGCCCTAGCTTCCGGCTCGATGCCAGCACATCGGCCGACCAGCTGGGATCGTCAAGCGCCAAAGAATCGCGTCTCAGGCCATGTGTCACCCAGAGACCGGCTGTCACCCGCAACATGACGATGACAAAACCGACGAGCCAGACGCCGAGCAGAACCATCGGCCAAGCCGTTAAGGCATTCTGGTCGCCAGCTTTCAAGAATGCCGGTGTGGACAAGAAAGGAACCCGCCATTCAGGTCCCCAAATCAGGCAAAACGGCAGTAGCGAAAGGCAGAAAAACGCCAGGCTCAGGAGAAAATGGCGAAAGGCAGAGGGCCAACGCCGGACAAGCTGGTACAACAAGAAAACCGCGAGAAGGTCTGGAGAGTCCGGCCACTATGGGCGCTCGTCTCCACTATCCGGGTGCGCAAGGGGCATTCGGATGCGTGCCGGAGGCAAGGATGAAGGATGAAAAATGACGGCAAAGCCCCCACGGAGCCGCAAGCGCAGCGCTTTCCAACGGAGCGCGTCGGATGCGTGCCGGAGGCAAGGATGAAGGATGAAGGATGACGCACTGCGCGTCCGCTGACGGTCGGAAAAAGGTCCGGTAGTTGCTAGAATCACGCGATGCGATGCAGGATCCTGATCCTAGGTTTCTCCCTTTTCTCCGTTCTCTCGGCGAGACTTTTCGCACAGCCGGGCTCTGAAAGGTATCCGGCGCCACTGCCACCCGACATTCCCTGGCGCGGCGCCAGCGAGGCCTTGATCGTCCCTTCGGCCGACCCATGGGTTACTGCCTCGGAACGGAGTGGTCTGACCCGGACTCCAAGCTACGGTGAGACTCTTGCCTGGCTGAAGCGACTCGACGCCGCTTCCCCCGAAATCCGGCTGCTTTCGATTGGAAGAAGTGCGGAAGGACGCGATATCTGGATGGTGGTGGTGTCGAAAGAAACGGGTTTTGCCAAGACCGCACGCTCGCAAAAACGGCTGCTGCTGGTTCAAGCAGGCATTCACGCGGGCGAGATCGATGGCAAGGACGCCGGCCTGATGCTGGTTCGTGATCTGACCGTGCGCGCTACCAGGCGGAATCTGCTCGACGGGGTGAACCTCCTTTTCATCCCGATACTGAACGTCGACGGTCATGAGCGGTCCTCGATCTACAATCGAATCAACCAGAAAGGTCCTGTTGAGACGGGCTGGCGGGTCAATGGCCAAAACCTCAATCTGAACCGCGACTTTGGAAAGCTGGACACGCCCGAGGTGCGGGCCGTGGTTCAGGTGATCAACCGGTGGCGTCCGGATTTGTATGTCGACGTGCACGTCACAGACGGAATCGATTATCAATATGACATCACCTATGGCTACAACTACAGGAACGCGTACTCGCCTGCCGTTGCCCGGTGGCTGGAGAGTGAGCTCCGGCCGCAAGTCGATCGCGAATTGGAGCGGATGGGTCACATTCCCGGCCCGTTGATCTTTGCGGTTGACAACCGGGACGTGTCCAAGGGAATCACGGCCGGCCCGTCCAGCCTCCGCTTTTCGAACGGTTATGGCGATGTCTGCCACGTTCCGACGGTGCTGGTCGAGAACCATTCACTGAAACCTTACCGGCAGCGGGTGCTGGGCACCTACGTTTTCCTCGAAAGCCTGATGCGTCTGCTCGAGGGCCAGGGAAACGCTCTGCGACGGGCAATCCAGACAGACCGTGCCCTGCGGCCGGCCGAGGTGCCTCTCGGCTGGGAAGCGCTGCCGGTCCCGAGTCGCCGGATTCCGTTTCGCGGTGTGGCTTCGCGGCTGGTTGATTCGCCGATCTCGGGGGCCAAGAGAATCGAGTGGACCGGTGAGAAGCAGGAGCTGGTGATCCCGTACTTCGATTCCTCCAAACCGGTGGCGACGGCCGGGCGGCCGGTAGCCTATTGGGTTCCGTCTGCCTGGTCCGACGTTATTGATCGGCTGGGACTTCATGGCATAGCCATGGAGCGTCTGGCAAAGCCACGCGAAGTCCAGGTGGAGAGCTGGCAGATAACCGGCTACGAGTTGGAAAAAGCGGCTTACGAGGGGCGGGTGCAAGTCCGGGCCACCACCAGCATCGAGCGCCGGACGGTGCGTTATCCGGCCGGCTCGGTCCGGGTCTCGACTGATCAGCCTTTAGGCGACCTGGCCATTCTGCTGCTCGAGCCTGACTCTCCCGAATCCTTCTTCCGATGGGGGTTTTTCCTGGCCGCGTTCCAGGAACACGAATACGCCGAGGGATATGTGCTCGAGCCACTGGCTGAAAGGATGTTGCGCCTGGATCCGGCCTTGAGGGCGGAGTTTGAAAGAAAGCTGGCTGAGGATTCCGAATTCCGGGGCAGTCCGAGGCGGCGATTGTGGTGGTTTTATGAGCGCAGCCCCTTCTTTGAGAATCAGAAACGATATTACCCGGTCGCCCGCGAATCTCGCTGAATCGGTGGTCGAGGTCACCTCGGAAATGGGTTGACATCTGGTAGGAGTGAATATAGAAAGAAAACTTACTTCAATCACGGGAGAGAAAAATAATGTGGAAGAAAAACGATACCCAGTACCCGCAGCCTGAGCCGGCCCCACAGCCGAGCGTCCCCATCCACAACCCGAGCCCGGTTGAACAACTTCGCGAGCGCGCCATCATAGGGTCTTCGGTTTTAATAAAAGGAGATATTTCCGGAGAAGAAGATCTGGTGGTTCAAGGTCAGGTTGAAGGTCGGATCGAGCTGCGGCAGCACAACGTGACCGTCGGGAAGAACGGGCGGGTCAAGGCCGACATCTGGGGCAAGATCATCAGCGTCGAAGGCGAAGTCCACGGCAATATCTTCGGCGAAGAGAAGATCGTGATCCGGTCATCGGGGGTGTTGCATGGAAATATCACCGCTCCTCGGGTGACGCTCGAAGACGGCTCGAAATTCAAAGGCAGCATCGATATGGACTCCCGCCCGGCAGAAAGGCAGTCCTCGGCGGTGCGCGAACCCAAGCCCGAAGGTGAGCTGTTGAGGAAGACCCAGATAGAATCTCAAGGAGAGGCTAAGAAGGACGAGGAGTTCAAGAAGGCGAGCATGTCTTTCAAGCCTGGAACAGCCGCTCCAAGAACATAATGAAATGGTTTCGGCGGTTGTCGGGTCCAAGCGTCAAGGAGGAAGCGGGAGCCAGCCGCGGCCGTAGCCAGGTCGAAGTCCAGCCTTCCCTGGCGCTCGGCACACTCTTCAGGCAACTGCGGAAGGACCGCGTTTATCACATCCTGGAGCTTGGGCCCGCGGTTGGTCACAATATTGAATTCCTGTCGCGGTTTTCCTGCCGCATCCGGGTGGAGGATCTGTACCGCACCCTCAGTTCTTTTGACTACGTGTCCGGCAGCGACTCGGTCGACTTCGAGGGCGTGTTCCAGTATCTCCTGCCCTACGAGGGATATACGCGCTTCGACATCCTGTTCGCCTGGGATCTGCTGAACTACCTGGATCGACAGGAGTTTCTCTACCTCATGCGCCATCTCTCGCGCTTTTGCCACTCCGGTACGGTTTTGTTCGCGCTTATCGCTACGGCTAAGAACATCCCCGAACGGCCGGCCGAGTACCGGATTCTGGACGAGAACAACCTCGAATGCCGGAACAGCAGCAGTGTGCTGCGCCCGTGTCCCCGTTATCACGACGTCGACCTGCGGCACATGATGCCTTCCTTCCGTGTCTACAACTCTTACCTGCTGCGTAATGGGATGAAGGAGTACCTGTTCGTTAGTAACTGATCAGGACCGGCGCATGCGACTGAGGGATGACGAATACCACAACCTGGGGACTGCCTGGTTTCTGGTCTGCTTCCAGCGTCAGGTGCGGCCATCGGGCCGGCCCCCTCTGTGTCAGAATAGATTCATCACAATGACGATTCAGATAAAGACTCTTCTTGTGGACGTGGGGCAGGTGCTTGTCGCACTGGACTATCCCGCTGCTCTTCGCCGGATCATGCAGTACACATGCCTGACCGCCGACGAAATCTCCAGACGCATGTCCGGGCATCAGGCCGTGCTTCTTTACGAGAGCGGAAAGCTGCCCACCCAGCGGTTCTACGAAATCATCAGCCGGCTGCTTGAAATGCAGGTGAGTCTTGAAGATTTCAAACGCGGCTGGGGATACATATTCGCCCTCCCGAGTCCCGATGGAAGATGCATCTCGGCTAGGCTCTTCCGAGAGCTGAAACGCCATTATCGAATGGTTGCTCTTTCGAACACCAACGAGATGCATTGGGAGTATCTGGAATCGGTCTTTCCGCTGATTCACGAGTTCGATGACTACGTTTTGTCTTTCCGCGTGGGCACGATGAAGCCGGATCCTTCTATTTATCGTACCGCGTTGGCTTGCGCCGGCTGCACGCCGGCCGAGGTCCTCTTTATCGACGATCTGCCCGTGAACATCCAGGCCGCAGGGGAACTGGGAATCAGAGGCATTCTGTACCAGGATGAGGCCCAGTTGCGGGCGGAGCTGCTTCGGCTCGGGCTGCTCGAACCTGCGACACAACATTGAAGCTTCCCGGGCTGGTTCGGACACTCGCTTCTTTCCACTCGTCCGGCTGTTCTGGTACCATGCACCGCGCTCGGACCCTCGCCGTTCGGGGTCCGAGAAACGTGATCCAAGGAGGACAAAATGTTTCGGCAGGAAATCAAGGTCCTGGATTGCTCCATCCGAGACGGTGGACTGATCAACCAATGGCGTTTTACAGACGACTTCGTGCGAGCGGTCTATGCCGGGCTGAGTTGTGCAGGTGTGGATTACATGGAGATCGGCTATAAGGCTTCCAAGGAGCAGTTCGATCCGAAGAAGTTCGGGAAGTGGCGGTTTTGCGAAGATGAAGAGATCAAGAGGATCATCGACGGCATCGACTCACGGATGAAACTCGCCTGCATGGTCGACATCGGGAGGGTTGAGGAGAAGGATATTCCGCCCCAAAAGGACTCCCCCTTTTCCATGATCCGGGTGGCCTGCTACATCAAGGACGTCGACAAAGCCATTGCGCTGTGCGATATGATCAGCGACAAAGGCTACGAAACGACTGTCAACATCATGGCGGTTTCGACCAACCTGGAGCGCGAGATTGACGAGGCGCTTGACGACCTGAGCAAGACCAGCATCCCGACGGTTTATGTCGTGGATTCGTACGGAGCGATGTATTGTGAGGACGTGACCTTTCTCGTGAAGAAGTACCGGGAAGCGCTGCCCGGCAAGACTATTGGAATCCATACGCACAATAATCGGCAGCTGGCCTTTGGGAATACCATTCAGGCGATCATCGACGGCTGTAATATGCTCGATGCCTCGGTCTACGGGATCGGACGCGGGCCGGGGAACTGCTGCCTGGAACTGCTGCTGAGCTTTCTCCAGAATCCGAGGTACAAGTTGCGCCCGGTTTTGCAGTTGATCGAAGAACGGTTCCTACCCTTGCGGCAGGAGATCGAGTGGGGTTACATCGTGCCCTACATGATCACGGGCATGCTCAACGAGCATCCGCGGGTGGCGATGGCCTTGCGTGACTCTCCGGACCGCGACAAGTACGTCGAGTTCTACGACACCCTGACCACGCCTGAGACGGACGATCAGGTCTCCGGGGTGTAAGGGAGGTGTAGAGGCGCTTGCCGATTCTGCAGGCCTCTCTTTCGAGGGTGTGTTCCGACAGACGCCTCGAGACAATCGTCAATCGTCCAATCAAATGGTTACCATCACTCCTCAAGGCCATTTGCAGGTTCGTTGCCCTGAGACAGAGGCGGGTGAAAAAGACCCGTTTGTCGACCGTGTGCTCTCAGCTTTTGAAGCGGGCGCCGGCGCAGGGCTTCTGCACCTTGCGACCCGTGAGCTCGAGACGCGGCTTCCGCTCGATTTGGTCTTCCTGCGGTCATTTGCCTCCCGATACCTGACGGAAGTCTGTCGCCAGCCCACGGCAAGCGAAGCACTGCAGTTCCCAGAAATCGGGCCTCCTCCTCCAGGCGAACTGGCCTCCCTCATCCTGGAGGCGCCGCCGATGACCGGGCTGGAGTATCTCCTGCCCGAGACTCTCGTCGGGTGGTGGCAGGATCTTGACCGGCACGTGCGCGACGGGGTACGGCGCCACCCGGGCGGCGTGCGCGAATACCTGAGAGAACGTAATCCGCTGTGGCGGATGGTCGGGAGAGTGACCTTCCACCTGGCCGAGAACAAAAAGGATTCGGAGCGTCCGTTTGCGTTTCTCGCCACCTACACGAGCCGGCTCTCGGCTCAGGGGAAGCTCCAGCATCTGCCCTTGTCGCGCGCTCTGGCGGAATACTCCGGCACACAGAACCGCACGGCGCTCCTTTCTCTCCTGTCTCCAGTACAGACCGCCGCCCAAAGGAGCGCACTGGTCCGGCGCCTGCTCGAGGATGGGGACTTGTACCATCCGCTGGCGTGGTCTCCGGCCGAAGCCTACGCCTTCCTTAAAGAGACCCCAGCCCTCGAAGAGTCGGGTGTCATCGTTCGAATTCCCGACTGGTGGAAGCGCCGGCAAGCCTCACGGCCGGTTGTCAATGTAACGGTCGGCAGCCGCAGCCGGTCCGAGCTGGGTCTGAACGCGCTGCTCGATTTCTCCGTGGAGGTGATGCTGGACGGCCGGGTTTTGAGCGTGGCCGAACTGCGGGAGCTGCTGCGCGCGGAGGCCGGGCTGGTGCGCCTGCGCGGCCAGTGGGTGGAAGTGGATCCCGAGCGGCTCCGTCAGGCGATGGAGCACTGGGACCGGGTCCGGGAAACCGCGCCTGACGGCCTGACCTTCATCGAGGGGATGCGGCTTCTGGCCGGGGCAGAGATTGGAGGATCGCGGACAGCGGTCCCGGCCGGCCCGGGTGAACGCGAATGGGTCGGGATCCAGGCTGGAGAGTGGCTGCAGGCGACGCTCGATCGGCTGCGCGATCCGTCCCCGCTCTCTGCCGGACAGCCGCCTGGCCTTCAGACCCGGCTCCGGCCGTATCAACAGACGGGCGCCGCCTGGCTCGATTTTTTGACGAGCCTGGGCTTGGGCGCCTGCCTGGCCGACGACATGGGGCTCGGAAAGACAGTCCAGGTGCTGGCGCTGCTCCTCGCCCGTAACCCGGGCAGTCGACATCAGCCAGGTGCCAGCGGTCAGCCGCCGGCGGTCGGTCCTTCCCTCCTGGTCGTTCCCGCTTCCCTTATCGCCAACTGGAAGTCGGAAATCGACCGTTTCGCTCCCGAAATCACCTGTTTCGTCGCTCACCCTTCCGAAAACCGAGTCGACCGGGAGACCTTTCCGGAAGAGGCAGAAAACAAACGGCTGGTTATCACCACCTATTCGATGCTCACCCGGCTGAAGTGGCTCTCGTCGGTCCTCTGGCCGATCGTGATCCTCGACGAAGCGCAGGCCATCAAGAATGCGGGCGCCAGACAGTCCCAGCAAGCGAGGGCGCTGAAGGCACGGGCCCGGGTGGCCTTGACCGGCACGCCGGTCGAGAATCGGTTGGGTGACCTGTGGTCTCTTTTTGACTTCCTTAATCCCGGGCTGCTCGGGTCCGGCCGCCAGTTCTCCGCCTTCGTCAAATCGATCGAAGACGCCGGCCGAGGTTACGGCCCGCTGCGGGCGCTGGTGCAACCGTACATCCTCAGGCGCCTGAAGACTGACAAACGCGTGATCTCGGATCTGCCCGATAAAACCGAGGTCAAGGCGTTCTGTCTGTTGTCCAGGCGTCAGGCTGCGCTTTACACCGACACGCTGGCCGAGCTGGCCCGGTCACTCGAACAAAGCGAGGGAATTGAACGCAAGGGGATCGTGCTGGCTACCCTGATGCGGCTCAAACAGATCTGCAACCATCCGAGCCAGACGACCGGAGACGGGGATTTCGATCCGGCCGAAAGCGGCAAGTTCCAGCGCCTGTGCGAAATCTGCGAGGAACTGGCTGATCGACAGCAGAAGGTTCTGGTCTTTACGCAGTTTCGCGAGATGTGTGACCCACTGGAGGCTTTGCTGGCAGGCGTGTTCAACCGGCGGGGCCTTGTCCTGCACGGCAGCACGCCGGTGGTGGAGCGGCGCCGGCTAGTGGAGGACTTCCAGCGCGAGGATGGCCCGCCGTTTTTTGTCTTGTCTCTCAAAGCCGGGGGGACAGGTTTGAACTTGACGGCCGCCTCAAATGTCGTACACTTCGACCGCTGGTGGAATCCGGCGGTTGAGAACCAGGCCACCGACCGGGCGTTCCGGATCGGACAGAAAAAGAATGTCCTGGTTCACAAGTTTGTCTGCCAGGGGACCGTTGAGGAGCGCATCGACGCGATGATCGAAGGGAAATCCCGGCTGGCCGAGGATGTGATCGAGGGAGGGACCGAGAAGATGCTGACGGAGATGGCGGACAAGGAGTTGCTCCAGATACTTTCGTTGGACATCAACCGTGCAACCGGGAGGGAGGACTGATGGCGAGGGGGCGGCGTTATTACGACGACTGGTATCCGACATACACTACCGTCGCCAGCCGGGAAAAGAAGGCGCAAACAGAGGCGGCCAAACGGACCAAGAAAGGCGCCCGGCTCAGTCCGGTCAAGGTGCACGGCCTCAAGATGGCCCGAACCTTCTGGGGGAGTGAATGGTGCACCAACCTGGAGTCCTATCGGGACTACGAGAACCGTCTGCCGCGCGGCCGCAGCTATGTGCGGCACGGGTCGGTCATCGATCTGCAAATCCAGCCGGGCAAAGTCGAAGCGCTGGTGGTCGGAACGGAGTGCTACGAGGTTTCGATCAGCATCGCGCGGCTGGCGGCTACCCGGTGGAAGGAAGTCCGGGAGCGGTGTTCGGGGGAAATAGGCTCGCTCGTCGAACTGCTTCAGGGCAAGCTCTCGGATCACGTGATGCGGGTGATCACGGATCGCAAGACCGGTCTTTTCCCTGCGCCGGCCGAGATCCGATTCAGCTGCTCGTGCCCCGATTGGGCCGTGATGTGCAAACACGTGGCGGCGGTCATGTACGGGATCGGCGCGAGACTTGACGAAGCGCCGGAGTTGTTCTTCACGCTTCGGCAAGTAGATCATCGCGATCTGATCACCAGTGTCGACGCCACGCAGCTTGGCAGGAAGAAGGCCACCCGCAGGACGGTCGCCGAGTCAGAACTGTCCGACGTGTTCGGGATCGAAATCGAAGCAACACCGACACCGGCGAAACAACCCGCCGGTCGAAAGAATCAGGCGCCCGGTTCACCAAAAAGTCGGTCGCGCAAGAAACCTCGACCGAAGGGCTAGCCGGTCCGGCAGACGGCGGCAGCGGTGGCTGCGGCGGGCCGGAGGCGAAGGGCTCGAAAACTCTACATCGAGCGCGAGGGGACAAATGGTCTGGCGGAGTTGACAGAGTGGCGGAGTGGGCGGAGTTGGCGGAGTTTGTGGGCGATGAAGCTTCCCGCCCCGTGTGTTATACTTTGCGCTCGCCACATTTTCCTCTGCGCCGGAGTGGCGGAACTGGCAGACGCACCAGACTCAAAATCTGGCGAGCCTTACAGCTCGTGGGGGTTCGACTCCCCCCTCCGGCACC
>JBHGBF010000224.1:0-9143 GCA_041946865.1 Acidobacteriota bacterium | reverse complement strand
AAAATTCAAGCGGCTTTTATCGTGGCCGGACTCTCCAGAGTCCGGCAGCCGGGCTCGCGAGAGCCCGGCCAAAAGCGGCCGGCGCTGCCGGACTCGGGAGAGTCCGGCCACGATAAAAGCCTGCCCGCACGCTCGATCGCATTTGATTCCTGTTCCTGACGCTACTATTTTTTTCGCCGGTTTCCCTGAAAAACCCGGCTGACACACCTAAACGTTGAATTTGTCATCATTTGCATATTTACCCCGAAGACAACCTCCGGACCCGACAAGTCTGTTGACAAGCGCGGGTTGCTTGAAGCAAGATGGCGGCATCCCTGGCTCTGAAAGAAAAGGTTCGTTTGTTTACACAACAACCTATTTCTCAACCACCATTCACATCACACTTGGGGAGGTAAAGCTATGACTCGGTTCCTTAGTGTATGTGCAGCAGTGTGCATCTTGCTTCTGCTGCCGCTGTATGCGCAGACGAGCGCAAGCTTGAGCGGCCTGGTCCAAGACACGACGGGAGCAATGGTCCCGGGTGCTAACGTCACTTTGACAGAGCCGTCCAAGAACCTGAAGCTCGAGACCATCACAAGCGACACCGGACTTTTCAACTTTCCGGTGTTGCAGCCGGGCAATTACACGATCACCGTGGAGATGAGCGGCTTCAAGACGGTCGTGAAGAGCGGGATTATTCTGGAGACCAACCAGAAGCAATCGGCAGGCACGATTGTCATGGAAGTCGGCGAGGTGACCTCGACGATTCAGGTCTCGGCGGACGCCGGACAACTCCAAGTCAAGAGTCGTTCGGGCGAGCAGGGAGAGATTGTAACCGGCCGCCAGGTGCGTGAACTGGCCATCAATGGCCGAAACTACCTCGACCTGGTGAAGATTGTCCCGGGTGTCGTGACGACGGGGAACTTCCAGGTCGCGGGTCCGGGCGGCTTAAGCGCCATCAGCATCAACGGTACGCGGACGAACCAGCACAACTTGACGATCGACGGCTCCACCAACGTGGACACCGGCTCGAACGGAACTCAGCATGTGGCGTTGAACATTGACGCCATCGAGGAATTCCAGGTGCTGTCCTCCAACTACCAGGCGGAGTACGGGCGCTCCGGCGGCGGTGAGATCAAGATCACCACCCGCAGTGGAACCAAGGATTTCCATGGAACCGCCTACCTGTTCCACCGGCATGAGGGAATGAACGCCAACACGTTCTTCCGCAACGCCGATAAGACGTCTCGTGCCTTTTACCGGTACAACTACTTCGGCTACAACATCGGCGGACCGGTGAAGCTCGGGAACTTCCTGAAGGACAAGATGTATTTCTTCTGGGGCCAGGAGTGGCACAAGCAGTTTGTGCCGGTCGGGGTGCAGCAGGTCCGCATGCCGACCGACCTGGAGGTCAACGGCGACTTCAGCCAGACCCGCGACGGAAGCGGCAATGACATCACGATCAAAGACCCGCTGACCGGCAAGCCCTTCGAGAACGAAAAGATTCCGGCGAACCGCATCAATACCAGCGGTCAGAACATCCTGAAACTGTTCAACAGGTACATCAACATGCCGGAGAAGATGCCCCTGTTTAACCACCAGTCACAGGAGAGCATCAACTACCCGAGGCGCGAGGAGAACATCCGTGTTGATTACAACATCACGGAGAACCTGCGCATGTTTGCCCGCTTCACTCAGGACAGCGACGAGCAGATCATGCCGTACGGCGTGGGCTGGACTTCCGGGCAGAACTTCCCGCTGACTCCCACGATTTTCAAGCAGGGGCCGGCGAGAAACGCGTCGCTGAACATCACCTGGGTCATCAACAACACGATGACGAACGAATTCGTCTTCGGGCCGAGTCAGAACAACCTCACTCTGGATCCCGTGGACCCGGATGCGGCGACGTTCAAGGGGATTGGGCTCACCTTCACGCCACCCTACCCCTACTCCCCGTATCAGTTCGTCAACATCAACTTCAGCGGTTACGGGAGCTATGGCGTAATTAATAACTACACCCAGTTCCCCTACAAGAACTCCAACACCACCTTCGACTTCTACGACAACCTGAACAAGATCTGGGGTTCTCATTCATTCAAGACGGGCATCTACTATCAGCGGCAGCGCAAAGACCAGGCGGCCGGGACGTCGATGACGATCAACTTCTCGAACAACGTCAACAACCCGAACAACGCCGGCCACCCGCTCGCCAATGCCCTGCTGGGCAACTTCGACACGCTGACGGCGCCCAACCGGCCGATCGGTCAAGGGCAATACCGCTCGACTAACCTAGAGTGGTACGTCCAGGACAACTGGAGAGTGACTCCCCGGTTGACGGTCGACTACGGTATCCGTTTCTCGTACATCGGCCCGCAGTATGACGACCGCGACCAGGAACGGTACTTCGACCCGAACGCCTGGGATCCGGCCAAGGCCGTGCGGTTGTACAGGCCGGACAAGAACGGCTTCGCCTATGACCCCGTTTTCCCGGAAGTCACCGGCCTGCCGAAGTACCTTATCGGCCGCATCGTGCCCGGCTCGGGCGAACCGTTTAACGGAATGGTCCATATCCGCGGCGGTTTCAAAAAGCGTCCTCCGCAGATCGGACCCGCGCTCGGCTTCGCTTTCGACATGTTCGGCAATGCGAAGACGGTTTTGCGAGGCGGTTTCAGGACCGCCTACGACCGCGTGTCGGGCAACACGTCCGTGTTCCCGGCTGTCGGTCAGCCGCCGGTTTATGTAAACCCGCAGTTCTTCTACGGCAACCTGGATACCGTCGGCGCCGCCGGCGCGCAGGTGGTGCTTGCCCCCTCCAACGTCCACGGCATAGACCGCGAGGGCAAGATTCCGATGGTCCACAGCTTCAGCCTGCAGATCCAGCACCGGCTGCCTCATGACACGGTGGTCAGCCTCGGGTACGTCGGATCTGTTTCCTCGCACCTGTGGCAGACCGTTAACCTGAACTACAGCCCCTATGGCGAATTGTTCACCAAGGCGGCCCAGGATCCGGCGCAGTATCCGAACTTCACGGTTCCCGATGTTCAGCCTAATCTGGCCCAGGTCTACATCGACAAGGGCTTGAAGTTCGACGGCTCCAAGGCTTTTCAGGCCAACTTCCTGAAGAAGTACCCGGGCTATGGCACGATTCAGTACCGCGGGGCTATGGGCTCCGCCAACTATCACTCCATGCAGGCGATGGTACAGCGCCGGTTTGGCAGAGGCCTCACCTACGCAATCGCCTACACTTGGGGCCGAGCCATGGACACCGCCAACGGCGATGGCGACTACCAGAACCCGGTCTGCTCCCGCTGCTACGATTACCGGCGTGCGAGCTTTGACCGGAAGCACAACCTCGCCATCAACTACGTCTGGAACCTGCCGGCTGTCGCGAAACACTTCTTTGACAACGCGCTTGGTCGCGCGGTTTTCGACAACTGGCAGTTGTCAGGGATCAGCCAATTTCAGACCGGTTCCCCGGCCGAGCCCAACTTTGGCCTGGTCACCCCGAGCGGAAGCGGCCTGAACACCAGCCAGAGGGTGCTCGGCTCCTGGACTGAAGGGCCGAGGATCCAGGTGATCGGCGACCCGGTTCCCACCAACCAGAGCCGCACGAACTGGTTGAACTATTCGGCGCTGCAATTGCCGGAAATCGGCCAGATCGGCGGCAACCGGTCCTGGATCGACAACCCCGGCCTGAACATCCACGACATCTCGATCTACAAGAACTTCCCGCTGTGGAGCGAGAAAGAACGCTTCCTGCAATTCCGGCTTGAAATGTTCAACGCGTTCAACCATCCGAACTTCACCGGTTTCAACAGCGGTATGACGTTCCAGGTGGCTGATTCGGCAATGTCTAACTACAACGCCGTAAAGCAGGCCTCGCCGCAGACCGTGCGCGGTTTTGTGGGAGGCATCAGCCCACCCAATCCGAACACGTACCGGCTGGGCCGAGGAAATGGCGAAGTCAACAGCCAGCCCGGCTACGTCTCAGCCAACCGCGTGATTGAGCTCGCGATGAAGCTGTATTTCTAGTTCCCAGTTGGTTGTCCGAGGAAGGGGGTCGCCTGGCGACCCCCTTTTGCTTTCAGGCGCGTTCAGGATGAATCCAGCGGGATGGATCCGCGTACTTCGCTTTGAAAGGACGAGTATGCAGCGCCTTCACTGGTTTCCGGCTACCGCTCTCGTGGTGGCTCTGGCGTTTTCTCCGAACAGCCTCGCTCAACGCTCTGTCTACACGGTTTTCGGTCAGGTCCACCTGCCCGACGGAAAGCCGGCCGCTGACGTTATCGTTGAGATCAGCGCCAGCTCGGGGTATTCGGCGCAGACGATCACCAACGACCAGGGGCAGTATGAGTTTTCGAGCCTGCCGGCAGGCCGCTACCGGCTCACCGCCTCTGATCCTGACAAGCCCGAAATCCACGCCGAGTCGGCCGAAACCGACGTGAGCCGCGTCCCGGGGCAGCGGGTTATGGTCCACCTCTTCTTTCGAGCCGTAGCTGAAGCCCCCGGCAAACGACCCGAGCGGGCCGTCGTCTCCGTTACCGAGATCGCGCAACAAGTGCCTAAAGACGCCCAAAGGGCCTACGAAAGAGCTCTGGAGCTCAAGAACAGGGGCGATGCGACCCGGGCCGCCGCCAACATCGAAAAAGCCCTGGCTATCTTCCCCACCTACTTTCAGGCGCTGACGCTGCGCGGCGAGCTGGCAATCAGGCAGGGCCGGACGGCTGAGGCCCTGGCCGCCTTTTCCGAGGCGCTCAAGATCAATCCTGATTTCGAACCGGCTCTGCGCGGGTCCGGCTTCTGCAAACTTCAGCAACGCAAAATCGCAGACGCGGCCCTTGATCTGGGACGGGCCGTCGAGCTGAATTCTCTCGACAGCGAGGCCCACCTCTATTTCGGAATCGCCACCTTGGCGCTCGACCGGCGGACCGAAGCCCGCAACAGCCTGGAGCAAGCGCTTCAGCTTGCCCCCGCCGGCGCAATCACGGCTCGCATCTACCTGGCCAACCTCCACGCCAAAGAAGGCCGGTACGCAGCGGCCGCCGACGAGCTTCGCAAGTTCCTCGCCGCTCAGCCGGAGGCGCCCAATGCGGACAGACTTAGAGCACAAGAAGCCCAGTGGCGGCGGCTGTCCCACCAGAAATGACACCCGCCGGTCGGCCGGCGGCCACGCGAGTAACGGGCCGAGCCGTTCTTTCAGGTCGGCCGGCGAGCGGCAGTAGCGTTCCCCTTCTGAGGAAGTCAGACGAGCAAAGCAGCGCTCAAGTCCCGGTTTTACTGCTTGTTTCCGCCGGCGATGGTCTTTTCGTAGGCCGTGATGCGGGCGCTCAGGCCGGCGGCCAGCTCGCTTTGGCCCGTGCGCGTGGCGATTTCGAGCGCCCGGCGAGCGGTCGTCAGGGCGTCGCCGATTCTACCTGCCTTGGCATACACGGCCGACAGCATATCGAGACTGAGCGGTTCCTCCCTGTTACTCAGGCCGGCGGCCTGTTCGAAGTGAGGAATCGCCTCCTCGAACCTGCCCTTTGCGGCAAGGGCCGAGCCCAGGTTGTATCTGTACTCGAAGGAACGCGGGTTGACGGCAACGGCCTTCTCCAGATGCACGATCGCGCCGTCGACGTCTCGGATGCGGGTGAGAATGATGCCGAGACTGTTATGGGCATCGGCATATTCAGGGTCGATTTGAAGGGCTGTGCGGCAATGCTCGATAGCCTCGTCGAGCCGGCCCTTTTCCATGAGAGCGGCACCGAGGTTGCCGTGTGCTTTGGCACTGGAGGGCTGAAGGGCGACGGCCTTCGCAAAGTATTCGATCGCCTCGTCCATCTGGCCCCGGCGGGCCAGGGCCACGGCGAGATTCGTGCAGGCGCCTGAATTCTCAGGGTCCAGATCGACCGCCTTCTGGTATTCGGCGATCGCCCCCTCGATCTGTCCCTGTTTCTCCAAGGCAAGAGCCAGGTTGAAGTGCACTCGCGCTTCTTCCGGATTCAGTTCGGCGGCCTTCTGCCACTCGCGGATGGCGGCACCCACCTGATTCTTGCTCGCCAGGTCCAAGGCCCGTTCGAAGACACGGAAAAAGTCCATGGCCGGAGTCTCGATCTTCAACCAGTTTTCTGGAGCGACGTTCACGAATTCAGGGATGTTCACAGCGCGGTTTGCCGCCGTCGCATTCTCGATGAGAATCGGCGGGGTGTCGTTGCCGGCTTCGTCCAGGTGCGTCAGGTACATCTGCGTAAAAGGCGACCGGCTTTTAGAGCTGAAAACCATCCAACGCCCATTGGGAGAGAAACTATGCCAGGAATTCATGAGCGGGGTGTTGCAGTTCATCCGGCGTGACTCTCCGCCTTCAAAAGGAACAATGTAGAGCTGGCTGTCGGGCCTC
Organism: Acidobacteriota bacterium; assembly: GCA_041946865.1. Lineage (GTDB taxonomy): Bacteria > Acidobacteriota > UBA6911 > RPQK01 > RPQK01 > RPQK01. The sequence goes on along the minus strand of JBHGBF010000224.1, from coordinate 2,788 downwards.
ATCAGCTGTCCGTTGCGGCATTGGACGTACACGATCCAGCGGCCGTCAGGCGAGACCTTGGGGAAATTGTTGCTCATGCCGTTCCGGGAAGCGCCGACGATTGGTTCCGGAGCCCCGCCGTTCCCGTCGTTGAACGGAACCCGATACAAATCGTACTGAATCTGGGTTTCGTTCGGATCGTTGGCATACCGGGCCAGCTGCCAACCCTCAGGATAGGGGACTTTGGCCTCCGCCCTGGCGAAGACAATGTACTTGCCGTCCGGAGACCAGACGCCGTCCGTCTGAACGTACCGGGGATCGCTGGCGCCCGGGAGAGGTTGGAGCTGTCCGGTCTCGCGGCTGTACCAGGCGAGAATGCCCCGGGTCGGGTAGAAGACCTGAAGGAAGCGGTGGTCGTTAAAGTTAGCGCTGTAGTACTTGTCAAAAAGGTCGCGCCGGCTGTTGGGCGTCGGATCCTCGATGGTGTTGATCACGTAACGTCCGTCGGGCGAGACTTGCGACATGAAGGCTGCCCGGAGCTTGCCCCCCAGCCGGGCGCCAAATGAGCTCCACTTGATGACGTCCTGGTTTCGGATCACTGTTTCTTTGGCTATCGAGGTCAGGGCATACAATCCCTTGTCGTTTTGGGGGCCGTCGACATCCAGTCCGAGCGTCTTGCCATCGAGCGAGAACGAGTGACAGTTGGCGCATGTGGGAAGATTCTCCATTAACGTCCGGCTCTCAGTCTGGGCCACGTCGCGCAAGCGCCACTTGATCAGCCCGATCGCAGCCGGAGGAAGGGGCCGGATGACGCCCTGTTCGCCTTCAGTCGGCATCAGGGGAACATCACGATAGAAAATCGGGGCGCCGACGGGATCACGCGAGACTTGTATACGCACCTGCCCGCGCGAAATCGCCTGAGTCCACGTCCGGTCCTTGAAGCCGGTAATAGTGATGACCGCCGCTCGCTTCACCGAGTGTTTCTTGATGCTCGTCCAAGTCTGGACATCCGGCGTCCAGACGCGCATCACTTTCTGCTCGGGAGTCAGCACGGGGGCGTTCGTGGGAGTCACGCAGCGGGGATCGATTTCGCCGACCCGCATTAGCTCGGCGGACGGTCTGACCTGAATCCGCCGGGACGAGTCTCCAAACGCGATATCGATCGACCAGACCGTCGCCTCTTCACTCCTGTCGCGCCAAAGAAACGTGGGAGGCGGGAACTCGGGAGGATAGAGGGAGCCGTCACTTGGATAGTCGATGATGATCGCTGCCGGCTGGGTCAGCGCCGCCGGCCTTTCAACCGCCATCGTCCACGGGAGAATGATCGCGCTCTCCAGCAGCGCCCAGGTTAGAAGTCGTTTCAAAACCGCCTCCTGATGAGTCTCGCAGGCCTTGCTGGTCCCTCAGCCTGAAATCGAGCTGCGACCGGCGTTCGAGTCACAATTATAACCTGCGCCTGCGCCCAGACCGCGTGTGTTATCATCCATCTAGCTTATGGTTCGATCGTGGGTGATTCTGGCGTTTTCGTGTTTTGTCGCGGCCCAAAACCAGGCGGAGCTGACCGCTCGTTTCAACCGTGCGGCCGAGTTGCAGCGCAAGGCCGCCCTCGAAGAGGCGGCCGAAGTCTACCAATCGCTCCTCAAAGTCGCGCCCCGGTATGCCGAGGCTTACGCCAACCTGGGGATGGTGCTGTCCCGGCTTGGCCGGCATCAGGAGGCGATCGAGGCCAGCCGCAAGGCACTTGAGCTCGCGCCCGCCTTGACGCCCGCGCGCCTGAATCTCGGCCTCGCCTATTACCGGGCCGGCCGGTTCGAAGACGCCGTGTCCGCTTTCAGAGACTATCTTTCCCGCCAACCCGGCTCCCTGCAGGCCATCCAGTTGCTCGGCGTCTCGCTGTTCGAGCTGGGGCGGGACAAAGAAGCCGTACCGTACCTGGAACAGGCGCTCGAGCGCAATGTCCAGGACCCGGCAGTCCTGTACAGTCTCGGCCTGGCTTATCTGCGCCGCCGGGACGAGCGCGTTTTCGACATGATCCGGCGTTTGAAGGCCGGCAGCGAGGGAAAAGCCGCCGGCCACCTGCTTCAGGGCCAGTATTACCTCATGCAGCAGGATTACGAGCGCTCAATCGCCGAATTGCTCGAAGCCCAGAAGCTTAGCCCGCTTCTTCCACACCTCTACTATTCGCTCGGCTTGAGCTATGTGAAATCAGCCAGGTATCGCGAGGCCATCGAAGCTTTCGAGAAGGAACTGGAGCTCAGACCCCAGGATTTCTCGACCCAATACTATCTCGCCTACTCGCTCGAAGCCGACAGCCGCCCGAACGAAGCGTTGCCAAGGCTGCAGAAAGCGCTCGCCTTGGAGCCGCAGTCTCCGGAAGGCAACGCTCTGCTGGGCAAGATCCTTTTCGAACAGGGGAAGGCGGCCGAAGCACTGCCCAAGCTGGAACTGGCGGTGAAAGGCGATCCCCAGGAGCCGGAAAAGCGTTTTCTGCTGGCCCGGGTCTATCAGAAACTGGGACGCCGGGAGGATGCAAACCGCGAGTTTGCAGAAGTCCGCCGCCAGAAGGCCGAGCAGCTTCAAAAGACCCAGCAGTACCTCGAGAAGGAAGCGGCGAAAAAGCCCTGACGGCTGACAGTCACCCGCTGCCCGCCGCCCCCGCTACCTGCTGGCCGCTCACCGCTGACCGAGGTCCGTAGGACCGATCCGTCTATAGAAGGTCGAATGACGGCACCGTCAGGTCCGGAAGGACTCTGGACTTTGGCGAAAATAAACAGATGTGTGAAGGTTTTTTACGCCGAAGGCGTTAGGC
>JBHGBF010000223.1:0-14686 GCA_041946865.1 Acidobacteriota bacterium | reverse complement strand
GAAAAAGCCCGCCTAAAGCCCGCCTAAAGGCGGCGCTACAAACAAGACTGAGGCATTACTTTTTCCTTCTCTTTATTCTTCATTCTTCATCCTTCATCCTTCATCCTTTTCTTCATCCTTCTTGTTTCCGCAGATGCCGTGCTGCACCCCCAAATCGAATCGAGTCACTCATTTGGAATCGGCGGTACGCCCCATGGTATGATCGAAAGGACAGGCATTCTTACTAAAGGGGGGCTGATGAAACAAGTTCGGAAGGCCGTCATCCCGGCGGCTGGCATGGGCACGCGTTTCTTGCCGGCGACCAAGGTCATTCCCAAGGAAATGCTTCCGATTGTGGACAAGCCGACGATTCAATATGTCGTCGAGGAGGCCGTGCAGTCCGGATTCGAGGACATCTTGTTCGTGACCAGTCAGAACAAGAACGCTATTGAAGATCATTTTGACTATAACTACGAGTTGGAAAAGAGCCTGGAAGAGCAGGGCAAGCATGATTTGCTGAAAGTCGTCTCCGACATATCCCGCATGATTGCCATCTCATCGGTCCGGCAGAAGAAGCCGCTCGGCCTGGGTCACGCCGTGCTTGTGACGGAGCCTTTCATCGGGGATGAGCCATTTGGTGTGTTTCTAGGAGACGACATTATCGATCACGAGATTCCCTGCATGAAGCAGCTGTTGGGCTGTTATGAAAAGTACGGCGGGAGTGTGCTGGCGGTTCTGGAAGTTCCCCCCGAGACGGTCTCGCGTTACGGGATTGTCAGTGTCCGCTCGATTGACGGTGATCCGGAAAACCGGCTGTTTAAAGTCGAGGATATGGTCGAAAAGCCGAGACTGGAGGAAGCGCCTTCAAATCTGGCCATCATTGGCCGCTATGTCCTTTCGCCCGCTATTTTTCAGGCGCTGAAGGACACCACGCCGGGCGCCGGAGGAGAAATCCAGCTGACGGATGGATTGCGCAACCTGCTCAAGCGTGAACCGGTGTATGCTTATCGTTTTAAGGGAGAGCGGTACGATGCGGGCAACAAGTTGGAGTACCTTATTGCCACAGTCGACTTTGCCCTGCGACGCAAAGACCTGGGCAAACCCTTCCGCAACTACCTGCGAAGCCTTAAGCTATAAGCCGACATGCTAGACAGGAACTTCATTCGCGAGAACATTGACACCGTACAGCAGCGGTTAGCCCGTAAGAACTTCACCTTGGACCGGGATGAGTTCTTGCGATTGGACGAGCAGGAGCGCTCCGTCCGCGTCGAATGGGAGGAGCTGCGGGCGCTGCGCAACAAGACCAGTGACGAGATCGCCCAGCTCAAGAAGCAGCGCCTGGACGCGGGCCCCAAGATTGAGGAGATGAAGCAGGTTTCGGCCCGCATCAAGAGCTTGGACGAGCAGATCGCTCAGCTGGAAGCTCGGGTGCGGGACTTCCTCGCTGTCGTCCCTAACCTGCCGCACCCTAGCGTGCCTGTCGGCCCGGACTCCGCCTCAAACGCGGTTGTCAGAGTGGTAGGCCAGCCGCGCACTTTTGGCTTCCCGGTCCGCGACCATGTGGACCTGGGCGCTTCGCTGAAAGTGCTCGATCCGGAGCGGGCGGGCAAAATAGCCGGCGCCCGGTTTACCAACTACTATGGCCCGGGGGCCCAGATGGAACGGGCACTGATCAACTTCATGCTGGATCTGCATACGCGCAAGCACGGGTACGTCGAAATTCTTCCGCCCTTCATGGCCAACCGAAGCAGCTTCTTTGGAACCGGGAACCTCCCCAAATTCGAAGCCGATCTCTTCCATGTCGACGGAACAGACTACTTCCTGGTCCCGACCGCGGAGGTGCCGGTCACGAACATTTTTGCCGGGGAGATCCTCGATGAAGAGAAGCTGACGATCAGTTTCTGCGCCTACACGCCGTGCTTCCGGAGTGAAGCCGGATCTTACGGCAAAGACACGCGGGGCCTGATCCGGCAGCATCAGTTCAACAAGGTGGAACTGGTCAAGTTCACAAAGCCCGAAGACTCTTACGAGGAGCTGGAGAGGCTGACGGCCGACGCCGAAGATGTCCTCAAGACGCTGGGGCTTCCCTACCGGGTGGTCACGCTTTCGACCGGTGACATGAGTTTCAGCTCGGCCAAAACCTACGATCTGGAGGTCTGGATCCCGAGTCAGAACACGTACCGGGAAATTTCTTCCTGCAGCAATTTCGAGGATTTTCAGGCCCGCCGGGCCGATATCCGGTATCGGCCCGCGGATGGTAAGAGGACGCGCCTGGTCCACACGCTCAACGGTTCGGGCCTGGCAGTCGGCCGCACTTGGGTCGCGATCATGGAAAACTGCCAGGAAGCCGACGGCACGGTGACCGTACCCGAGGCGTTGAGACCATACATGCACGGACTGGAGCGGATCACGGGAGATTATCCGAATCCGTTTTGATGCATGCAATCCAGGGCCAACGAATCACACGGCTTAATCGATGATTCGATTTAACCTCGACAAAGACGTCAACCTCAGCTACTACGAGCAGATCAAAGGACAGCTCATGTCCGCGATCTACTGCGGCAAAATCCATCAAGGAGACAAGCTGCCGTCAATGCGCGAGCTGGCGGAGGCGCTGGGCGTCAATTACAAGACAATCCGGAACATCTATCAGCGGCTGGCCAAGGAGAACTACATCGGCATCGTGAAGGGGAGTGGGGCCTTCCTGCAGGAGCGAGGCGGCGAGAACACCTATGAGCAGATGCGCCGGCGGGCGATTTTCCGGTTGCTGGCGGACACGGCCGAGAAAGCCAGGCAGCTCGGCCTGCCGCCCGCCCGCTTTGCCCACCTGCTCGAGAGCTACACGACGGGCAGCAACATGCGCAAGTTGCATCTTGCGGTCGTCGATCATGAAGAGGAAGCGTACATTTTCTCCCGCGAGCTGCGCGATCGCCTGCGCGCGGACGTCGCTCCGATCTCGCTGACTGAGGCCGACTCAGCCGCCGCCCACGAGCAGCTCAAAAACGCCGACTACGTGCTGACAACCAGCTGGCACCTGGACGAAGTAGGCGCTTTGGCCGCCCAGTATTCCAGGCCGTTGATTGAGATCAAGCCCAGCCACCAGATCTACAAAGAGATCCTGACCAATGCGCAGAAACGGAACGTCGCGGTGGTCATCAAAGACGAAAAGACGATGCACACCTCCCTGGACATCTTCATGAACATCTTCTACCCGTCGACTCACAAGAAGTTCTGGATAGCGCCCGTGGATCGTGAAGACCTGGTTGAGGAAATCATCCGGGAGGCGGACCTGATATTCGTTTCGCCGATGTGCTGGGACGAGATCCGCAAACGGACGCCAGCCGAAAAGGAACTGAAGACCTACGAGAATTTCATCTCGGAGGAAACGATCAACCAGTTACGAGAGTTACAGCTGCTGGGGTGATCCGCAGTCCGCCTGAAGAAGGCGGAGCTACAAACGGACGGCGGGCACCGCCCGTCCGAGGACTCAGAAACCGACACGAATCGATTCCTGTAAATTCGTGTTAATTAGTGAAAATTCGTGTATTCCTTGAGACTGAATGATAACCGCCGACTACATCCGACGACTCCCGAAGGCCGAGCTGCATCTGCATCTTGAAGGCTCTGCAACCGGCGAAGTGCTGCAGACTCTAAGCCGGAAGTACGGGACTGAGTACCAGAACCTGACGCCCGAGCAGATCGCCTCTGACCTCTTCCGCTTCGACGACTTCCTGGGTTTTCTCGCCTGCTACCGCACTGTTTGCACGCATTTGCGGGAACCGCAGGACTACGTGCTTGTCCTGGACAACCTGGCCGATTACTGCGGGCGTGAGAACATCCGCTATGCGGAAGTCATTACTTCCCCGGCGATCCCCTGGAGCGCTGGGCGTGATGGCGAAGCGGTCATGGTGGCCTTGCTGGAGCGAAGCGCGGAGATCGAGGCCCAGGGCCAACTGAGCATCCGGTGGATCTTGGATTGTGTGCGCCAGTATGGCGAGGAGTCGGCCCGCCGAGTCGCGGACCTGGCCGTGCGCTACAGCGACCGCGGTATCGTCGGAATCGGGATCGGCGGAGACGAAAACTCGCTCGCCATGAAAGAGTACGAGCAGGTTTTCCATTGGGCGAAGGCTAACGGGCTCTATATCCATGCGCACGCCGGCGAAGTGGGCGGCCCGGAGCAGGTGTGGGATGCGCTGACTATCCTTGGCGCCAACCGGATCGGACACGGGATTCAGGCTGCTCGTGATACTCGCCTGATGGAGTACCTGCGCAAGCATACGGTCGCGCTCGATGTGTGCCTGACCAGCAACTTGAAGACTCGGGCCTGGGCGCCGATCTCGAGCCATCCTTTCGGCTTGCTGTGGAAACGGGGGGTACCGGTCACGCTGAACACGGACGATCCCGGGATTTTTGGAACTTCGCTGACTGATGAGTACCTCAAGGCCGCGAAGTACTTCTCGCTTGAAAGAGACGACTTGCACCGCATTGTTCTCCAGGGCGTGCAAGCCGCCTTCCTCCCCGGCTCGGCAAAAGCCCGCCTGATGCAGACGATTCAGGACGAGATTCATCGGATTGCGGTGTAGCGGCGCCAGCGATGCAAACAAGAGTGTCTGACCGGCTCACCGGACTCCATCTTTACCTCGCCATCAGCAGCCTGGTCAATCTGGGCACCTGGGCCCTTCTGCTTCTTCCCAACTTCCTCCATCAGAACGGCTGGTCGGGACAGGGCATTGGCTGGGCCATGGGAACCTACTTTTCGGTCAACCTGATTTCGCAGATTGTCGCGGGCGAGATAGCAGACCGGCGGGGAAGCGTCAAAACGGCGCTGTGGGGAGTCGGCCTGGGGATCGTGGCCGGCGTCCTATACGTGGCTGCAGCGTGGTGGCTCTGGCTGATCATTCCGGCACGGATGTTTCATGGGGCTGCGGCCGGCCTGATCAGCTCAGGCGCCCTGATTCAGCTGACCCAGTCCGTTCCCGTGCAGCGAAAAGGGCAGGTGATTGGATACTTCGGCCTTCCGGGGTTCGTGATGATCGGCATCGGTCCCTTGCTGGCCGAGTGGCTCGTCTACAAATGGGGATTCCAGGCGAGCTTCCTGCTGATACTGGTTGCTTTCGGGCTTACCGGCTGGCTCCTGGTGAAGCTCCCTCAGCCGCTGCCGGGTGGAGATGTGTCCCGTTCCCGCAGTCCCTTTCACGTTGTTCTCAAGGCCTCGGTAGTTCGCCTCAAAGGAATCCTCGTCTTCTCGATTTTCTTTGGCCTCTGCTTCTCCTGCTGGAACGGCTTCCTGGCTCCGACAGTGAGTGGATTGGGCGCCGGAGCGGTCTCAAGCTTCGGAACCGGTTATGCCGCCGGCGCCGTGATTACACGACTCGGGCTCAGCCATGCCGTTGACACTCACCGGCGCCGTCTGATTGCCATCTCGTCCTTGTTCGCTTACGGCGCCGGGATGGTCCTGATTCCCCACGCTTATGCCGGCTGGAATCTGCTAGTGCTTGGAATTGTCTGCGGGATGGGCCACGGGATCTACTACCCGAGCCTCAGCTCGCTGGCGGCGTGTCGAGCGCACGGTAAACCAGCAGCCGCGAGGGCGAATGCGAGTCGGCGCTTAAGCTGCACCCCTGAAGGCGGAACTACAAACAGGAAGCCGGAACTACGAACAGATCATGCCCACTGCTCAGATACATCGACATGTCATCGTATTTATGCAAGCGACCACTTAGCGGACGTGGAAAAGGGCCGATTTCACTTTCTTCCCGCTCTGTAGAGGAAGTATCCGAGAAGGAGAATCACGCCCAGGGCGACGATTTCACCTGCCGGGCCGGGTACGATGGGCGGCATGGTCCGGGGGGCTATTCCGGCCGCCACGAGCCCTGCAACCAGGACCCCGGCCAGTCCCTCGCCGGCCACCAGCCCGGAGGCCGCGAGGATTCCCGGATCACTCTCGGTTTTGGGCCGGGCTTTCGCCTGGCGGTCAACCACCGCCCGTACACAGCCTCCGGCATAGATTGCGGCCATTGACGAGAGCGGCAGATAAACGCCGATGGCAAAAGCCAGCCCGGAAACGCCGCAAAGGATGCCGCCGAAGGCCACTCCCGCTCCTGTCAGCACCAGATCCCAGGGAAGCGCTCCCGAGAGCACTCCTTCGATAATGGTCTTCATGAGTGTCGCCTGGGGCGCAGGGATATCGCGAGAGCCGAACGTGTAGACGGTTCCGAGGAGAAGGACGGTCGCAGCGACTGCCCAACAAGCGAAGCATGCGCCGATCAACTGCCCGAACTGCTGCCGGGCCGGTGTCGCGCCGACCAGGTACCCGGTCTTGAGGTCCTGGGAGATATCGCCGGCCTTGGACGCTGCGATGGCGACAACAGTGCCGACGGTAAGGACGGCTGCCTGAGCAGCCGATCCGGTCCAGCCGGCCGCCGCAAAGATCGAGGCCACTCCGAGCAGCGTGACCAGGGTGATTCCGGAAGTCGGCTGGGAGGATACACCCACGATGCCCACGATTCTCGCCGCCACTGCGACAAACAAAAGCCCAAACAGGCCGACGCCGGCAGCGCAGACAAGGCGAGGCGCCAATCCCATATTCCCGGCGAAGATTCCCGGGACGAGTCCGGTCACCACGACGACGAAAGCAATTACGCCGAGGACAAAGAAACCAGGCAGGTCGCGATCGGTTCTCAGGACATTTTCCCCTCCCGCCTGGCTCGATTGCCGTCTGACGCCCCGGGCTACCGCCGCGAAAGCCCGCGCCATAGTCGGGAGTCCGCGCAGGACAGTGACGATGCCCGCTGTGGCCACGGCCCCGGCCCCAATGTATCGAACATAGCGCGACCAGATGTCCGCGGCAGACATGTCCGATACCAGTCGTCCCGTTTCAGGAAAAAGAGGCGACTGGAGGCCGGCGCCCATCCAGGCAATCAGCGGGATCAGGGCCAGCGAGGACAACACCGAGCCCGCCACGAGGACCCCGGATTGACGATATCCGAGGATGAAACCGACACCCAGTAGCGCCGGCGCCAGCTCCACGGCCACTTGAGCCTTGGGAAGAATCGGGATTTCGAGCTCGACCGCCGAGGGAAGAAGAGAGGCAAGAGCGACGAGCAGTTTCACACCGCCGCCGACCAGCATTCCCCTGAAAATCCAACCGCCTCCCGTTGCTCCGGCTGCCGTCGCCCGAAGCACCTCGGCGCAAGCGGTCCCCTCCGGGTAAGGCAATTCGGCATGAGCCTCGACGATCAGCAGGCGGCGCAGCGGGATCATGGCTGCCAGCCCGAGAACGCCTCCGAGAAAGCTCAGGGCCGCGACCTGAAGATACGGCGGGATCATGCCCCAAAGGAAAAGAGCCGGGATGGTGAAGATCGTCCCGGTCGCGAGTGCCGTCGAGGCGGAACCGATCGTCTGCGAAAGATTCGCTTCCAGAATGGTCCCCTGCCTTTGCAGCAGCCTGAAGATCGCGACGGTCATCACTGCGGCCGGAATGGACGCGGAAACCGTCATCCCTACGCGGAGGCCCAAGTACGCGTTCGCCGCGCCGAAGAGGATTCCGAGTAAAACTCCAACGACCACCGCCTTGAGCGTGAATTCGGCCAGCGAATCGTGACTGTTCGTCATAGAAACAGTAGTTTAGCTGAGCAGAACGCGCATCGCGATTCGAACCCGATGTCACCTTGTCACGCTTTGTCACGCCGTCCTGGCTCGGGAACGGGATTTGGAGATTCCGGCCTATTCGTAATAGTCTAGGGCACGATCCGAAGGGAAATGCCATGGCTCAGCTCAACTTAAGCCCGCCTCGTGCCGTCGTCGTGCATTGCAGTGATTCAAGATTCCAGGCTGCCTTTCACGATTTCATCGAGAACTGCCTGCATCTCGGGCCGGGTGAGTACACTCCCTTGATCGTCCCCGGGAGCGCGACTGCGCTTGGTTCTCTGGTACAGATGCAGTTGCCAAAGAACTTCAAGATCCTCACCGAGCAGTTGAGCCTGATATTCGCCAATCATAGGGGCCAATCAGTGGAGGTTGCGATCATCGGGCACGAAGATTGTCGAGGACAGCGATTCCTGGCTCAGAAGGTCGCTAAATTCGTGCCGATCCCGCCGAATTTGACCCACCGCAGCGAATGGCTTCTGGCCGAACGCATCATCCGTGAGATTGCGCGCCTGTTTGTCCCGAGTTGCAGCATCCGCTTCTTCCAGGCCTGTATTGGAACGGGCGATTGCGTCTTCTTTAAGGACGCGCTTACGGGCGAGCGTGTCTGGCCTCGGTAGGTGGCTGCTTTTCATTTCGGCCTCCGCACCCGGTCAGGCAAGATCCGGACCAGGCGGTCGGCCCTTCATTTCCAGTACCTTGCGGACTCCGGCGTTCGATTCTCGCAAAGAAACCGGGCTGCCGATGCAATTCAGAGCTTCACCTGGGGGCTGCGTGGGTCCGCTGGAATGAGGCTGGCTGATCTTGAGCCACAACATATTGTGGCGTGCTGAAACAACCGGATAAGCAGAAGTTGCCTTCCCCTCCGGGCGGAGGGTTGTTTTAGCGCTCCAATGCAACTTGTTTGCCAGGGCCTGAAGACCTTTGCTCATTTTGCCGCCCCACAACCGAGGCAAGTTTCGGGCGAAGTGGGACTTTTTCGAACGGGGCCGCAAGCACGACTCTTTGGCCTAGTCTTGCGGCCGTGGAGAGCTTTCCGGTGTTATTTCGCCTGGAACATTTTCAGGACGTCGACGCGCAGATGGGCCTCCGGGAGGAGGCGCTGCTGCAGTTCCTTAACGGCGTCTTCAAACGTCGGCGGGGGTTGCGGATTTCGGTAAAAGACACCCGTATGCAAGCTCGTCCCGTACTCCTGCGCGAGTGCCATGGCTTTCAGTCGATCAGTCACGTCATGCCCGAGATCTTTGAGCCTCTGCATCTTCTGCTTATGGACCCGAAGCTGCTGATCCTCCTGACCGTAAGTGACGCAGGGTGATTGCACGTTGATGAATGCGAAACCGGGATAGCGGATACCTTCCTCGATAACATCAGCCAGACCGGCCATGTCGGCTGGGGTACCCTGCGCGACAAATCCTGCGCCGTATCCGAGCACGTAGAGGAGCGGGTTGACCGGCTGCTCGAGGCTCCCGTGGATCGAGGAAGCCGTTTTCAAGCCGCGCGGTGACGTCGGCGAAAGCTGCCCTTTAGTCAAACCGTAGATCTGGTTGTCCATGAGGATGTAGGTCAGATCGACGTTACGCCGAATGGCGTGCGGAACGTGCCCGCCGCCGATCGAGAAGCCGTCGCCATCCCCGCCGGCCACCAGGACCAGGAGTTCGGGATTGGCCAGCTTGATTCCCTGGGCGATCGGCAAGGCGCGACCATGGACGGTGTTAAAGCCATACGCCGTGGTGTAGCCCGGAATGCGGCTGGAACAGCCAATGCCGGAAACGAACGCGATCTCGTGTGGCGGCCGGCCGATCCTGGCCAACGCCTTGTAGATCGCTGAAACCACGCCAAAGTCCCCACAGCTCGGGCACCAGATAGGCTTCAGATCGCTCTTATAGTCCTTCGCCTGGTACTCGTGTTCAGCAACTGTGCTCATGTCCAAAATCTCCCAGAAGCTTCACTACTCATCTACCCCCGCAACCCGGCGACACATCCCTCAACCCAGCTGTGGTTCGGGTTCCGGCACGCGGCCCCTTTGCAGGTCAAACATCAGGCGCCTCAAATGGGCGACCAACTCCTCGACCAGGATGGGGTTGGCGCCGCTCCTGGCCAGCGACTGCATCCCGCGCGGGACATCGACGTACATCCGCAGTACGCGGTAGAGCTGTCCCTGGTGGGACTGCTCAACGATCACACCCGCTTTCACGCCGGCGAAAAAGTCCCGGTAAATCTCGTTGGCGACCGGGTATAGAAGGTTCGGAACGAGGAGCTTGACGCGCAAGCCTTCTTCGCGAGCCCGTTCGAGCGCTTCGGCAGCGACGCCTGCCAGGCTGCCCCAGCTGATTATCGCCAGAGGAGCGTGCTGGTCGCCTTGGATCTCGAACAGATCCCGGCGGTGCCTGAGCGGTGTCAATTTCCGGATGCGCTTGTCGTTCATGCGGGCGTGGATGTCGCCGTTGGCGGTTGGCGCGCCTTTCTCGTTGTGTTCAATGCCGGATGCCAGATAGTTCCCGCCTTTCATCCCGGGATAGCTGATCGGGCTCACCCCGGAGTCGGTAATCCGGAACCTGACGTAATTCTCGAGCTCGGCCCGGGTAGGAAGCCGGCGGTTGGTCACATGGTAGGCGGAAGTATTGATCGCGGGCACGGTCTCCTTGCGCTGTGCGATCTCCTGATCAGACAGAAGGATAACCGGACTCTGGTACTCTTCTGCGATGTTGAACGCTTCTACGGTGATTCGAAATGTGTCGTGGACGCTGGTCGGAGCGAGTACCGGGCGCACCGCATCACCGTGGGCCGAGAAAACGGCCTGAAAGAGATCCGACTGCTCGCTCTTGGTCGGAATCCCGGTCGATGGCCCTCCCCGCTGCACATTCACGCAGACGAGCGGAAGCTCGGCGATAGTGGCCAAGCCCAACATCTCGGTTTTCAGCGACATTCCGGGACCCGAAGTCGCCGTCATCGCCTTCTTGCCGGCAAAGGAAGCCCCTACCGCGGCCCCGATCCCGGCAATCTCGTCTTCGGCCTGCAACACCGTCCCGCCGTGCTTCCAGAGCTCTTTGGAGAGAAAATGCATGATTTCTGAGGAGGGGGTGATGGGATAGCCACCGAAGAACTCGCAACCTGCGAAAACAGCCGCCGCCGCGCACATCTCGTTGCCGTCCAGAAGCAGGGTCTTGCCATCAGCTGGTTTGGCAGGAGCGATGACAGCGTCGGGCGTCAGGGGGTGGGCCGCCGCAAACTCGAGACCGGCTGCAAAGGCCTGTTCGTTACCCCGCAGGATCTCCTCTCCTTTCTTGGAGAACTTCTTCCGGATCCCGGCGAGAACAGCGTCGGGGGCAAGGCCAAACCAACCAGCCAAAAGGCCAAGCACGACGGTGTTCTTGGCCTTGTCGGTGGCGGCGTGCTCCTTGGCCATCTCCTGGATGGCGACGGGGATTGCGACCATCGGCCGTACCTCGGTCAAGGGGAGCCTGTCGGGTGGGACCTTGGTGTTCGCGTCGTAAATCACGACGGTCCGCCCGCCCACGGGCAGTTCGCTCCCGAAGCGCAAGAAGTCTTCCCAGTTCAGCGCGACCGCAACATCTAGCGTGCTGCCGAGGCTGCGCACCGGATCGGTCGAGATTCGCAGCCGGCAGGACGATTCCCCACCCCGGATCTGCGATCCAAAGCTCTTGGTCATGATGGCGTGATAACCTTTGGTTGCCATCGCCGTCATCAGGGACTCCCCGGCGGACACGATTCCATCGCCGCCCGACCCCGCCATTCCAATAATCAAGTCGTTGCGCATGATGTCCTTTGGTTCAGTTTTCGCTAAAGGTGTACATCTTACAACCCTATAGACACCAAGATCAAAAGCTTGCCTCCCTCCGTGCGCGGTTGTAGCCTCTTAGTCATGTATGCCCGAATCTTGTCTGCCCTGGTGCTGATCTCGTCCCTGTCCGCAGTCGCCGGAGCGCCGCCGCTCGACTATCGGAGCTCAGCCGACATCAAACGGGTGTTTGCGGATCCGCCGTCCGAGTATGGGACGGCGCCGCTCTGGGTCTGGAATGACAATCTGACCGATGTTCAGGTGCTTGAAAGCCTGCGCGATTTCGCGCGCCAGAAGGTGACACAGGTCTTCGTTCACCCTCGACCGGGACTGATGACGCCTTACCTGTCCGATGAGTGGTTCCGCCTCTGGAAACTGGCGCTGGCCGAGGCGGAACGCCTGGGTCTCTATGTCTGGATCTACGACGAAAACTCCTATCCTTCCGGTTTTGCCGGGGGCTTCGTGCCTGAGGCGATGCCGGAGTCTCGGGGTCGGGGCCTCGACATGCAGGAGACCGCTGAGCCGCCGGACTGGTCGGAAACGCTTCTGGCGGTCTTTCGACTAACGGAAGGCGGATATGAGGACGTGTCCGCCAGGATCCGCGACGGCAGGAAACAGCTGCCCTCGGGCCGGTACCTGTCGGTCTCGGTCGCCAGAGCAAAGCCGAGCCCCTGGTACGGCGGCAGGTTTTACGTCGATCTCCTCTATCCCGGCGTGACGCAGAAGTTTCTGGAGGTGACCCTGGACCGCTACAAGCGGGAAATTGGCGATCAGTTCGGCAAGCGCGTCCCCGGCTCGTTCACGGACGAGCCCCAGTTGAGACCGGCAGGAGGCCTGCCCTGGACCGATGATCTGCCCGCCCAGTTTGAGAAGCGCTGGGGCTATCGTCTGACCGATCACCTGCCCACTCTCTGGGACCGGATCGGAGACTGGAAGAAAGTCCGCCACAACTACTTTCAAACGCTGCTCGACCTTTTCATCGAGCGCTGGGCCAGGCCCTACTACGCGTACTGTGAAAAAAACCAGCTGGAATTCACGGGTCATTACTGGGAACACGAATGGCCGCAGTGCGTCTCCGTCCCTGACAACATGGCCCTTTCGGCCTGGCAGCAAAGGCCGGGCATCGACATCCTCATGAACCTCTACAAGGAGGATACACATGCGCAGTTCGGCAACGTGCGGTCGGTCAAGGAGATCTCGAGCCTGGCGAATCAATTGGGCCGGCGCCGTGCTCTCTGCGAGGCGTATGGGGCGGGAGGATGGGACCTGCGTTTCGAAGATATGAAGCGGATCGGCGACTGGATGTACGCACTGGGTGTGAATACCCTGGACCAGCACCTGGCTTACGTGAGTTTGCGGGGCGCACGCAAACGAGACCATCCCCAGTCCTTTTCCTACCATGAGCCTTGGTGGGACGCTTACCACACCTCCGCAACCTATTTCTCGCGCCTTTCGCTGGCTCTCTCCCAGGGGGAGCAGATCAATCACATTCTCGTTCTGGAACCCACGACTACCGCCTGGATGTACAATGCAATGCGCCGCGGTTCCCCCACACCTGATCTCGAAAAGATCGGCGAGGCTTTTCAGTCGCTGGTCGTCGACCTCGAGAAAGCCCAGGTGGAATTCGACCTCGCCTGTGAGGACGTGATGGCCAGGCACGGCTCGGTCGAAGGAAAGAAGCTGAAGATCGGACAACGGGCGTACGAACTGGTCGTGATTCCGCCGATGACCGAGAACCTCAACTCAGCAACGGCCGCCCTGCTGACACGTTATCTTGACCAGGGCGGCATCCTCTTGTCCTGTTCACAATCCCCGGAGCGCGTCGATGGTATTTCCGGCCAAAGGGCAGTTGATTTGAGAAAGGTCTGGATGAAACCGATGGCAGTCCAGGAAGTGATAAATGTCTTACGGAAAGCCTGTCCGGACGGGCTGAAAATCGACCGTAAGCCGGGGGACCAAGGGATCCTCTATCACCATCGCCGGCACCTGCACGACGGAGATCTTCTCTTCCTCGTGAACTCCAGTATCGATCAGCCAACTGCCGGGACCGTCTCCGCCGAGGCGGCGGGGCTCGAGCAGTGGGACCTGAATACCGGGAAGATCAAAGAGGCGAGTTTTACAGCTGAGGGCAAAAAGATTCAGTTCGCCTTCGAGCTTCCTCCTTCCGGTTCGCGCCTGTTCTTCCTGAGCCGAAAGAAGCGGAAACCCGCAGTCGAACTAGTTTTGACATCCGTCCCGGTACCGGCTTCCGGGGCAATGAGCATTAAGCGCACCGGTCCGAATGTCCTGATCCTCGACTACTTGGACCTCGAGGTCGGTGGCCAGAAGCTGACCAGCAGCTATTTCTACCCGGCAGGTCAGCTTCTGTTCACAAAGAATGGATTTGACCGGAACCCCTGGGACAGCGCGGTCCAGTTCCGTGACGAGCTGATCTCGAAAGCGATTCCGCCCAATGACGGTTTTGTAGCGCGCTACCGTTTCACGATTGAGGGAGAGGTTCCGGACGATCTCGCACTGGTTGTCGAACGCCCCGATCTCTATCTGATCAGCTGCAATGGACACACAATAAAGCCTGCTCAGGGGCAGTGGTGGCTGGATCGGGCTTTCGGGAAGATGAGTATCTCCTCCGCGGCGCGCGTAGGTCCAAACGAGGTGGTCTTGCGCGCCGCTCAGTTCTCCATATACCACGAGCTTGAAGCTGCCTATTTACTGGGAAGCTTCAGGCTGAAAGCGGCGCTACAGGGGTTTGTCGTGACGCCGGATACCGAGCTACAGCCTGGCCCGTGGAACGGGCAGGGGATGCCCTTTTACAGCCACGGGGTCGTGTACTCTAGCCGTTTCAACGTGGAAAAAGCAGCGGCCGGGTACGAGGTTCGCCTTCCATACTGGTATGGCAGTGTTGCGAAAGTGAGTGTCAACGGTCGTGAGGCGGGGCCTATTGCCGCGCCCCCGCACTCCCTCGATGTTACCGGGCACATCAAGCCCGGCACGAACTACGTCGAGGTGCTCGTGGTTGGAACGCTTAAAAACACGCTCGGGCCGCATCACGGCAAGCCGGCACTGGGGACGGCGTGGCCGGCCATGTTCGCGAAGGGACCGCAGCCTGGCCCGCCGCCCGGCCATGAATATTCGACCGTCGGTTACGGCCTTTTCCAGTCGTTTCAGCTGGTCGAGCTCTCGGTTCATGACCGCAAATAAAGTGGAAAGTAACCGCTCAGTTTTCTGCGAGCGAAGCGGCAGGCGCTTTTGGAGTTCATCATG
>JBHGBF010000222.1:0-9219 GCA_041946865.1 Acidobacteriota bacterium | reverse complement strand
ACAAATCGTGCCCGCTGCTGGATTCGGTGCTTCAGCGGCCGCAGGGGTTCGGCCGCCTCCATCACGAGCCCCTTCCTGGGGCGTGGACCACTTAGCCCGCTGCTGGGCAGGGCCGCAGCCTCTTTTGCGGAGCGCAGACCCCTTCAATTCTTCCGTACGTTATACGTCACTCTGACCGGCCACTGCATCATGCCGTAAATCAGGCCGCTGTCGGCGATGTTGATGATCAGGGCGTTGTCGATCCAGTCTTCCACGACATGCTCCCAGATATTGCCTTGGGCGATGGCGGGTGAGATCGAGTAGCTCCCCGGACGCATTCTCGGCACCGTGATCCTGAAGCCGACCGTGATGATCTCCCCGCACCTGGCGGGTGGCAGATGCAGACCCTCATAAGACGTGTTGGAGGACGTGATTTCTACGCCCAGACGATCGCGGACCGTGAAGCCGATGATCGGGTGCTCGATGTCCTGGCCGATCCGGGCCGAGATGACCAGCTGGACCTCCTGGTTCTCGCGCATCTCGTTCAGCACTTCTCCGTCGTTTGACAGCAGGATGATGCCCAGGATCTCCGCTCGGCCTTCGCCGAACCGGTTGTGGATAAAGGGGATCGTGTTCACGACCTGTAGTCCGCTGTCCTGATCCACCGGGCTCCAGAATTCCCCCTTTCCGGCCGCCCTTCGCTCCCTCTCGAAAACAAGCGCCTGGTAGCGCTGCACGACGTGCTCCGGTGTTCCGTCTTCGAGTTTCTGTCCCTGGTCCAGGAGAATCGCCCGGTCGCAGAACCGAGTAACGGCTTGCAAATCGTGCGTTACGAACAGAATCGTTTTTCCTGCCTTCCTGAGCTGGTTGATCCGGTTGATGCAGCGGTGCTGAAAGATGACATCGCCGACAGCGAGCGCCTCGTCGACCAGCAGAATGTCCGGGTCGGCGTGAATCGCCACCGAGAAGGCGAGGCGCATGAACATCCCGCTCGAATAGGTCTTGACCGGCTGGTCGACAAAATCGCCGATCTCGGCAAACTCCAGGATCTGGGGGAGGCGCTCCTGGACCTGCGCCCGTGTAAATCCCATGATGGCGCCGTTCATGAAAACGTTTTCGCGCCCTGTGAATTCGGGATTGAAGCCGGAACCAAGTTCCAGCAACGCGGCTACCGTCCCCTTGACCAGACAATCGCCGCGCGTCTGCCTGAGGATCCCCGCCACGATCTGGAGAAGGGTGCTCTTGCCTGATCCGTTCTGGCCGATCACGCCCACTGTGGAACCCGGGAAAACCTCGAGATCCAGGTCGCGCAAAGCCCAGAACTCGCGGTGGAACTGCTTCCTGCGGAGCGTAAGCAGCTCCAAAAGCTTATGCGAAGGCCGATCGTAGATCGGGTACTTCTTCGACAGGTATCTAAGGAGGATAACAGGCTCAGAGGACATCCACAAATTCCCTCTTGGTGTTTCTGAAGACAAATCCTCCAAAGCCAAAGATGGCCAGGCTGAACAGCAGGAGTGCGAGAAACGAGTACGGGTCAGGCAAAACGTTTTCCAGCAGCAGCTTCCGATATCCTTCGACCACGTGAGTCAGAGGATTCAGCCGGATGACTGGCCGATACGGGGCGGGGACGTGCTCGATCTGGTAAAAGATGGGTGTGAACCAGAACCAGAAAACCATCAGCACCGAAAGCACCTGCGCAGTGTCGCGGAGAAAGACCTGTAGCGACGCGACCAGCCAGCCGAGGCCGATGGCCATCAGAATCAGCAGGAAGAGATAGGCCGGGACCAGAAGGACCGCCCAGCCAAGCACACCGTAAGCAATCAGCGCAACGAGCAAAATCGCGAATCCCACCACGTGGGTGACCAGGTTGGAGAGGGCCATGGTGATCGGGAGGATCTCCGAAGGGAAAAGAGTCTTGCGGATCAGATGACTTTGATCGATCACCGAGGTGCAGGACCTGACCACCGTTTCCTGGAAGTAAAGCCACGGGAGCATGCCGCAAAACGCGAAAAGCGCGAAGTTGTCGATCGTTTTCAACGACGGTCTGACCTGGAAAATAACGGAAAACACGAAAGTATAGCTGACCAGCAGCACCAGCGGATGGATTACGGACCAGAACAGCCCCATGAAGGACCCTACGTAGCGGGCTTTCAGGTCACGAAGCACAAAGTTCCAGATCAGGTGCCGCTGCAGGAGGATCTTCCTGAAGAAATTGCCGGAGATGATGGCGAGCCTGAAATTCGCGACGCCCAATCGTCCTCCCGCAAATCAACACGAATACAAATTCGTGTTGATTCACAAAATTCGTGGAAATTCGCGGATTTTTCTTAACCGCGCGCCACGAGCTCCTCGAAGAGCTTTTCGTACTCGTTCACGACGGATTCCCAATCATAGCACTGGCGTACCCGCTCCTGGGCCCTTAACCGGAGGCCCGCGAAGTCTTCTTTCCGAGAGCAGACTTCACGAAGCAGGGCGGCCAGTGAATCGACGTTATTGAACCGATAAACGAGACCCGCGTCTCCCAGTACTTCTCTGTTCTCAGGAGTGTCGTTCACAAGCGCCAGACAGCCAGCGCCCATCGCTTCTATGAGCGCCGGGTGCGTGCCTCCCACCTCGGTGGCATGGATGTAGCACAGGCAATGGGAAAGAAGCTCCCGGTACCCCAGGCCGTAGATAGCGCCGGGCAGAAGAACCTTCCGCCCCGCCGCCCGGCGCTCCAGTGACGCAATGTACTCCCGCGAGTAAGGCGCATCCCCGACTACGACCAGGGGGAGCTGAACCCCGGACCGAATGTGCGCCTCAATCACCAGGTGCGCGTTATTCTCAGGCTCCAGGCGGCTCACATAGAGCAGGTAGCAGCCGGGGGTCAATCCGAGGCGCTCCGGCGTCTCCGTCGAGCCCGTTTGATCGACCAGCGCGCCGTACGGAATGAATCGAGCCTGAAACCCGTACTCCTCGGCGTAGTACTCCCTGATAACCTGGGCATCGGCAACCACGGCGTCGGGAAGGACCGTGGCCAGGAACTCCCCGAGCCGGTAAGCGAGGCGCCCGGCCAGATTCCATTTCCTGCGCTGCCTTTCTATCCCATCGACGTTCAGAATGACCTTTTGCCCGGCCAGAGTGGGCAATCCGCAGAGAAAGGCGTTGACGGCGTTGCACACGAGCACCACGTCGTGGGAGGCGAAAAGTGCTGCGAGCGTGGCGAGAACCGTATGGCTTACGGTGTCGAAGTACTTGCGCCGGATGCAGGGGAGTACGCGGAGCCTCACGCCCCGGCACTCCCTCAACGAGTTCGGGACGAAATGGTAGCGGCCATAGACGGTGACGCGGTGGCCGCGCTGCACCAGGCGTGTCGACAGCTCCTCGGCAAACGTCTCGAAACCGCCGTAGTTAGCGGGGATTCCACGAGTACCGAGGATGGCGATGTCGAAATGTCGGCGTTTGGGAGCTGCAGGCATTTTCGGAGAGGAAGCCGGCAAGTGACACGGACGAGGCGAATCCCATTCGCGTCATCCGTGTTATTCGCCGGCTTCGATTAAAGCTTGAAGACATTGTTCGCCGGCGTCTTGTACGCGTTTCGAGTATCGAAAATCAGCTGGGAGTGCGCCTGGATCATTCCGAATTCGAAACAGGAGTGGTTTGTCACCACCGCCACCAGATCGTACGCAGGCAGATTGTCCGGAGACGGTTGGACCGGCGTCATTTTCTGGCCCTCGATGTCGATCTCCGGAACATAAGGATCCGCGTAATCGACGAGAGCCCCGTCCACCTGTAGCAAGCGAATGATGTCCAGCGCCGGCGACTCGCGCACGTCGCTGATATCCGGCTTATAAGCGACCCCCAGCACCAGGATGCGCGAGCCGTTCACGCACTTTTTCACTTTGTTCAGTAGCCGGTGGACCCTTCCGACGCAGTATTCGGGCATGTGAGTATTCACGTCGCTGGCCAGCTCGATGAACCGTGCGTTGTAGTTGAAGGCTTTGAGCTTCCAGGACAGGTAAAGCGGATCGATCGGGATGCAGTGTCCGCCCAACCCGGGACCTGGATAGAAGGGCATGAACCCGAACGGTTTGCTGGCCGCTGCCTGGATCACCTCCCAGACCGACACTCCCAGCTTGTCGCAGATGATGGCGATTTCATTAACCAGCCCGATGTTGACCGCCCGGTACGTGTTTTCAAGCAGCTTCACCATCTCGGCTGTAGCCGTCGAAGAAACGGGGATTACCGTCTCGATCGCCTGTTCGTACAGTGTCTTCGCCATCTCCGTGCATCGCGGCGTGAACCCTCCGACGATCTTCGGCGTGTTTCGGGTGTTATAGACCGGGTTGCCGGGATCAACCCGTTCCGGAGAGAAGGCGACGAACAAATCGCGCCCGATCTCCAGATGGTCAGCCTTGAACTCCGGGACGAGAACTTCGTCGGTAGTCCCCGGATAGGTGGTGCTCTGGAGAACGACTAGCATGTTCTTGTGGATCCGCTTGGCGATGTTCTCGGTCGCCGTCACGATGTGGCTCATGTCGGGGTCTTTGGTGTGGCGCAGCGGGGTCGGAACACAGATGATCACGCAATCGAGATCCGACACGATCGAATAGCTCGGATAGGCCCTGAACCGGCCGGAATCCACGGCTTTCTTCAAGACTTCGCTCTTGACGTCGAGTACGTGCGAAATCCCCTTGTTGATACATTCCACGCGTGAGGCATTCAAGTCAATGCCGTGCACCATGAAACCGCTTTCCACGAATTCCATGGCCAAGGGCAGTCCGACGTAGCCCAACCCTACGATTCCCACCTCTGCCTTACGTTTCAGTATCTTCTGTTTCAGATCCATAGATTCCTTTCAGGCCAACGGATAACACGAGTGACAGTCGTTGATCCGTGCTATTCGGGTTATCCGTTGGCTTTAAACCAGTGTGCGGTGAGCTTCAGTCCCTCGCGCAGCGTTACGACCGGCGCGTACCCAATTGTCCTGTTCGCCAGTGAGATATCGGCTTGAGAATCGCGTACTTCGCCCAGGCGCGCAGGCTTATAGACCGGTTGGAAGTCAAGGCCCAGTAACTCGTCGAGAATCACAACGAGGTTATTTAAACTATACCGTTGGCCGGCTGCAATGTTAAGGACGGCTCCTCCGGCGCCGGGGTCGCCCGCGAGCAGGTTGGCCCTTGCCACGTCTTCCACAAAAACGAAATCGCGAGTCTGATTGCCGTCTCCGTATATGACCGGCCGCTGGCCCCGGAGCATCCTGCTGATGAACTTCGGAATTACGGCCGCGTATTCCGAAGTCGGATCCTGTCTGGGCCCGAAGACATTGAAGTAGCGGAGGCAGACCACGGGGAGGCCATACAGCGCCGAGAAGATTTTTGCGTAAATCTCGCCGGCATACTTCGCCGCGGCGTACGGGGACAGCGGCGCGGCCGTCATGGATTCCCGCTTGGGAAGCTCCTCTGAGTTGCCGTATACCGCAGTGCTGGAGGCGAAGACGACCTTTCTGACTCCCGCCTCCCTTGCCGCCTGGAAGACTTTCAACGTCCCGTCCAGATTGACCGAATTGGCTTCAAGCGGGTCCTCGACCGATTTCTGCACCGAGACCATGGCTGCCTGGTGGAACACTGTCGTGGCCTCGTCCATCACTCCCCGCAAGGCGCCGGAATCCCTGATGTCGCCCTCGATCACCTCGAGTTGTGCGGGGAAGTGACGCTTGAAGGGCTCGATGTTAGCCCTCTTTCCCGACGAGAAATTGTCCAGGACACGAACGCGATCTCCGCGCTTCAGCAGCAGTTGACAGATATGAGAACCAATGAAGCCAGCCCCACCGGTGACGACCTGAATGCCCCGTTCCGGCACAAGACCCCCCCAGTTGATTGACAATTCATGGGTGACGATGATCAATCGTCCATCCTTTTGCCGCTTGGATTCTAGCAGAACTGTCGCCACGTGGACACCCAGGGACGCCTTTGCTAACATCGCCAGACCATGCTGATTCAGGCCTTTCGGTACCGTAACGGCTGGCTTTTCTGTGAAGACACTCCCCTTGTCGACATTGCCCGGGAAGTGGGGACCCCCTGCTATGTCTACAGCCGTAATGCGATTCTCGGGAATTACCGACGCTTCCGATCGGCGTTCTCCGAGCTCGACCCATTGATTTGCTACTCGGTTAAGGCCAACTCCAACCTGACGATTCTGCGGCTTCTCCAGGAGGAAGGCAGCGGTTTCGATGTCGTTTCAGGGGGAGAGCTTTACCGGCTCCAGAAGATCGGCGCGGCCTGGGACAAAGTGGTCTTCAGCGGGGTCGGCAAGTCGCGGGCAGAACTGCAGCTGGCGCTGGATCTGTCCATTCGCAGCATTAACGTCGAGTCAGTCCAGGAGCTGGAAGCCTTGGCGGACCTCGCTGTTCGACGGGGAATCTGCCCGGCGATCGCCTTTCGAGTCAAACCCGACGTCGAGGCGCAGACTCACCCCTACACGCTGACCGGCCTCCGGCAGCACAAGTTCGGGCTTGATATGGAACAGGCCAGCCGGCTGATCCCGATCCTGAGGACGAGCAAGCACCTGCGGGTGGCCGGCCTGGGCTTTCACATCGGGTCACAGATTCTGGACATACAGCCGTTCATCAATGCGTTCGTCAGGCTTAAAGGGCTTGCGGACGAGTTCCGGAATGCCGGTTTTCCGACCGAGCACCTGGATCTGGGCGGTGGAGTGGGCATTCCATACCGGGGAGAGAAAACAGCCGATCTGGCGCGCTATGCGGCTTTTCTGAAAGAAAGCAGAGGCGATTATCAGCTGTCTTTTGAACCGGGGCGTTTCGTAGTCGGCAATGCCGGCGTCCTGCTTAACCAGGTCCTTTATCACAAGGCGAACCACGGCAAACACTTTGTGATTGTCGACGGCGCGATGAACGACCTGATGCGCCCCTCGCTCTACCAGGCGCATCATGAGATTCTGTCGGTTGAGGAGAAGCAGGCCTCGATCATGGCGGACGTCGTTGGACCGATTTGTGAAAGCGGCGACTTTTTTGCCCGTGACCGAAGTCTTCCGCAGTTCCTGCCCGGCGATTACCTGGCTGTAATGAATGCCGGCGCCTACGGTTTCCCGCTCTCTTCCAACTACAATTCCCGGCCGCGCGCCGCGGAAGTGCTCGTCGAGGGATCAAGCTTCAAGATCATCCGCGAACGGGAAACGCTGGAAGACCTGGTGAGGGGGGAGTAAGCCGTTCTAACCGCCGTTCCCACCACATCCGGCCGGTTGGCAGCCTCGGAGTGCGGCGGCACGGCCACCCACTCCGAAAGAGAGCGTGCCGAAACCCGGCGCTCGCTTCAGAGCTACGCATAAAGGCTGCGGTAGGCCTACGTCTCTTTCCACTCGACCGGCTCGTACACAGTTTCGCGCCAGTAAACCAGCTCTCCGTCGCGCGGTGCGGGTTTCTTGGTGGGTTTAACCGGGGCGGTGATGGTCTGTTGCCCGCTGAAGGTGAAATCAATCCTCGAGAATCGCAGCTGGGCACAAGTTTCGCTCATCAGGATTTCCATACACCGGTTAAGCGCCTCCGTGGGGGTGCCGGGCAGGGCGATCACGCGGAGGATTTCCTTCCGTTCCCCGGAACAGTAGGCCATGGTGTGATGCTTGATCAACGCTTGCCTCAGCGAATTGGCGAATTCCGCGCGCATCAGGGGGAATTCTCTTCTCTGGACGGCAGACAGTTGCCTTCCGACCGACCTGACGAGGTCCTTTTCGGAGTCGGTCAAGGGGTACCTGGGCATTTCGTTGATGAGAATCGCCCAGGCCTGAAAAACGTTGAGCTCGTCCTTGATCCGGGCTTCGCTCCCGCGGTACTTGGCCCCGCGAAATTCGGCGAGTTTCTTGGTCCCTTGCGACACCATCTTGATGTACTCGTCCTTGAGGGCCTCGTAAGTCTGAGCCGGTTTCGGCCGCTGGACGGTCTTGGGCTCGGGCATTGGCGGAGGCGGAGGCGGGGTCGGGATGCTCCGGTAGAGGACTCCGAGCACGAGGAAGATGCCAGCCAGACAAAGCAGAGGAATCATCAGTCGGGAAAGAACGACGCGTAGCGATTGATTCATCGGTCCCCTTGTCTCCCTCTTAGTCACTCGCCCTCGCGAAAAGTTCCTGGGCTAATCGATCCGGCCGGGTGCAGGGCGCCGGAGGCGGAGCATCTCCCAGACCAGATAGGCGGACAGGGCTGCCACCAGGTGTTTCAGCGTGTGACCGCTCACGAGCCCGCCAACCTGGAGCACCGGTTTGTCGAGAGCCTCGAGCAGGCTGGAAACAGCAAACAGAACCAGGGCCAAAACCAGCCGTCCCGATCCCGTATAACGGGTGGGAAAAATCAGAATCAGGAACGCGACCAGGACCATGGGAAAGAAACGGACGAACCCGTAAGGGCGCAGATCGCCTTTCCCCACCAGTTCCGTAAGTTTCCAGTAGAGGACGGATCCGATACCGAGTCCGAGAAGCGGGGCCAGGAGAATGGAACCGGTCTTTGGACTGACTCTTTCAGCCAGTTGCGAGCACGCGAACGCCACCAGGACCATGCTGATCGGCAGGCGATCCCATACCAGGCTCTGATTGGACGGAAACAGATGGTAGTAGGCCGACCCGAGTCCCACCAGGAAGATCCCCGCGAAGAAGGCGAAGTAAGGCAGACTTTCCCGGGAGTCGAGGAACAGCGGAGAGCGGCGGCGCCGCAGCAGCCCTGCGATACCGACCACCCCGACCACAGCGAAAGGCAGGTTGGAGAGGACGTTCAGAGAGTTCGGAACTCCGGCAAACACGCGCCGATCGGCAAAGTGGTGATACCCCCGATCCTGGGGAATTGCGGGAATGGCGAAGGTGAGCGCGAGAGACACCAAAGTTATCCCGAGCAGCAAGAGAAAACGCCAGCCCAGCCGGACAGGACCGAGCTTGACGAGGTTTCGATCCAGCCGAAGCTTCATCGTCTGATTGTTCCCACTCTCCAGTTTAACGCCTTTTCGGCGAGGACCGGAGCGCTGCGCGCCGCGGCAGTCATGACAGTCATGATGGTGCGGTTGACACGGTTCGGTTTTGGACGCTAACCTGCGAGACCGATTCGAGACTCTTGAGTAGAAGACCTAGGTTTATCCGTAACTACGATGCCTGGGGGCACCTGGAAATCTTCCTCGTGGCCGCGGTTGCCGCCGTCTTGAGCATCCGCTGTAACCGCTCAGTTTTCTGCGAGCGAAGCGGCAGGCGCTTTTGGAGTTCATCATG
>JBHGBF010000221.1:0-9267 GCA_041946865.1 Acidobacteriota bacterium | reverse complement strand
GGCGCAGATGCCTCAAACACGGCTGATCAACGTCTGTGACCGGGAAGCGGATTTCTTCGGGCGGAGCGCGTCGGGTGCGAACCTCTTGCACGATCGGATCGTGGAACAGGTTCGCACCGGACGATAAAGTCCAGAGCATGGCCGCCGCGCTCCGAAAGAGTGCTCGTAACTACTGGCTCATGCTACCTCACCGAAGTGCGACGCCAGCAACTGCCCGAACCCTCCTGCGCCCATTGGCCGAGCGAGCAGCCCTGTCAACATAACGGTGGCGGAGACAACTCCGCGTGACGTTAAGGGGAGCACGAAAAGGCTATGCCTTCCGAGCACAGCAGCAATCATGTTGCGAACCCGTCAAACGTGGTTTAGGTTATCCCGGGAATGTGGCGACTACGGATCGGGCTGACGCAAGGATACGAAGTGCCTGTCGAAGGCTCTCTCGGCTGGCGCCGGGTTACCGGCGGGCCACTGGAGCTCCTGCGCTGGCTGGAGACCCAGCTCGGGCTTCCGCCGCCGGCGTCCTCGTCTTCGCATCGTGTCACGCAGTACGCTCAGGCTCTCGAAAGGAAGAAGGCCGGCGCCTCTTACGAAGCCAGCTTCGATAGTGATCGATGGACCACAGCGGAGAGCCTGCTCAGACGTCGCGATGAGCTGTTGCTGTCGGGTTGGAGCGGCGCGCCCCTCGAACGGGCGCCGGCGATAATCAGCGATCTGGCCCGAGTCGAACAGGCGGCGGTCGTTCTGAGCCCCGGCCTGCCAGAGCGACTTAAGTTGGTCCAGTACGCTTTGACGAACGGGCAGGTTCTGCCGCCTCATGAATGCCTCCTGCTGGATCCGTTGCACGCCTGGCCGGGCGCCTGGAAAGCCGTCCTGGGAAGACTGAATATCAGGTGCCCGGAGGTCGCCCAGCCATCCGCGCCGGCGGGAAGCTCCCTCGGGAAGGTTCAGCGACAGACTCTGTCGGGCCAGACTGAACCGGTCCGGCCCGATGACTCTCTCCGCTGGCTCGTCTGCCGGAGTCGCCTGACAGCGTGCGATCTTGTCAGTCAATTGCTCGCCGGCCGAGGTCTTCCTCTGAGCGATGTCGTTATTCTCTGCGAAGACGAGTCAACCGCGATTCTGCTTGATGGGTGTCTCGCCAATGCCGGTCTGCCGACAACCGGGGCGGCCAGCCGAGACCCGTTCCATCCGGTGCTGCAGGTCGTATCGCTGGCTCTCCGGCTTCTCTGGGAACCTGTTGATCCGCAAGTGCTGCTCGATTTCCTGTGCCTTCCTGTCGGACCTGTCCCCAAGCGAGCGGCGCAAGAGCTGGCTTGGGCCCTGGTCGAGCAGCCGGGCTTCCAGAGTGATGCGTGGAAAGAGACGGTTTCCAGGTTGTGCCGACCAGAGAACGACCCGGACGGCTCAACGCGCGCGCGCCTCAGCGAGTGGTTCGATGTCAAACGATGCCAGTGGGGGCAGCCCCTTCCTGCCGGGGCCGTAGAGGATTGCTGCCGAAGAATATCGGCCTGGTCGGCCGCGTACTGCAAGGCAATCGAAACAACCGGCGGGCCTGAGAAGAGGGTGGTGTTCCAGCCGCTGATCGCGCTAGCCGAGTACGCGAGCTTCGTACGGGAGCTGGTCTTGACGCAGGGGGAGACCGTAAGCGAACCGCAGTTGGCCCGAATTCTGCAAGCCGCGCAGAACCGGGCGCTCGGGGCTACGCCGCATTGCGCGATGGCTTTCGGTCCACGGTTGGTTTCCGGCCTCCAAGAAGTGACAGCGCCTTGCAGGCATCTCATCTGGCTGGGGCTGGGGACGTCCGAATCGGCGCCGGGGTTGTGGCGCCAGTCCGAGCTTCAGAGTCTGGCGGATCTCGGAATCCCGATCGACGACGGGAGCGCGCGTCTTGAGTGTCTCCGGCAAGCGGAAAGGCGCGGCTTTTGCCTGGTCTCCGAATCGCTTCTTGCCATACAAGTTTCAACGGACGAAGAGAAACGCACCCACCCGGTCTGGCTGCAGGTACAGGAGGCGTTCGCGGCTGCCGATATCCGCGAGCCGACTTCCCTGGCGCAATGGCTCTCAGAGCCAGGCGAGTTGTCCTCGGCGCACTGGTCGCCGCGCCGGGAGGTCTTCAGGCGGATTCCTGCACCTGAACCGATCCTATCCTCGGAGGTGGATCCGCTTTATCTCAAGGATCGTGAAACAAGCTCGGCGACGGAACTGATCGACCGGCTGGGCTGTCCCAACAAGTGGGTCCTGCGGAACCTGGCAGAGCTCCGGCATCGCGCCATTGCCTCCCTTCCCAGCGGCGACCGGCTGAAGGGGACATTTTGTCACGACGTCTTCAGGAGTGTATTCGCAGGTTTAGGCTCCCGGCCTGGAGCAGAAGAAGCTTTGCGCCTTGTGGCCCGGGCATTCGATGAAGCGGTCTCCAGAAATGCCGCTTTGCTGGCCCTGCCCTCCGCACTGGCGGAGCGCAATGCGCTGCGAAACGAGCTCCTGAATTCCACTCGTGTCCTGATTGAGGCGCTCGCTGCCGGGGGGTATCGGATCACGGCCATGGAGACGAATGTCGAAGGGCACGTCGCCGGGAGGCCCCTCTCCTGCCGGATTGACTGTCTGGCAGTCTCGGATCACGGAGAGGAACTGATCCTGGATTTCAAGTACGGCTCGGCCAACACCTATCGCGAGCTTCTGCGTAACGGAAGAGCCGTTCAGCTGGCCACCTATGCCGCCGCCCGCGGGAGTCAAAGGGCGGGAAGGTTTCCTGCTGTCGGCTATCTCGTTCTCTCGACCGGCACGCTGCTGACACCGGAAGGAAGTCCGATCAGGGGAGCCGGGCCGGCAGAGATCGTCCGCCAGGCGCCGTCAGTACGCGAAGTCTGGGCGCGGTTTGCTGCCGCTTTGGACAGAGCGGACGGCTGGCTACGGGGAGAAGCTCCGGTCCCATCCAGGCCGATGCTCGAGTTCTCGGAATGGCCTGAGGGCACGGAGCTCGTCCTGGACGGGCCGAACAGGAAAGGCGTCATGCCGGACCCCGCAACCCAGTACGTTTGCAGATATTGCGATTACCCCGTCCTCTGCGGCTTGAGGAGGCTCTTCTGATGGGAAGCGTCACCGTTGTAAGCGCCGGCGCCGGTTCAGGAAAAACCTACGAAGTGGCTCGATATGTGGCGGAGAGGGTGGTTGCGGGCCTTGATCCTGCGAGAGTCCTGGCTACGACTTTCACAAAAAAGGCGGCGGCCGAGCTGAAAGGAAGGATTCAGGCTCGGATTCTTTCGGCTCCCGGCTTAGCCCCGCAAAGCCGGATCCAGAAAGCCGACAGGTTGGAGCTGGCCGCAATTGGGACGGTCCACAGCGTGGGCTATCAGATTCTCTCCCGGTTTGCCCTGGAGCTCGGGCTCTCGCCTGAGCTAACCGTCATGGAAGAAGTGGGGGGAGAGCGAGTTTTGCGGGAGGTGCTGGGCCGAATCCCCCTCGATGACCAGGCCGAGCTAATTCATGTGGGCCGGCGGCTGGAGCAGGGTAATCCGGGTGTCCTGGCCCTCTCGCTGCTGCGGGAAAAACGCAGCAATCTCCTGGAAGATGAGGCTTTCTCCGAGCAGCTCATCTCGAGCGCCAACCAGCTCTGTCGGATTCTGAGCCCGGGCGCGGCCCACCCAAGCCCAAAGAGTTTTGATGCCCTTTACCGCCTGGCCGGTCAAGCGCTGACCCGATTAGAGCGGATCTCTGATGAGACGGGAGTCACGGCGGACTGCCGGTCCGAGCTGCGCTCTCTGATGAACGCTCGCCGGCGTGTCTGGTCGGATTTTCTCCTGGCAAAGAAGATGCGAGCCGGAAAGAGATCCGGGGCTGACAGTTGCCTGGATGAGCTGAGGGCGTTTGCGGCGAAAGTCCGTGACGTCGAGGAACTGCACGGTGACATCCGGGCATTCGCGCGGGGGCTGGCGGCGCTCACCCGGAAGCTGGAACGGGAATACGAGGCCTTTAAGCGGCAACGCGGTCTTTTGGATTTTACCGATCTGGAAGTGGAGTTCCTGCGGCTGCTCCAGGACGAAGCGCTGCGCGACAGTCTGCGGCGCGAGTTCGAGCTGGTGGTGGTCGATGAGTTTCAGGATACGAATCCGATCCAGCTTGCCATTTTCCAGCGCCTGGCCGAGCTGGCCCGAGAATCGCGCTGGGTGGGTGACGAAAAACAGGCCATCTACGGGTTCCGGGGGACAGATCCCGAGCTCATGCGGCAGGTCTGGCACTCGATTCCGAAGCCGAATCGAGAAACTCTCGGTTCGAACTACAGAAGCCAGGCCGGGCTCGTCCGGGTGGTCAATCGGCTCTTCAC
The DNA here is from genome assembly GCA_041946865.1 of Acidobacteriota bacterium. Classification (GTDB taxonomy): domain Bacteria; phylum Acidobacteriota; class UBA6911; order RPQK01; family RPQK01; genus RPQK01. The sequence goes on along the minus strand of JBHGBF010000221.1, from coordinate 4,949 downwards.
GCCGGTATTCGGCAGTCAATGCGCGTTGAAACCCGAGCATCCCGCCGAACCGGGAGGGATTGAGCGGTGGATTCTTGGGTGCACCAACAAGACGGGCGATGCGATTGCTTTGGCGAGTGGAGTCGCCCAGCTGATGAAAGAGGGAATCAAGGCCGGCGAAATCGCCGTTCTCGCTCGAACAAATCTGGACGGCAAGGGTTTCGCCAGCATTCTTTTCGACTTGGGGATTCCGGCGGTGATGAAACTGCCGGGGCTCTTCACTACCAGGGAGTGCGCGCTTGTTCTGGCGGGCCTCAGGCTGATCGCCGACCGGTACGACAGTCTGGCGGCGGTCACCATCCTGCACCTCCTGGAGCAGCAGGGCCGAAGAACGCCGAGCTGGGTAAACGAGCGTCTTCGAGCTGTCTATGAGAGCCGAGAGAAGCGGGCGCGGGGCGAGGAGTGCCCGCCTGAAAAACCGTGGCCCGATCACCCTGTCCTGCAGAGGCTGGCGAGGATCGATCATCGTTTGAACCCGCCCACCGTGATTGTTGAAGAGGCCGTGGAGGCATTAGGACTTTCAACCTGGCTCAGGCATTGGGGCGAGCCTTTGCGCCGAGGGTGTCATCTGGACAATCTCCTGGCCCTTGTCCAACAGTACGAGGGCGAATCCGAGCAACTGGGGCTCGGAATCACGCTGCCCGGCCTGATCTCCTATCTCGAGCAGGCGGCCGGCCAAGGCGAGGATCTGATCGTGCCGGCGGCCGGAATCGATGCGGTCACCGTCATGACCTACCACGGGGCCAAGGGCCTCGAGTGGCCGGTGGTGATTCTTACGGGACTGGACTTCGACCGGAGGCCGGATCTATGGAGCCCGAGGGTTTCCGGAGGATCGCCGGAAACCGGCAAGCCCCTCGAAGGGCGCGAGATGCGTTTCTGGCCTTGGCCCTTTGGTTGTGACAGCTACGGGAGAATCACAACCGGCTCGGGACTTGAGGATGATGCTTTGATGACAGTGGCAGGCCAGGAACTGAGGCGGCTCGATCAGGAAGAATCGCTCCGCCTGCTCTATGTCGGCTTCACGAGAGCCAAACGAAAACTGGTTCTCGCTCACCGACCCGGGAAGTGGGATTGGCTCAACCTTATTCCAGGGGTCAGCGAGTTCATTCCAGCCGACTTGGATCCGGGAGAATACGCCCTCGCCGGAACCGACACAACCTTCCTAATACGCCACTTGGATGGCGAAAGTGCGGAAGATTGGATTCAAAAACCTCCCGCGGAGACAACCTGGCTCGCCGAAACGGCCATCCCGCCTGAAAGACGAGTTGCAGACGTGTTGCGCTACGACAATCCGAGCGGCCAGGAAGGCGCGGAGGCGCAGATCCGCGTCACAGTAGAAGACCTGCCGGGGGAGAATCCCTTCCCGATCGGGCTGCGGACCGATGATTACCAGGCCTTGGGGAACGCGATTCATGCTTACCTCGCTTCGCTCCCCAGCCTGAGCAATCTGGATGACGGCGCGAAGTCGGCCGTTGCCGCCCGGTGCCTGAAGGCGTTCGGGATGGAGAGCACGGTCGGGCCCGAGGCAGTGGTCAGGTGCGGGACACGCCTGGATTCCTGGGTCAAAGCCCGTTACTCCGACTGCAGGTGGTACACGGAGGTCCCGATAACGGCGCCTCGAAGACTGACGCCGGCATCCCAGCCGGACTCACATCCCTCGGAGGCGCCCACCGCCGGCCAATGGGTGGGTACGGTGGATCTGCTTCTGACGCTGCGGGACGGATCCGCTGTCATTGTTGACCACAAGAGCGCGCCGATCCCGAGGTCTCTGGCAGCGGCGAAGGCCAAGGAATTCTCCGGCCAGCTCCGTGCGTACCACGAGATCATCGAGCGTCTGGGTATGCGGGTCGCGGAACTTGTGGTCCATCTTCCTATGACGGGAGTTGTGGCCAGGTCTTTCACGCAAAGAAAATAGGGGGACAGCCCTGGAGGTGAGCGATGGCAAAGGCGAAGGTTTTCGCTGCCTTTCTTTTGAGCGGACTCTTTCCCGACCTCCCTTCCAACCCGGCTACGGCCGCTCTTGTCCTGGAGCAGACCCCGATAATCGTGGCCGACGATCGTATTCGGGCGACTTTCAGTCCGACTGACGGCCAGCTCGTGCAGGTGGAGAATCTCGTGACCGGACAAAGACTGGTCATCGATGATCCTCCGAAGGGAGCGCCCATCTTTGCTTACGACGCTGGCGAGAAGGGGAAAACGAGGCCGGTCCCGGCGGTCGTTCAGGCGTTTGACTGGACTGCCGAGGGAGGGCTGACGCAGCTGCATTGGCGGCTGAGCAGTCCGGCGTGCGAAGTGCGGGCGGCGGTTGTGGTCCAACAAGGCAAGCTGCAGATCGACGTGAGAGTGGAACCGAAAGGCACGGTGATCGCCTACCCTGCCGTGTCCGGTGTTTCGGATTGGGGGCCTGCCAGTCGGCTTTCCGTCTTTGATCACGAATACCGGCGACCGTGCGCCTACTTGCAGGCGCCGGGAACAGCGCCGCTCGGTTCCTCTCAGCTCGACGTCTCGTACTATGAAGATGGAGTTGGGGGCTTCTGTACATTCAATCGCGCTTTCGAGTGGGCGCCGAACCGAAGCGTGAGCGTGCTGTACGATACGGAACGGCAATGCGTCGGGCTGTACTTCACCGGGCAGAACGATTACGGCGTAACCATTGCTTCCATGACGCGCGGGGATTTTGTCGAAGGCGCCGCCATCTATCGTGAATGGGCTGCGCAGCAGCCTTGGTGCGGGCGCGGGACGCTACGCGAGCGCCTGAAGCGCGGAGAAGCGTCCGGGTGGTTGCTCCAAGAAGTGGGGTGTGCGACGTTCGGGATTTCCTCGGCCCATGATTTCTCCGTGCCCTTGCGCGCGATCGCCGAGTACGCCGGCGCCCCGGTTTTTCACGTCATGGGCTTTGACTGGCAGCCGGGCGAGATGGTCATCATCAACGGCAAAAGCCGGCGAATCTATCATGGCAGTCTGCAAAGCTACCTTCCTCCTGCCCTCAATCCAAAGAACCGGGCAGCGATCACGGACACGGGTTCTTACTGGGCTGGATTTGAGTTTAATTCGTTCTATCAGATGCAGGCGCAGGGGGTTGCCGAGGCCGTAAGACACGCCGCTTTGAAGACCGATGGAAAGCCGCTCAGTTTCGAGGACTATTGGGTCATGTGCAGCCAGGCCCCCTGGTGGGTGGAGTTCCACCGCGAACGCGACACCGAACTGGTTCGCCAGGGCGCGTGTCAGGCAAACTACTATGACATTCCCATGAGTCCCACTTGTTGGTCGACGGTTCACGGCCATCAACCCGGCAGCTTCGACGCTGAAACCATCTATCAAGTGACGAAGCAATCGACCAGCCAGGCGCGCGGCCAGTATGTCCCGCAAGGAACCGAAGGAATGTCGGAGTACCAGATCGACACGGTCGACTTCTGGCAGTGGCGCTCCGGGGCATGGGTATACGGAGATTGGGATGGCCTTGCAGCCAGGCAGGATATCCTGGCGGAAAAGAGCGTTTTTATTCCGCATTTCGAAGCGGTCTATCACGAGTTCGGTCCGATTCGCCTGGATGGCTGGGCGAACCTGGCCGACGAGGCGGGCGATCTTTTCTACTTCACCTCCGCGCACACGCAGCTCGCCGGCGCCCTCCTCGAGCTGAACTACGAGTTTCAGGGTATGGACCTTTTCCCAGGCATGGGTCCCGGTGACGGGCTCATGCTTCTCTACGGGAGCGGCGAGATGGCGCTCGACGCCGCACACCAGTACGCGGTCAGTCAGGACAAGGCCGCATTCCTCCGGCAATTGGCTCGACTGCGCACCGATTGGGCCACGGATTTCCTGGCCTTTGGCCGGATGGTTTCAAATCCCGCGATGCGGGATGTCCCCGCACACACCTATCACTTCTACGCTTACAACCTGCATAACGATGCCGACGACCTGGCGGGCCAGTATCGGGCGCCAGCGATCGTGGCCCACTCATGGCAGCTCGACGACCGCTTCGCCACCCTGCTGGCTAACGCTACGGAGCAGGACCTGACCGTGACGCTCGGATTTGACCTGCCTGCGCCGCGTTACCGGTTTGCGATCCGAGGTGACAATTCCCTGGACCTCGGCTGGAACCCGGGTCGAACCTCCCAATCGATCACCTGTCCCGCTCGCAAAGTGTTGGCCATCATTGCAGACCCGCCCCCCGGCCGATCAAATCGCCACCGCTGGCGACCAAGGTGACCAACGCACAAGCTAATACGGGCTGGGACTGAGAGAGGAGAAGCGCGAAGTGCCTGTGCTCGTCGTTGAGGTAGTGGAGCAGCCAGAAGGAACTCCCGCCAGCAGGCGACAGCGGAAGTAGCGGCGGACGTCACACCCTAATCTAGGAGGAGTTGTGCGCCCGCAGGCAAGCCCGGGGGGCTGACGCCCCGCTTCAGCCTCGGGAGGGCGAGTGTGCCAGGACCATGCCGGACAGTCGACTGCGGGCGAACTCCTCCAAGCTGGTCGGCGTCGTGTTCTGCGCTGTACGGGGCTGAGTGGCCGCCACACGTCCCTCGCTCATGGCACGGTTCATCTCGACGATGAGGTCAGCGAATCCTGCGCTGACTCCCGCCGCCAGGAGTGCCTGTCTCATGGTCGCAGAATCCAGCTGTTGATATTTCAGATCCGGTCTGCCGAGGGCTTCACCGATAATCCTGGCTGCCTCCGTCATCCGGATGTCTCTCTGACCCAGAAGCTCGGCGACCTCCTTCCCGCGAAAATCCAGGCGCTCGAGACGGCCGGCGACATAGCGGCCGGGTGTCATTGACGGTGTCAGTTGACGGTGTCAGAGCTTCAATTTTCAGTTTTCTCCCGACGGCTTTGACGGTGTCAGAGCATTGACGGTGTCAGAGCTTCAATTTTCAGTTTTCTCCCGGCGACTTGGCTGCGGCACCAGCCTC
>JBHGBF010000220.1:0-9332 GCA_041946865.1 Acidobacteriota bacterium | reverse complement strand
TGCCGGAAGGTAACAAATTCGGCCCGATTCAGTCATGCACCCTTGCCGAAAGGACACGTAGTAATACTCGACGACAAAAGGCGATTGGCTCGAGGTTGACTGGGCCTCTGCGACCTGGCCTCCGAAAGTGCCCAGAATAATAGTAATGACCAGCCCACCTACCACGTTCCGGCGATGGGTTCTGCACATGGAAACCTCCCGCAACCCGGTTCTGATTGGCTGTTGAGCCCCCGATCCAACCTCCAAGACGAGAAACGCCCGAACTCGGATTCGCTGACCCGTAAAAGGCATGGTCGGGAGGCAGCCGATGGCCCGCATCGTGGCGGGGCGGTTCGGGTGCTGCCGTGTGCGCGATCACGGCTCCGGCTTCACGCATGCCCTCGACCACTACCGCGGCGTTTGTCTGAGAAGCAGCGAGTGCGTCGATGCGCCTCCCGATCCGTTTGTAGTTCCGCCTTCTATGCGGGCCAGACAGGGTCTCACTGGGCCGCAGCCAGCGGCAGAGCGGAGAGTATCACGCCCTCTTTCGTTTTGATCACCGTGACGATGATCTCGCCATCGGCCTCGACGCGCAGTGCTCCTTCATTGAAGGTGGCCGGCAGTGTCCCAAACAGATTCGAACCGATGAACTTCGCGCCGTGCTGCCTGGCAGGAAGTCGTCCGTCCGGGATCTCGGGAAACAGAGGCTTCGTCACCACGACTGACTCTTGACCGTTGACATAGTCGACGAGGGAGACGGTGATCTGGACGGGTTGATCGGTCGGGTTGGCCACCGCCAGCGCGGTCTCCTCACTTGCGTTGAAGTAGGTCGTGAAGCTTCGCCCTCGCGTGGAAGACAGGACGCTCATCTCACGCTTGACCTCTCCTGTCTGGGGATCGATAACCTGGTAAAGCTCCAATCCCGTCAGCTTCGTGGCGGACTTCACACGAGCCCAACCAGCTTGGACAGTGTTTCCGACGCCGCCGAATTCGAGTCTCGTCGAGAAGCGGGCCGGGACGGTGAAAGGCTCGTTGGTCCACGGCTGATTGTCAACGACTGCTTCAAGCGGCTGTCCATCGGAGCTGAAGAACTCCAGCTTGACGTCGTTTGCGGCCTGGGCCGTGTTGTTGACCAGCAACAGGACACTCCTCAGCTGGTCGTTCCCCAGACTCCCGAAGCCGACTTGCGCAAAGTAGGTTGCCCCGAGGTCGACCGTCACGGTGGCCTGCGTCTGGGCCGCCACACCCGTCTGTGTATCGGTCACGCTGAGCTCGAACTTGAGCAGTGTGCCATCCAGATTCACAGCGGGCGCAACGAAAGTCGCCGTGCTCGAATTGCCTCCGTTCAGATTGACGGCAGGCCCTTCAAGCTGGCGCCAGGCATAGGACAGGTGGCTCTTGGTCCCATCCGAAGCCGTGCTTGCAGAGCCATCCAGCGTGACCACGGTTCCTTCTTCCACTGCTGAGGTCAGGACCGTCGAGCCGGATCTGACGGCAACACTGACTGACGGGCCGAGGCTCAAAGCCGCAATGTCGAAGCTGACGGTGGCGGTGTCAGCCAGGCCCGCCTGGTCAGTCACCTTCAAGGTGAGGGTCACCGTGCCATTGGTACCACTGCCGATGCTCAGGGAGGCAGTCTTCGTGCCGGAATTTGTCAGCGTTGCTGCGCCGGCCGCAAGGCCCTGAATCTTTGTCCATGAGTAGGAGAGGGCATCGGTTCCGCCGTCGTCGCTGCTGGCGCCCGCATCCAGAGTGATGGTGGCTGGCGAGTTGATGCTCACGGTGGCCGACGTTGCCGTCCGGAGCGTGCCGCTTCCTACCTTGTACTTGATGGTGGCGACGGGCGGCTGGTTCGTGGTGGGCGGCGGAGGGGTCACGGTCGTACCGGCGGGCGCGAGGTAGGCGATCGCGCTCGTCCTGACTCGGTGCAGTCCGTCGCTCAGCTGCAGAAGAATCTGCTGGTCGATGTTCGAGGTCATGTCCGGGACGGTAAAGGACATGCTGGTCCCTTCGCCTCCGAACATTTGCGGCGGGAAACCATTCGTGTAGCTTCCCCCGAAGGTCGTACCAAACGCCCAGTCAGCGGCGAAGCTGTCGTTCTGGTCAGGGTCGGCGGATTCACCGGCGCTGCAGATGACGCCTTTCCCGCTCACTATACGTGCGGCGGGACTTCCCAATTGACCGGTAATCCTGGGAACCGGCGGATGGTTAATCCCCGTGATCGTGACGACAAAGGTCCGTGTCGCGGTTTCGGTCCCATCGGCGGCATTGGCATGCTGGACCGTCAAGACAATCTGGACCGTCTGGCCGACATACTGTTGGTTCAGGTTGTCGTCGGTCGGGCTGATCCAAGGGAACCCGAGCTCTATGTTCCCCCGTCCCATAACCGTGGTCGTCGTCTTCCCAGGATCAGCTGTGAAGTACACAAGGTTTGTCGGATCCTGAACGATACTCCATTGATACGTCAGGGGATGGCCGCTGGGATCGTTCGCCCAGACACTGAGCCGCAGCGGGTCCATGAGTCGGACCTGTTTCGAAGTGGGCGAGCTGAGGCTGTCATTGATGACAGGCGTGCCCGCTATCAGTAATGCACCAATCGAGAGAGAGATGACTGACGCAGCGGAGATTCTTATAAACATGGCTCCTCCCGTGTTGAGGTCGATATCGGGGTTTACCGCGAGTAGTCGGAATGGGGAACAGTCCGAACAAGGAAAGAACCCGGCATACCGCCTTCTGAAGACCGTGGCCGGTCGCCGCCTTCGACCCCCGGGCCTGCGCATGCGGGCAACCGGACGCGATCTCTGTTCCCCTTCGTCGGGTTCGTTGGAATAGTATCATGCCTGCACAAAACATGTGTAGTTTTTAGCATTTTTTTCGTCCTGGCCGGCAGCGGAAAGGATAGAATGCCGTCTCGGTCGCCCTCGTTCGGGGCGGCCAACGGCGACCGTGCGGTTTAGCCTCTACGATAAGGCGTTAAAGACGATCGGAGAAAGCCGACTGCTCCTTGGAGCCGGGGAGCAGTCGGCCAGTTTTGCCTCGGAGCCCTTTGAAGACGTCGCCCCCGAGCTTTTCGCCCAGGCGACGATAAGGGTCGAGAGTGATCCGCCTCTGGCGGCAGTCAGCCTCCTTCAGTCTCATCACCCGGGCACGTCCTTTCCAGAAGGCCGCTACTTGTTGACGCTCCTCTCGGTTGAGCCGGCTTCGCGCTCAGGATGGCAAGCGAGTTCCCACACAGAGCTGCAAGCGCAGCGCTTTTTGCGGAGCGCGTCGGGTTCGAACCGAGCCGTTTCCAGGGACTTGAGACCGGGGCAGTAGAACCGGAATCGGGTGTTGGTGCCCACGCTCTCAATTCTCTTGTAAATGCTTGGTTGCGCAAATCCGTTGGCCCTCTTCGGTCCCGTTCCGAGATCCGTAGGACCGGCACGTTTATAGAAAACGAGGAGTGCCCGGGACTGCACAAGGTGGTTGAAAAACGGCCGGCTTCGTGCACACTTCTTGAAACACAGGGAGGCGGACGCGAGGTTCGCATCCCGGCGCGGTCTTCCGGCGTTCCGGAAGAAAGTGGCTTGTCGCTTTCATGAGCGAAAGGAGGCGTTGAGTGTCGATTCCTGGTAGCTGGAGCATCAGAGTAGTGTTCTTCTTTGGGTTTGTTTCGGCCGCTGGTCATGCCGACACGGTCATGACGGTGCGGTCTCCCGACAACCGCCTCCGTGTCGATATCAGCTTGCCCACTCCCGGCAGCGGCGAAACCGTTCGCTGGTCCGCGGCCTTCAGCGGCAAGCCGATACTGGGTGAGTCCCGGCTGAACCTCGAGATCGCAAACGAGGGTAATCTCCTCGCGGGGGTCCGGCTGGTCGCCGCAAAGAACCGTGAAGCGGATAGCCGCGTCCAGGTCTTGTTCGGCAAGACGAATTTCGCGAGGGATCACTACCGCGAGCTGCGCCTGGCGCTCGAAACGCCGCGCCGGCGCCGACTGGAGGTGACGTTCCGGTGCTATCACGACGCGATCGCCTTTCGCTATGCAATCCCCCGTCAGGAAGGACTCGCTTCCGTGGTGATCACCGACGAGGGCAGCTCTTTTGCGATCTCCGGCGACCCTATGGCCTACGTTCAGTACCCCGCCAACTACCGGACATCACACGAGCACAACGTGGTGGCAGCCACCTTGAGGACCCTCAAGATGGACGCGCTGATAGACATCCCGGTGACCTTTCGGCGGCCTGACGGCATCCATCTGGCTGTCACGGAAGCGGCCTTGCGCCGCTATCCGGGAATGTACCTGATGCGCCGCGATTCGGGCGGAGGCGCCGCCCCCGAGCTGATTGCCCGGCTCTCCCCCCGCCCGGACGGAACCAAGGCGATATGCGACCTCCCGATGGCGACTCCGTGGCGCGTGGTTATGGTGGGCGAACGGGTCGGGGCCCTTCTGGAGTCGAACGTCGTCTACCTGCTGAACGAACCGTTGGCCCTTAAGGACACTTCCTGGGTGAAGCCGGGCAAACTCGCCTGGTCCTGGTGGAACGGCAATCTGGTGGATCCGAAGAACCCGTCCCCCATCTTTGGGTGGCCTGCCATCCGGAGCTACATCGACTTCTGTGCACGTTACGGAATCGCTTTCCATTCCATTACGGTCGACGAGGAAAACTCACCCTGGTATCGTCATGCGGAGAAGGGAATCGTTCCCGGACCGGACACCGACCCGGCTACGCCTCGGGCCGAGCTGGATTTGAAGAGGACCATGGATTACGCCTGCTCCAAGGGTGTTCGCCTCTGGACCTGGGTGCATGAAAAGTCACTGCGAGGACGTGTGGAGGAGACCCTTGCCAGGTACGAAAAGCTGGGATGGAGCGGTCTGATGGTCGATTTCTTCGACCGCGACGATCAGGAGGTGGTGGAATACGCGGAACAAATCGTACAGGCAGCTGCCCGTCATCACCTTCTGGTGCACCTTCACGGGGTATGGAAACCGACCGGGTGGGAGCGCACGTACCCGCACCTCGTCAACCACGAGGGCGCGCTCAACCTGGAGTACCTGAAATGGAGTGACCAGTGTTCCCCCGAACATAATCTGCTGATGCCGTTTACCCGGATGCTGGCCGGGCCGATGGACTACCATTTGGGCGGCTTCCGTGCCGTCAAGCGAGAGCAGTTCAAGGCGAGCTGGATCGCACCGCAGGTCATGGGCAGTCGTGGACATCACCTTGCCCTGTATGTCTGTTACGACAACCCCCAGCCGATGGTCTCCGACTATCCGGCTGCCTACGAAGGCCAGGCAGGTTTTGAGTTCCTTCAGTCGGTCCCGACCTGGTGGGACGAAACTCGAGTATTGGTGGGAGAAATCGGAAAGATGCTTGTCACGGCGAGGCGGCGGGGCGAAGGCTGGTACATCGGGGGCTTGAGGGCCGGCCCGGCCTGCGATCTGTCCTTGCCGCTTTCCTTCCTGGGATCCGGCCAGTACGACCTGACGCTATGGAGAGACAACGAGGAAACGGAAAAAGATCCTAACCGGCTTACTAAGGAATCACTTCGGGTGTCCGGCCGGGACTCGCTCAACGTGCATCTGGGCCAGGATGGAGGTTTTGTCGCCCAGCTGGCTCCTTCGGCCAGATAGGAGGCTGGATCCGAGGGGCGGGTGAAAGACGGAGGTCGTCGCAGGACGACCTCCGCAAGACCGGCTGATGCCCGGCTGGCCTAGAAGGTCACGCGGAGCCCGAACTGGACCCGTCGGGCGCCTTCCTGGCTGGTGACTCGGCCGAAGGTCGCGGGCTGACCAAGATCGTTGCCTATACCGGCCAGATGTTTGCGGTTCAGCAGATTGAAGGTCTCGCAACGCACCTGGAGCCGTGCAGCTTCGCCGCCCAGCATCCACGGAATGGTGAAATCCTTCAGGATCGAGAAATCAACATTCGCGTAGCCCCGGTTTCTGAAGGTATTGCGTCCCAGTGTTCCGTTGGCGCCGGGGGCCGGCCTGGTGAAATCGGCCGTGTTCAGTACGCCTCCCGCGATCAGCTGGTCCACGGTCGGGTTCGAAGTCAGGCTGTTGCCCCAGGAGGGAGCATTCGGGAAGTCGTAGTTGAATCCGTCGGCGTTATAGTCGCCGCCGTTGTTGCCCACGATTGCCCCGGTGGCATCCTTCACCGGCGAGAACGCCCGGGTATCGATAATCGAGAACGGCCCCCCGCTCTGGAACATGGAGATGGTCGTCAGCTGCCATCCGCTCAGGGCTTTATTCAGGAACAGAGGCCCGGTCGTGAGCGACGGCACTTCCCAGAGAGTGCTGAACACGAGCTTCTGCGGTATGTCAAAATCCGCCACGCCGCGCTGGCGTTTGGGATCGTAACGGTCCACGATTGCCAGCTGCTCCCCGCCGTTGACATGGAAAGTGCTGGCCTGATCGATCGCTTTTCCAAACGTATAGGCGGTCTCAAAGCTGAATGACCGGTTGTAGCGCTTCTTCAGAGCCACGGTTCCGCCGTGATAGGCCGAAGTTAACGACGATTCACCGTATTCGATGATGTCAAAGGAATCGTTAAGCCGGTCGAGGACCCCGTCCAACAAGTCACCCGTGTCCCGATTGGCGTCGGTCTGGGCGTACAGCTTCCGACCGGCCGAACCGAGGTAGTTGGTCTCTATGACCCAGTCGCACGCGATGGCGTACTGGATCCCAGCAAACCAGTTGCCTGCATACTGGTTGCGGAAATTCGGATCCGTGCCGCGCAGCATAACCCTGCCCGTCAGCAGCCCGTTCTTCTCATTCAGGCCATACTTCAGGCCTTCCGGACGCTTGAAGTTGTAGGGCGGCTGCTCCAGTTCCCCGATGCTGAAAACCGGCTTCGAGATCGGGTCAAAGACCGTTACCATGGTTTGGGCAAGATTCGGGGGGTTGACCAGGGAATTCGTGTAGATCTGGTCGGAGTATCTGTCGTAGAACAGACCGACGCCCGCGCGGATCGACATCTTGCCGGTCCCGGTGGGATCCCAGGCAAAACCCAGCCGGGGAGAGAAGTTGTTGATATCGGAGGTCTCCCACAGCTTTTCGACGCGGTCGACCATCGCATCCGCGATCCGGCTCTTCAGGTCGTTGCCGCTTCGAAAGATCAGGTTAGTCAGACGACCCCGCTTGTCACCCGGGTTCCCGAAATACTCCCAACGCAGTCCCAAATTCACGGACAGGTTAGGTCGAAGCTTCCAGTCGTCATGCACAAAGAAAGCCGTGCTGTGGGTGCGAACGCCGGCCACGGAGCCCACCGGGTCGCCGGTCTTCGGGTCAAATGAGATGTTCAAGTGATAAAACGGAGCGTCAGCGCCGAAGTCCATCGGGTTCAGAAAAATGAAGCCATGGCGCATCATCAGGCCGACGAAGTCGCTGTTGACTTGCCCGTAGACCCGGCTGCCCCCGAACCGGAGGTTGTGCGAACCATGAATCAGACTCACCGTATCGCGCAACTCCCAGGTGTTGCTGGCGTTGAGCATCGGGGTCGAGATGCCGTTGATCGACTCCATCCCGAGAATGTAGTTGAGTCCCACATTGCCGTGCGCAACCGGGCCGTCGGAGAAGTTCCTGACGTAAGACAGCGCCAGCTCGTTGATCCGGTGAGGCGAGAACGTGTGGGTCTCGTTCAGATTCACATAGTAGGAGCTGTAGACTGCGGTCACATTGAAGTCCGGGAAGGGAAAGCTGTTCGCCTGGTCCATGACCGTGCGATAAACGCTTGCATACAGGCGGTCGCGGATTTCATTGAAAACATGGTCGGCCCGCACGTTCCACTGGTGTCCGTTCCTCGGGTCACTGCCGGAAAAGACGGCGTCGCCGACGACCGGCAGATTGCACGGGACCGTCCCGATCACCGTCGTGATCAGCTCCGATGGGGAACCGAGGGTGGCGCAGTCCTTGCCCGCGTAAGTGCCCGCTGTGACGAAGCTCGTGCTCGGTTTCAGACCGGGAAACGTTGAAAGGATGTGAGTCGCAACTCCGTTTGGGCGGTTCTGCTTGAGCGCGTTGATGAACTCGTTGGTCGGCATCAAAGCCACCCGACCGAACCCGGCTCCGGAACGGAGGATATCGAAGGACCCGAAGATGAAGGTCTTGTCTTTGCGGATCGGCCCGCCGATGCTGCCGGTCCCCTGGTTGCGCCGGAACTGCGGGACGTCGGGCTGAAAGAGCGTACGGGCGGTCAACCCCGCCTGGCTGTGGAACCAGGACGCTGAGCCGTGCCAGTCATTGGTGCCCTGCTTGGTGACCACGTTGACCAGGGCCGATACGGTCCGCCCGTGCTCGGCGGAGAAATTGTTGACCGAAACACGGACCTCGGCGATCGAGTCCACGTTCGGACTGACGTTCACCATCCCGCCGCGAACCTGCGAAGTGACCGAGGCGGAATCGACCAGGAAGTTGTTCGACTCCCTCCGGTGCCCTGCCGCGCTCAAAGCCACCTCGTTGTTGGTATTGTAGATGTCGTTCCCGCCGCCAGACCCGGTCAGGCCGGGCGTCAGCACGACCAGACCGTAGAAGTTCCGGTTGAGCAGGGGAAGATCGTGCAGCTTTCCTTCCTCGACCAGGCCCGAAACGCGCGCCTGCGAGGTATCGACCTGCGGCGGCGCCGCAGAGACCGTCACCTCGGTCGCCATTTCGCCTACTTCCAGTGTCAGGTTGACCGTCTTCTTTTCCGCGACGTATAGCCTGACGTTCTCCTGAACGGTCGTCTTGAACCCGGTCATCTCAGCCTTGATCACGTAGTTTCCCGGCGGTAAGGTCGGGAACGAGTAGTAGCCCGCGTCGGTTGTCGTCTGGGTCAACGCGACGCCGGTGTCTCGGTTGGTCAGGGTCACCATGGTCCCGGGCATCACTCCTCGGCTGGCGTCCTGCACGACGCCCTCAATCCTGCTGTCAAACTGTGCGAGGAGCGGCGCCGCCGCTGCCATCACGACAGTCAACAAGATCAGCGCCACAATCTGCCCCCTAAGGACGGTCATCTCCACCTCCAAACGAAATAAAATCAGGGTCGACCCTGGGAAGCTCTCAGGAGGAGCCTCCTGTCCTGAACTATTTTCGGCACTCTTTTAATCCCCTCGCGGCAATGAATGCAAGCTGGAGTTTTATCAATTGAAATATTCTTTACCGTTCAAATTGCCTCGTCGAACCCTCCGACTGGAGTCAGCGTTACGGCAGCCAGGCGAAACAGAGCCGCAAGCGCAGCTTTTTTGCGGAGCGCGTCGGGTGCATGGCGCTTCCACTTTCGTCGGCGAATCGTCGATAGAACGCGTTCCAGAGCCGCTTGCGGCTCTCTGGACTTCGGCGAAAACAAACAGATGTGTGAACGTTTTTTACGCCGAAGGCGTTAGGCAAGACAGCC
>JBHGBF010000022.1:0-38629 GCA_041946865.1 Acidobacteriota bacterium | reverse complement strand
CGGTTCCCCCGCAATGAAGGTGAGCATCGATGATCAGGTCGGGCGTCTTGGCCTGGATGACCGCAGCCGCTTGGGAGTTCGCCTGCCCGGTCAAGGCGGCGCCGATCGAGGAGGCGGCAACGGCCGCCCCGGCACTTCGCTTCAAGAATGCTCTTCTTCCCACGTTTTTGCTTTGTGTCATGTTCGTTCCCTCTTTCTTAGCCTGGATCAGGTTACGCCCCGAGGTCGCCCGGACTCAATTTGCCCCTGCATTCCGCACAGGTTCGCCGCGCTTGGCAGCTTCCCCGCCGGGCGAGTGCCTCGATGGCGGGTGAAGCCCGACAGGGCTGCTTCGATTTCATCAACCGTCATGGCCCGGTTAGCGGAGTCCAGAATCGCAGCCGCCTGACGCCGCCAGGACAACGAGAACAAGCTGCGGTCACGAAAAGCCGCGTCCAGCTCCGGAGTGGAAAGTGGGACCTCATCGCCCGGCTGCGTGACCTCGATAGGCGCCGGGACTGGCGCTTGAGAGGGACGAAGGCCGACTCGAAAGAGAAAGCGCTCGAAGCCGCTCCACGACAGGTTGATCCGAAAGTACCCTTCAGAATCCCTATAGACCGGCTCGCTCCCATGCCACGCCTTCAAAATGGATTGCCGCAAGTCCCAGGTTCGCGCGTCAAACCCGGAGGCGTCGATGCGGTCGCACAAGTCTTCCAGGCTCATCGGGCCGCCGTTCTCAAGCAGCACGATGACAATCATTTCGAACAACTTGAGCTCCCGGGTGTCCAGAGCGTCCTCCGGCGACGGCGGATCGATCCCGAGCCGGTCGCAGTAGGTATTCCGATTTCTTTCGGCCGCCATAGGACCTTCATTTTCGTCGATTGACCGGTCTCCCGCAATGGCGAGGTCATGAGCAGGAACACCGGCTCGCGCGAACCCCCTAAAGGAAGGCGGAAACCTGCGTTGTGAAGAACCTTTCACCTCATTCCAGGAAACCCGAATCAACATGTCCGGGATCGGATCTCTTTTGGCCTCGTCGAAGTAAGTCAAAGACTTCAGGATATGTATGCCGCTGTAGTTTGCCGGCGAGTACTTCGTCTTGAGAAGTTCGACGAGATTTGCCAGCCCTCGGCTTGTCTGCCATAAACAGGTCTAGAACAAACACTTGATCGCCACTTCAATCTCCCGGGCACGGGCAGCGGCGAAGATTTTTCCAAAAGTGGAATTGCCCAATACTGCTTCGGGCTGGCCAAAGTTCGCGTGGTTGAATGCGTTGAAGAGCTCTACCCGCAGCTCGACCTGTTTTCCATGCGCAAACCGCGTCTGTTTGATAATGCTCACGTCCCAGTTGATGTAGCCGGGACCGGACAAAATGCTTTGTCCAGAATTTCCGAAGGAGAAGGGCGCTGGATCGACGAAAGCTTCAGTGGCAAACCATCGATCGATCGACCGTTGATCGGCTGGCAGGCGTCCGGACCCGATTCGGTCAGGCCTCTCGCCAGTCAGACCGTCGTTGTTGAGATCGCCAGCGGTATATACAGTGAAGGGAACTCCGTCCTGGATGCTCGTGATTCCAGTCAGTCGCCAGCCGGAAACAAAAGCCTTCAGCCAGCTGTTCCGGCTGTCTCCACCGAGAAAGCGCCCCGTGCCAGAAGATAAGTCCAGGATGTAGCGGAGCCAGAAGCGGCGGTTTGGCTGGTACCCAACCGGGCTTCTTTCGGCACGCAATTTTCGAACATTGTTCGGGCTTCCCGGAAACGAATCGCTGAAAGTCCGGTTCCATGTGAAGCCGGTCTCGGCCGAGATGCCTCTGGAGAATCGTCGTTCGCCCCCGAGGACGAAGGCGTTGTTGGAATAGGAGCCACTGTTCGTCGCGACAGTGAAGCGACCGAAGGCGGGGTTGGGACGGCGGGATTGCAGCTCTTCCCGTCCTGGGAGCGGGACATTGGCGGGCAAAACGCGGATCAGTCGTGTTCCCTTGTCTCCTCGATAGGATGCTTCCAGCCTCCAGTTTTGCAGCAGTTCTCCCTCGATCCCCAGTTGCCAGTCCTGATAGTAAGGGTTGCGGAGGTAAGGATCGATTCCTCTTATGCTCTGCTCGACGGGTAGGGCGGCGCTGAAGGGATCAGCGAGTTGAACGCTGGGAGCCGTAATCGACGACTGAACAGTTTCGACATAGTAGAAAGGAAAGTTGTGACCGAGATAGCTGATGAAGTATCCCGGCCCCATACTCTCGAAACCGACGGAATAGGAAGCACGAATCACCAGCCGGCTTGAGCCGAGCGGGTTGTAAGCAAAGCCGAGGCTTGGGGCGAAGTTGTTCTTGTCACCGTGCACCAGGCTCAGGCTGGAGTCAGGGAGGCCGATGCGCCTGGCAGGCTCGCTTCCGGCAATGATCAGTTCACCGGAACGCGGCGGTTCCATAATGAGCGGATAGAATCCCGAGACGTTGGCTCGCATTGACCGGTAAGGCGGGAAATAACCGTAGGTCAGGCCCTGAGAAACCGTCAGGCGAGGGGAGAGTTTCCAGCTGTCGCGAACAAAGAACTGCCAGTTTGAACCCCGGATGTCGCTCCTGTCGTCACCGGCAGCCCGAGAGGCCGTTTCAGGCAGGCCGAAAAGAAAATCGGCAAACGCGTCCCCGCTGTAAAGCCCGTTGAAGCTAAAGGCGCCTCGATGGGAACCGCCCGACCGGTAGTTGTTGTATTGTCGAAAATCAAACGACGTGCCCGCACGTACCGTATGGGTGTCGAGGGCGTATGTCACGCTGGCATCCGTAAAAAACCCGTTAAACACGGAGGTCACCGGCGAAGACTGATCGCCAAACGAGGTGTAGCCGGAGAGCCAGAATTGCGGGTACCCTTCGTCGAGTGGATCAGAGACCGTCAGGCCCGCGATTCCCGTGGAGGCGAGAAGCCCGGTTCGACCGGCGTTTCGCGAGTAGCGCTCAGCGAGACTTCGAATAAAGCTGAATCGCAGATCCGCCATCAGCCGGTTAGTAAAGCTGTAGCTCAAACCCAAACGAAAATCCTGACCACGCGAGCTCTCCGTGGCGCCGAAAGAGGGAAGCGGCTGGGGTCGTTCGGTCTCGCTGTCGTTGAAGTGATAATCCGATGAGATCTTGGCCCCGGCATATTGGCAGTCAAACTTCAGCGTGATCGTATCCTGATCATTAACTAAGGGCTCGTTATTGACGAAGTTCCGATCCGGATCCGGGCGATTCGGGTCTGGCAGCAGCTCGAGGAGTTTCGCTGATATCGAGTCTATCCTCCCGGGTGGAATCCGGTTCCCGGGCCACGGTTCTCCAGTGAGTGGGTCTTTCAAGACGATCGGGTTGTTCGTCGCCGGCAATTCTCGAAAGTCCCCCGCCTTCATCGCCCGAGTGGGGACGTGTGACAATAGCGTCGAGCCCTGAACGATGCGAAGGCCATCGTAGCTCCCCATCAGCTGAAGCTGCGGACTCAGGGAAGTCGAAAGATTCAGACCGAACTGGTTCCTTTTGTACTCGGGCAACGGCTCGCCCACAGGATCGAAGAAGTTGCGGGCGTCCAGGTTGTCGTTCCGGTGAAACTCGTACAAAGAGCCGTGAAACGCGCCGCGACGAGAGGCGCCAAACGGGTTGATCAAATCCTCGAGCGGCACTTTGGGAGCCGGACCGGCACCCGTCGCTCGGGATAAGATTGTGTCGTAGTCGCAAACCACGGCAAGTCCCGCATCTGATCCGGGTTCGGTTCCCACAGACTCGGCGGTTTCGGCCGGTTGTCTGGGCGCTAAACGGGTCCAACCGTGAGCGAGGTCTCGAATGAGATCGAGATCCAGGTTCTTGTCCACATCCGGTTGCATCGCGACGCGGAGCACATGGTGGTCCTCTGAGACCGCTCCGTCGGGAGCGACAAAAAAATCGCCGCCCGGCAGATCGATCTCAAAACCGCCGGCCGCGTCGGTCACGACATCATATGTCTTGCCGGTATCCAGATTGGTGATGTGAATACGAATTGAAGCGGCCCGAGAACCGTCGGAGTTGAAGACGCGAGCAGTCAGCCGGGCAGCATACAGGCTGGAAGAAACAAAGAGGGCCGCAATCAGGATAGTCCCCACTGTTCTGGAGACCTGACCCCGATTCAGTCCGGCCTTCAAGATCTGGGGAAAGACGAAGTCGCCCAGATCCTCGATTGCGTAATCTGCAGGTCCGGGCGAGGCTCCGAGGCGAATGGTGCGGTCTGACTCGGCACTCAGGCGCTTCGGCATTTTAACGAAAAGGGGTGCCGGCGATACTGCCGGCACCCTGGACGAGAGCCTGCGGCTAACGAACGATCAGAAGGAGAACCGCAGCGCGGCCTGCATTTCCCGACCTCGGCTGGCACTATAGATCCGGCCGGCATTCGGCGTCAGGCTATGACCACCGGAAGGCTGACCAAAGCTCGGGTGGTTGAAGGCGTTGAACATTTCCCACCGGAACTGCACGTTGTACTTATCCTTAACCGGAAAGTTCTTGATGACGCCGATGTCCCATAATTGGACCCCCGGACCAACGACGTTCATGTAGCCGGCGTTGCCGATGAACTGGTAAACCAGCTGTCGGTCGGCTGGTTCCATGGTCGCCGGATCCCACTCGCTGATGGAACGCGCCAGGGTGAAAACCGAGTTGTCGAACCACTTTTCGACCTTCTTCTGGCCGTTGTTTGGGTCACCGTTTCGGTTACAGCTGCCGCAGGCGGTGAGGGGGACGCCGGTTTCAAAGGTCGTGACGCCGGTAAACTCCCACCCTCCGAGAACCCAGTCGACTGGTCCCGCTATATCGAAGCGGCGGCCTTTTCCGAAGGGAACCTCCCAGACGTAGGCCACCGAGAGGCGATGGCGCATATCGGCGACGCCGGGTCGTTTACCATCGGCCAGGAACCAGTCGTCGGAGGGGACGCGGCCTTCCAGCACTGGGGTGCGGGCACCGAAGGTGTTCCAGCCGAGGACCGCGCCGGAATTGTTCTCGTTAATTCCACCCCCGCCAACGGTCAGCGCCTTGGCCCAGGTGTAGCTGCCCAACACGGAAAGCGAATCGGTCTTGACCTCTAATTTGCTCTGCAACGAGTTGTACCACCGGGCGCCCCATGGAACCCCAACCTGGGTGCTGCCGCGTTCTGGATGCGGGCGACGCGGCTGTGAGTTACCGGTGCCGAATACGGGAGCGTTCCAATCAACCCCGAGGTTCTGGCCAGTGCCTTTGGCACCCACATACCCCGCTTCGAGGGAAACCCCACGTATCAGTTTGCGCTGCAACATCACGTTCCAGTTGCTTTGGAACGGGTCGAGCCAGTTCAGCGTCGGGCTGCCGCCTATCCCCGGCAAGCCTTGGACAGCCGTCCCTAGGAACGGGTTGGCGAATGTGATCGTCGGTATGTCATAGGCGTACTGGCTGAAGCCCAGGTTCCTGGAGTAAGGGATCTGGGCTGACTCGTTCCAGTGGATGTTGCCCGCAATCACCTCGTAGAACATCCCGTACCCACCGCGCAATACCGTGTCGTTGTTCCCGAAGATACGCCAGGCGAACCCGACCCGAGGCGAGAAGTTGTTGTTGTCGGAATAAACAAGCGCTTTGGGATAGCCCGCCTGATCCCGAGTCATGAAGTTGAAGAACGGGAAATCGGTGAGGGTGTCGGCAATCGTCCTGCCCTCCATGCCCGGCGCCGTCGTCGGCTGGTTCAGATTGTTCTGGGCCAGGACGATC
Organism: Acidobacteriota bacterium; assembly: GCA_041946865.1. GTDB lineage: Bacteria > Acidobacteriota > UBA6911 > RPQK01 > RPQK01 > RPQK01. Next base: position 32,928 of record JBHGBF010000022.1, on the reverse strand, counting down.
GCTTGCTTCTGCTCGCTCCAGACCGAAATGCGGTCCCGATAGCTGGCCCCCCAGGGCATATACTCATACCGGATGCCGAGATTGACGGTGAAATTGCGGGACAGATCCCAGTCATCCTGGAAGAAGAGCCCCACGTTCCAGAGGCGGATGTCGTTGTCGGTCTTGCCCAGCGAGATCGAAGTCGAGCTCGGGAATCCCAGTAACAGGTCCGCAATGCCGAGGCCGGAACTGGTGCGCTCTGCAGGCAGCTGTGTGAACCCGCCGCCGAAGCCATAAACGCCTCGGGAGTTCGGGAACTGAATGCCATTCTGGTGCGTGCGCTTGACGTCAGCACCCATCTTCATGCTGTGAACCCCCCTGGTCCAAGCCAGGGTATCGATGCCCTCGAACGTGTTGCTAGTGGGAGTGCTGGGTGAGAATTGGAAACAGCCCACGCCAGACATGTTGGAGGAGACGTTCGGAGGACCCCAGGTGGCGCCGTCTCTCAGCGCCCCGTTGATGCCGATCTCGCCAATCCAGTCACGCCTTCTCGCCTCACAGCGTAGAAACTGCTGGAACCGGTTGTAACCGGCTCGCACGTCATTGACAACAGTGGGGGAGACAGTCCGGTTGTAAGCAATCACCAGGTTCTGCTGGTAGAAGTTGAAATCGGTCCCCATGCCGGGCAATCCGGAGCTGCCGAAGGTCGGCATCAGCCGGGGATTGGAGTTCCAGGCGTAACGCCCCCAAAGCAGCGAATTATCGTTTATCTGGTGATCGAGCCTGAGAATTACCTGGTTCTGATCCTCGATTTGAGTCGGGTTCGAGATGTAGTTGGGCTCATTCGGCACTTGTTTTTGAGCCCGTGGATAGAAGAACTCGATCAACTTCTGCGCTTGCGGGGAAATCCGCTGCGCGGGGATGACATTTCCCAGAAACGCATCGCGAAGAATGTTCCCCGGGGTGGCGGGATCAGGTTTCGTGGTCAGCGGATCATAGATCTTCCAGTTCACGCCGTTGGGCGTCAGCCAGGTCATGTCCCCGGCTCGCTGGGCGTCGGTCGGAACCGTCGCGTTAATGGTCAGTCCCCGCCGGATCCGAAACCCCTCATAGCTGAAGAAGAAAAAAGTCTTATCCTTCTTGATGGGACCTCCCAGCGTCCCGCCAAATTGGTTCCATTTGAACTCCGGAAGCGGCTTTCCGACCGGGTCGAAGAAGTTTCGCGAGTCTAGTCGGTCGTTGCGCAGGAACTCGAACGCCGAGCCGTGCCACTCGTTCGTCCCGGATTTGGTCACCAGGTTAATGTTCGCACCGGCGGCCCGGCCGTACTCGGCTGAATAGTCCGCGGTCATGAGCTTGAATTCCTGTATCGAATCGGGATTGGGCCGGACGCCCAGACGGGGCACCAGGAAGTCCTGGTTCTCGACACCATCCATGGTCACCTGATTGGCGTTGCTGCTGGCGCCGTTCGCGACAATGTTACCCCCGAAGATCTCCATGATCGCATCCACCTTGGTGACGCTCATGGTTCCCGGAGCGAGAGTAGCCAACTGAATAAACTGCCGCCCGTTCAGGGGCAGTTGCAGAATCTTCTTGGACTCAATAACCGCTCCGACGTCCGACTGATCGGTCTTGACCAGGGCAACCTCCGAGGTGACATTGACTGTCTGGCTCATCTCGCCGACTTCAAGGGACAGATTGGTTCGCACCGTCTGGTCAACCTGAAGCAGGATGTCGCTCACCCGGGCCTTCTTGAAACCGGTCATCTCGGCCTCAACCGCATACTGGCCGACCCTGAGCAGCTCAAAGCTGAATGTTCCTTGATCGGATGTGGTTGTGGTCCGCCTGGCTCCGGTGTCTTCACTAGTTACCGTGACCGTGCAGCCTGGGATAACCCCCCCGGTACTGTCCGTGACCGTACCCACGATACTTCCGGTGGTGGTCTGGGCACGCAACAAAAGGGATGGGATCATCACACAGGCGAAGAGGAGCAAACCTGCTCTGGGGAAGAGTCTGTTTGGGCGCTGACTCATTTTCGCCTCCTTTATGGTTGAAGCTGTCCTAACGTACGCCGCACCGCTCAACTGAAAGGAGCGAGCGGCTACTCAAGAGAGCCCTCGGATGCGCGTCAAGTATATTTAGTGTCAGCTGGCTGTCAAGATATTTTTCAAAATACTAAAGGTGAATTTAAAATTACGAAACAGAAGGCTTCCGCCCAAAGGGGATGCCAAGGCGGTAAATAACGGCACTCCGTGGGAGAGAAGTCGCGGTTGCGGCCTTCTCGGCGCTTATTGTTGCGGAATGGTGAATGAGGCTTCCGCTCTTTCGGACTGTCCAGTAATCGCATCCCGGACAGCGAATTCGAGCTGGTGCTTTCCGGCTGAAAGCCCGTTCAGAGGGATGGCGGCCAGGACCGAGATTCGGTCGCTCAGGTAATTCGAGGCCTGAGACGAAAAATCCGGCCCGCTCTTCCTGACCTGTACCCCGTCCTTTAAAAGCGAGTAGCTGACTTCGACCTGGGGAGAGCCGCTGGACTGGTCGAGTTGAAACCCGTAAACCTCGAGGTAACAGTACAGGGGTTTGGCGGCTGAGAAGTCGGCCTGCAGCGACGGATAGATCTTCCAGCCGCTCCAGGTCAGGAACGGATCCACGATCGATTCCTGTTCGGTCGCCGGCTTCACCTGCTCCGCCAGCACGATCGAGCTCAGGGACAACTTCTTGGAGGTCAGAGGCGCAACCAGGAGCATTTGTTCCTGGGTGCCGATACGGGAGGCGTTCTTGTCCTTGACGACACAAGTCAGCTTGTACCGGCCGGGTCGCAAAGGCAGCTTTCGCTGGTAGACAGCCCGTCGGTCACCGCTCGTGAGACTCAGATCATCGTCGAAGTCAGAGATCAGCTGACGGCTCAACCCGGTAATCCGGCCGTAGATATTCACCTGAAAGGCATTCGTACCCGGCCTCGCGGTCAAGTTGTGGGGCTGAAGGCCCAGGGTGAGCATCACCATGACCGCCTCGTCGTTCAGCCGACTGGTGTCGGCTCTGATTTGAAACGGCAGCTGGTGATAGTAGACGTTGGAATCCACGATTGCTCGGAGGTCGTCAAAACGAACCGCGGCCGGCCGCTTGAGGTCGAAGTAGTGCTGGATCGTCTGGAACGGCGTCTGTCCCAGGTCCATGACCAGTGAATCGTTGTTCAATCCGAGGGGACGCATCGCAAAATCCGCTCGAAGCCGGTCGGCCCGTGTCAGCACCCCCATCTGCTCGTAAAGAGTGTCACCGCTCCCCTCGCTATTGAACAGAGCGTCCTTTTCCGATTTCCTCAGGGCGATCTTGTACTCCCCGGAGAGAGTGGGGTCCACGAACTCGATTTCGATACCCGATCCCAGGCCGGGAATGTTGCGGTAAAACCACCTTTCCCAGGGGTAAGTGGTCGTTCTCCCCCCGCCCTCGGTGAGCGGTCGTTCGTAAGTGCCGCCGCTTACGTACGTCTCGCGCTCTTTCGGCGGCCCAAACTTGATGTAGATCTGCCCCCGATCGGTCAGCCATCCAGGAATGCCCGATTTGAAATGCTCGTTAGCGTAAGCGATACGCCGGTAATGCTCCTCCTTGAACTCGTTCGCAGCGGTGGACCGATCGGGATCTCGGCGGGCCCAGAACTGCTCAATGAACTGTTCGCGCTCCTCGTTGCTCGTCAACTTGGAGAAGACGTTTCGTTCCTCTTTCGAAATCAAGTAGACAACATCTTCCTCCAGCCAATTTTTGTAGTAATCCGCTGCCTCTTCCTTCCGCAGTTTCTTTGCGTCCTGCTGACCCGCCGGCAGGAAGGCTCCGCCTACTGAAACCAACCCAATGCAAGTGGACAGAAGGAGTATTCGTTTCATAACTCACCTCTTTAACGAACCTCGCTGTTCCGGCCAGACGCTGCCAACCATATCATATCGATTCTGCGCCATGTGATTATTCCCACCCCAGGGCACATGCCTGGTGGAGAGCCTTGCCCCTCGCACCTCACTGCGCCCGTTTTTCTCTGAGCTTCGCGCGAAGCTCCCGCGTGGCCTCTTTCCGGAGCTCAAGCGTCTTCTCGTCGATCACGACGCCGTAGACTTCCCTCGCCCTCCGGACTGTCACCCCTCCGCAACGGACGTCCCGCAGCACCAGCTCTTCTTCCCTCTCCAAAGGATCCCCCCATCCTCCTCCGCCGGACGTCATGACTCGAATGACATCGCCTTTCTTGATCGACACGGTCTCCTTGCGCATTTTCCTGTGCTCGCGATCCGGATTAAGTATCGTTTGGGAAAAGGCGCCCGGCAGACCGCCGTTCAGGCCCCAGGTTCGGGAACGTTGCCTCTCGGTGCGCATCTGCAGGGTCCCTTCCTCCCCGAGAAACTCCCACTCGCGCACGAGCGCATAGCTCCCGCGGTACTTCCCTGCTCCTTCGGAATCCGGAACGTACGCGTACTGCTTGTACATGAACGGATAAAGACTCTCGTTCAGCTCGCAAACCTGGTTGCACCCGTTCAGGAAGATGGGAGTGCAAAAGTCGACGCCGTCGGCGAAAGGACGTCCTCCCCACCCGCCCCAGACCGTCTCTGTGAGAACCGTATACCCATACTCTTGGTCATTCGTCCCCATGCAGATCAGCCAGTCCGCCCCCGATTCGCAAGCCGGGATCTTGTCCGGGACGATCTGGGCCTCGGCGCCCATCATGACGTCCATGAGACGAGACAACGTAGCGCCGCGCCCCGCGCACGCCGCTGGCAGCACTGGGTTGAGAAGGCTTCCCTCGGGGATGACCATTTGGACCGGACGCCAGACTCCCGCGTTACGCGGGATTTCAGGATCGATCATGCACCTCAAGCCGATCAAAACCATGGCTCTGGTGGTCCCCACGGGGTTGTTCATCGAACCTTTGATCTGGGGCGAAGTGCCGGTAAAGTCGTAAGTGATGGCGTCACCGGAAACGGTTATCGTCAGATGGAGCGGCACAAGCTTGTCTTCAAACCCATCGTCGTCCAGATAGTCGGTAAACTCGTAAGAGCCGTCCGGCATCTTCGCAATCTCGTCGCGCGTCCGCCTTTCCGCATAGTCGCAGAGCTCGTCGACGTACATTTCGAGCGTCTCCCAGCCGTAGGTACGGATCAGCTCCATGAGTCGCGTCTCGCCGATGTGACAGCCGGCATGGTGGGACTCCAGGTCACCGATCAGGACCTCCGGTAAACGCGAATTCCCCCGAAGCAGGCGAAACACCGAGCGGCTCGGCTTGCCTTCTTCGTAGAACTTGACGATCGGAATACGCAAGCCCTCCTGGTAGATCTCGGTCGAGTCGCAGGCGCAACTGCCGGCCACCCTGCCGCCTATGTCGGCCATATGCCCTCCCGAGCAGGTCCAGGCGATCAAGCGGTCCTGCAGGAAGACCGGTTTGAGCATGTAAATATCAGGAAGATGGGAGGCCGCATGGTAGGGGTCGTTGTTCAGGAAGATGTCGCCGGGCCTGATATCGTCGGCGTATTCCTCGAGAACCTTCCGAATAATGTAGGAGTAAGCAAGGGAATGCAGGATCGAACCTTCGCCCTCGAGGATCAGTTCGCCGTCGGCCTTGAAGAGCGCGCACTGAAAGTCAAAAGCGTCCCTGGAAAGCGGCGAAAACGAGGTCCGAACGACAGCCAGGGACATTTCGTCGACCAGAGAGTAGAGAAGGTTGTTGATGAGGGTCATCGTGACGACATCGACTTTCCTCTCGTTCCCCACATCCATCATTCTGCGCTCCTCCCGTCCCCGACACCGATGACCAGGCTGCCTTCCAATGATTTCCGGACGGAACATCCGGGAGGGACAACGATGGTGGTGTCATAAGTATCAATCAACACAGGTCCTTCCCGGCCCGTCTCTCCCACCTCTTCCATGGACAGAACGGGGGCTTCCCGGGTGCCCTGCTCGGGTCCGAAATAGGCTTTTCTAGTCTGCGCCGGCTTGCGGACCGTAACGCCGGACCGACGGGCGGGGGCCCTCAATTGCGGTTTGGAAATCCGGGTGGTCCTCGTGACTCTCAGATTGACCACCTCCAGCGGCAGGCGGTCGAAATGATAGCCGAAGTCCTTCTGGTACTCGCGGTTGAAGTCGCGCGCCAGGAGCTGCAGATGCTCTTCGCCCAATTCGCACCGGGGAAGCGCTATCGTCAGTTCGGACGCCTGGTTCTTGTACCGTATGTCGGCGTACCTTTGGACTTCGGCAGAAGCCGTGTCGAAGCTATCGCCTGTCGCCCGCAACAACTCCTCGGCCATCAATGCCAGGGTTCGGTTCATATCCTCGAGCGCCGGCCCTTCAAGCAAGCGATCGAACGTGCGCACTCGATTCCTTTCAACATCGGCGCACAGCAGGCCGAAGGCGCTGAAAGCGCCGCCGATGGGTGGCACGATCACGCGTCCTATTCCCAACGAGGCGGCAACCGCCGCTCCGTGCAGTGCCCCGGCGCCGCCGAAAACAAAGAGCGAAAACCGCCGCGGGTCCCTCCCCCTCTCAGAAGACACCGATCGGATGGCCCGCATGATATTGGAATTGGCGATCAGGTAGACGGCATACGCCGCCTGGAGGACCTCGAGATCGAGCGGGCCGGCGATGTCCCTTTGATAGGCCGCTCGAGCCTTGCCGTAATCGAGAGGGAATTCGCCGCTCAACAAGGACTCCGGATTCATATAGCCGAGATTGACGTATGAATCCGTAAGCGTTGGCTGGACACCCCCGCGGTTATAGCAGACGGGGCCCGGCGAGGCACCCGCGCTACGAGGCCCGACATTGATCAGTCCACCAGGGTCGATCCACGCAATACTTCCACCTCCAGCCCCGATTTCGGCGATATCGATGGAGGGAATGCGCAGGACGTACCCCTTCCCCTTGTGCATCCGGCTGGCCCGGTGGATCCCCGCCCCTACTTCGTACTCGGCAGAGCGCGTATACCTGCCGCTTTCCACGATGGAGGCCTTGGTCGTCGTTCCGCCCAAGTCCAGCGTGATGATGTTCTCGATTCTCTGCTGATCAGCCAGGTAGGCGGCCCCAACAACCCCGGCGGCCGGGCCGCATTCCACGATCTCGACCGGCATTTCGGCCGCTTCTTCGGCGGTGATCATGCCTCCGCCCGACTGCATGACCCTGAGCGGCGCTCGCACGCCAATAGAATCGAGACCCCGGCGAAGGGATCTCAGATAACGGCTGACGACAGGCGCCACGTAGGCGTTGACCACAGCTTCCGAAGTCCTCTCGTATTCCTTGAGGACGGGCCTGATCCTGGTCGACCTCGTGACTAGAAGATCCGGCTCTCTTTCATGCAGCAGCGCCTCAATCCTCTCTTCGTGAACCGAATTGCGAGGAGAGTTGTACAAGCAAATGGCGACGGAGCCCACTCCATTTGCCCTGATCTCCTCGAGGATAGGATCCAGCTCGTCTTCATTGACTGGCCGAATAATCTCTCCGTGTTTGCCGATCCGCTCGTCCACCTCGAATCGCAAGTAGCGCGGCACGAGAGGCGCCGGCTTTTTCCAGGCCAGATTGTAAAGCTCCGGCATCCGGCCGCGCCCGATCTCCAGAACGTCGCGAAAACCCTTAGTGGTGATCAACGCCACGCGCGCCCCGGTCTGCTCGATGCATGTGTTCGTCACGATGGTTGTCCCGTGAACCACCTCGCTGATCGATGAAGCATCGATGCCCTCCTTGATGAGAACCCGACTGATTCCTTCCACGACCGCACAACTGTAGTCTTGCGGCGTGGAAAGGCTCTTGTGTGTCAGTATCGTCCCGATTGAGCCGGCAAAAACGATATCCGTAAAAGTGCCGCCCACGTCCGTTCCCACGCGAAACTCTTCGACTCGACTGCTGTCTTGCATGCGCTCTCTAAACCTTCTTGCCGACTTTTGAATTCGGACTGGGCCTGTCGGCGATAACCTGGTCGGCCTTCCGTCCGCCGATCTTCTTCGAGATGGCCCGGTAATGGTCCAGGTTTGTCCCGCAGCAGCCTCCGACCAGCCGGGCCCCGGCGCAGACCCATTCCTCCACCTCGGCGGCCATCTGCGCGGGCGTGGCCGGATAGATGGTGATTTCGCCCTGCAGTTGCGGCATCCCCGCATTGGGCTGGATAGACACTGATTTGCGGCAGGCCCGCCGCATCTCCCTCACCAGCTTGGTGGCGGCCCGATAGTAATTGGACGCGTCGGGGAGGTCGCTCATGAGGCCGCAGCTGCCGCCGATCACGTCAACCCCCGCCTCCTCCAGGCGAGCAGACCCGATGGCCGGGTCTATCCCCATCATGGTCCGAAATCCCTTCTTGCCGGTGTAGTAGACATTCTGAGAGATAATCGGGAGATCGCAGAGGTCCCGCGCAACCCTGATCGCAATCAGCTGTTCTTCGAGATGATTGCCCGCAATAATAAAAAGGTCGATGCCCCCCTCCAGCAGCGCCGAGATCTGTTCCTGGTAGCCGTCATAAACTTCCTGGTATGACAGGCTCCCGAGAGGCTGAAGAAAGTCGGGATTCGTGGAAGAGACCAGCGCCAAGACGTAGTTGGGGGGACGAGTCACTTCGCGCGCCAGTCGCGCCGACTTGTAGTTGAGCTCGCGCACTCTGTGCCGCAGGCCGAAAGTCTCGGCCCGCCAAGGGGAGGCCGCCTGAGTCTGAGTGCAGCCCAGGGTGCACCCGGCTTCATAGGATTTGACCAGGGCCTCCTGATACTTCTCCGGGTTGTCGATAATCCACTTGGAAAGATGCGTTTCCAGCGGCTTCCCCCAGTCGGCCAGCAGGCTGTGGAGGGGAGCATAGTGGAACAGTATTTCGCCGTTCTGCAGCCTTTCCAAAAAACTCGCTGACATGACTCGTTTCTCCGTGTCACGGTCACGATGAGCCGTCAAAAGCTCTTCATACGTCGTTGTTGCCCCCCAGCAGTCCGAGAGGGTGGGTCGTCTGCAAAGCCACCCTGACTGATTCCGGACAGAGACCAGGAAGAGGGGGGATCCTGCGCCACAAATTGATCCGTGTAAACGGGGATGACGTTCTCCAGCCTCGGTGGCAGCGGATCGTTTTCTTCCGTTCCAGGCAGAGTCAAGGTGAGACGGTTCATCGCGCCGTACCGGGCGCCTTCGCTGATGTCGACGTAGAGCCCCGCGCGCCGGCTCTTCATCGCGTTGACGCCGACGGGAACCGGACGTCCGTTGATCTGCGCCATAACCGGGGTCCTCGGGCTCAGCGCCTGAATGGACAACAAGCCCGCATCCCGTCCGCCAGACTGATCGATCACGATTCGAAGCGCTGAGGTCCGAAGAGGGGCCTCGAAGCGGGCGGACAGGATATTGAGCGCATTTCCGGGGGCGCGTCCAACCTGCTCCCACCCTCCGGCGTTTGGTTTTTGGACAGTCACCTGCTTGATGGCGACGCCTTTTATCTCGACTGACTGGATGGTTTGCGGTTCGGACCACTTCAACTCGACCCAATCCCCTGGCTGGACTTTTGTAACGGGAAACGAGGACATACCGGCCTTCGAGAACGTCAGGTCCGCCTGAGAGAAGACATCTTCGACCAGCAGCGCCGCAGGATGCCGAAAGGGTACCGAAACCATCAAGCGGGAAGTGTCCAACCACGGGTAGTCTTTGCGTGCTTCCCGAGACCGCATTTTCTCCGGGAGCGGATAGCGCTGCTCGTCCAGCACCCGCCGGAGACCGGACGGCAAGTAGAAATCGGTCGACAGACTCAACTGGTCAGCCTGGCGTTTGGTCTTCCAGCGCAGCTCGGGCTCAAGCGCCTCCCCGTCAAAACGCAGGTGTGCAAGCGCCAGTCCCCGCCTGAAGGAGAACGGCGTTTTCACCCCGTTAACGTAAATCTCCCGGATTGGTTCGGCCCAACCGGCGATGCCCAGCCAGGCATCGCGGCCCGCTTCACCTGTCACACACGCCAGCCGCACAATCCCGTCGTCGCTCCGATCGATGCGGCCGGATGTGCCTAAGAGCAGGTGTTCCCCGGGCCGGTACTTGCGGATCTCGAAGACCATGACCGTCTGACCCGGCACGCGCACGGCCAAACTCGAGCCCCGCGCGAAGAGTCCCGCGTCAGGACCGATCCGGTAGCGATCCTGAGGATATCGCTCCCGGATCACAAAAGGGCCGCCGTCGGTCAGGCGAATCGAATCGTCGAGCCGCACGGAAACGGACTCTGAAGTGTTGCTGCTGTTGCAGATAAAGAGGATGCCGTCCGAAGGCTTGCAGTAGGCATAACCATCGACGCCTTCCGGGGAAGGCGCGCCAAAAAGGACAGTGTCGAGCTCGTAGTAATCCTCGTGTTCCCTGGCCCAGGTCAACCACTTGTCAATGAATTCTCGCTCCTCGGGCAGGAAAGTCTCGCCGGCCCTTTCGTCCGGAATGATCGTGAGGTGCCCGGGCGCCCGGGAGGTGGCGATGTTGGAGAGCAGCGAATATTGGTAGCCGAGGCGATCCCAGGCGGGAATATCGAACTTGTAGTGGCCGACCGTGGTGTTCGACACGTAGGCTGGGACCATCCGGCTCGTCCTGCTGAAGTAGTTGCTCAACCGGATATTGTTGGCGACCATGTGGTCGGGACGGAAGGAGTGGAAATTGACGTGCAAGTCGATGAAATGGTCGTGTCCGTTGTGGGCGACCGCCAGGCCCTGGTGGAACCACGGTCCGTGCTCGATCCATCCCACCCAGCCTCCCAGGAAGAGGTCAGGAAAGACCTGATGCAGTTTCAGGTTCAGGTCGAGCATGTTGCGCCATTGGGGATAAAGCGAGGCGACACCCGGAAGGTAGCCGTGAGACGTGTCGTAGTCCTTGTGAAAGAACAGTATGTCGTAAAGCCACCCACCCAGATCGTGTTCGGACGTGAGCTGATGCATCGCTTGCCAGAGGAAGTCCATGTACTGGCGCGACAAAGCGATATTCCTCAGATCTCTTTTCCCGTCAGCCCCCAAAACGCACCATTCCGGCTTATCCACAAACCCGGGTGTGCGGTTGTCCGGGAAGTTTGTTCCCGGATGAATGACTCCGAGAGGGCGGATTCCCTTGGATTTCATGTAGGTTAGGATCTGCTTCACCCCCGGCGAAACCTTCAGGCTTGTGTTTGTCCCGGAAACCGGGAATTGGCGGTAAAGACCGAGCCAAGGCGGCTGAATCGGGAGCGCCCGAGTCGACTTGAGCGCGGTGAGGGTGTCTATGGCCGCCCGCGCCTCGTCGATCGCTCTTGCATCTGTGAGATCCCAAGGCATTCCAAGCGTCCACGTATTAACCCAGTTCTGATAAGGACTCGGCCGCACGTACTTTTTGACACACTCGGAGACCGCCTCGACTTCGCCGCGATCGAGCGAGGCGAACGCGATTTGGGGGAAGAGAAAGTCGCCGAGATCCGACACGCCATAGCCGCTTTTCTTCAGTTCGCCCTTTTGCGAATACACCCCGACGATTCCCTTTTCACTCTGAAAAGTCCGGGATGGAGGGAGGATAAAGCCTGGCCAGTAAGCGAGACGGTGGGTCTCGCCCCGCTCCTCCATTGTGAAGAAATCGCAAGAGATGCCCAGGAAAACCCCGCCTCGCTTGGATCTCAGGAAACAGGCGATCGAATTTTCACCCCTTTGATGCTGGATGCAGGGAAGCTGGACCCAATCCCGTCCCCGCGCCTGGGCCTCGGGGTCCCAGACCCATTCGCGGCCGGTGTCGAGCGAATGCCACCCCGTTCCGCCCCAGTAATGGATGGCTTTCTCCGGCTTTGGCTCGAGCGCCCAATCGAAGAGGATCAGCCGGTGGACATTGAAAGGTTGATGGCCCTCGTACGTCGCCTCCACGGTCCTGACGGCGAAATGGTCCCCTGGGTCCAGCTGGTAAGCGAACTTGAGGCGCACGAGACCGTGCCTCAAGAGAAAAGAGATCTGATGGGGCGAGGTTCGGTCTGCACCTTCCAAATCGCAGTTCTGGGGAGTGAGGACGCCGATCGAGGCAATTTGTGAGCCCGTCCCGACCTCGATCGAAAACCCCTGGTCCCGGACCTGGAACCGCTCACCGGTCAGCTTGTTCAGAAGCTCGGTAATAGAGCACCGCTTGGGATCGATCGACAGGGCCAGCTTCTCATTCTCCAGTCGCCAGGCTTCAGACCGCAGGGTGGAGGAAAGCGACGTCGCGAGAAGAATGAAGCCGGCAAAACGGGACATTTTCACTTTGGGTCAACACCTTTCTCGGCCCCTCGGTTTCTACCGCTTTGCCTGAAGCTTCCGCCTTTAGGTGACGCCTAAAGGCGGAAGCTCCAGGCACCTTTTTTAACGGCCGATAGAGACAGAACCGTGCGGCCGATTTTCATCTCCGGATCACCCTTTTGTTCGTCTTTCCTTGATTGTCGCCAGTAACGTGTCCCATCCCTTGATGAACATCCCCCGGAAGTACTGAAGAGGGCCGAAGCCGGCGAATTCGTCGACGGCAAGACCGTCGTCCACAAACGCTTTGCGAAAATCAGAGAGCTCGGCCGTCAGAGCTTCAATGACCGCCTCTTCCGCCTGGTGCTCGATCCGAGAGACCACCGCACAGTCGGCTTCGAGGATCTCCTTGATGGTGCTCCAGTTCAAAGTCACGTGCACCTCTCCTCCAACCAACTCGGTAAAGTGATGTGTCCCGCGGGCGCCACCCCCTAGCAGGATGCCGGGGTAGTTGCGTTCCCGCATCAGCCGGTATTGCCTGCGCGCAATCGTGCATCCCGCCTGTTGAAGAAGTTGCGGAGGGACGTTGGACCCTGTTTCACGCCCCACCTTCATCAGATACTCGTCATAGATCCCGGAGATATGAGTGACGTAGAAGGGAGGCTTGCATCCGGTCCTTTCCGAAACCCGCCGATACAGCTCGCACGTCTCGATCATCTGAGAGATCGCGAAGACCTCCGTCGCAATAATAGGGATGCCTTCACCGATGAGGATTTCGATCGCATCGAGTCCGGCTCGAGTGATGGGGATCTTGGCGATGAAATTCTCTCCCAATTCCCGGTACCGCAGAGCCTCCCCGACGATGTGACCGGGATTCTCGTCTCGGTGAGGATTGCCTTGGATCGAAACGAAGCCTTCGATCCCCGGCCGGTTTTGATGCAGGGGGAGAAACTTCTCCATCACCCCCTTTACCAAAGCCTGTTGGACCAGGTCGGCCGCCTCGTGGTCATCGGCCGTGCGGCTGAGAACGCTGTCAATCAGCGCGAGTGTTCGCGGCCGCTCCGACTCTGACCGAAGCATAACTGCAGAGAAAGTCGGGTTGGTGGTGCAACTGACGGCGCCCGCCCGAATGGCCGCGTCGGCGTCTGCGGCAGTCGGATTATTAACCCACAGCCGGGTCGGTGTCTGCTCGGTCACGCGATGGAAATAACCGTTCATGTCCGTTCTCCCTTAGAGTTCATTTGTTCTTGCCCGGGGCTGATGGGGGGTCAAGGCACCGAAATCGGATATGCGCCCCACTGGAGCGTAGTCTCCAGCATCGCCCGGTAGTTTTCAGGCTTCACCGTTCGGGGAATGCTGTTACTGGATCCCATGATGTACCCCCCACCAGGCGCCAGTTCGCGAAGATGCCTCCTGGTGTCCTCTGCGACCTGCTCGGGCGTTCCATGCAGCAGGAGGTCGACATCCACGTTGCCGATAATGGCGAGCTTGCCCGCCAACTGCTTGCGCACTTCATAGATATCCATTCCCAGCGGATCAATCGGATGCAACGCGTCAACCCCGGCGCTGATGATGTCATCGAAGACCATGCTGACATTGCCGTCCGTGTGGTAGAGGAGCGGAATGCCGCGCCGCCGGCAACCTTCTCCGAGGAGGCGGAGCTTCGGGAAGAAGACCTCGCGCAGGAAATCGGGCGACACCATCAGGCGGTCCTTGATAGCAATGTCGTCGCCATACCAGACAGCGCCCACAATTTCCCGCTGGAGGGCATCCTCGAATTCGGCGTATACCACCTCGAAGATTCTCTCGAAGACCGCCTTCACGAGCGCCGGATCGTCAGCCAGCTTGTAGCAGAAGGCGTTGAAGCCCATCAGCATCCAGGTCATCTGGAAAACCGGGCCCATGTAACGGATGACTTTCATGCCGGGCGGGAGGAGACCCTCGGCCTGATCCAGGATTCGACAGTCGAGGGCGGATGGGCCGGGCCACGGGTAGTCCCTGAAGTCGGCCCAGTCTTGAATCACTCCCTCGCTCATGCCGTGTCCGACCTGCCGTTGAACCGAGTAATAGTTATCTCTCCTGGCCGCATCCCAGATGGGAGGGAAACCAGCGATCCGCCGGCCGAGCGTCATGAAATCGTAGCCGGCACGCACGTAAAATTCGACGTCGGTTTTCAAGTCGTTGACCGGCTTGCCGAGAAAGGCTTCTTTCGCCCCCTCGTCAATCGTGATCTCAGCCAGGGGTACACGATCCGGCTCTCCACGGTAGAGAGCGCAACGGAGTCGCTGGAAGTCGGGTCCGTTCTCTGTCATGGCTTGACCTCTTAGTAAACCGCGCCTCGAGAAACGATCGGCAGCAGGCCGACCACACGGCCGCCGCTGACAGCGACGTAGGAGGCGAACAGCGGGATGGTCGTACAGCCATGGCTCGGGATGATCTCCAACTTCTCGCCCACCTGCAGCGAGATGCTTCCGTTCAATGCCCGGAGGCGCCCATGTTCCTCGTTGGCCGCCTCCCACTCCAGGCCCTCGTGCTTGATCCGCGGAAAGCCGTGATCGGTCGACAAGGACTTGATTCCCGCATCCGTGATCAAGCGATCCGAGGCCGGCCTGCTGGTGACCGTGCTCAGCACGCTGATCGCCTGTTCAAACTCGATTCCGTAGCGCCGGTTCCAGTCGTCCATCGTGACGTACGAGCCAGCCTGCACTTCGGTGATCCCCGGCACGCGGCCTGTCAGCTGGTAGGTGTTGCTTCCCCCGGCGCTCGCGATCCCCACCGGAAAGCCGCTCTTTTCGACAGCCTCCTTCGTTCGGACTAGCAGATTGGCGCGCTCGGAGGCGATACGCCTCTTCTCGGCTTCGTCGTCGATGAAGACACCCCCTTCGTAGCCCATCAGTCCCTGAAAAAAGAGCCCGGGAAGCCGGCCGATCCGACACACCAGGTCGACCGCCGGCTGGCCAGAGGGCACACCGCAGCGACCGAGGCCCACATCCACCTCCACTAAGACCTTGAGCCGGATCCCCTGCTGGGCCGCGGCCTCCGACAGGTCCACCGCATTCTCGTACTGGTCGACACAGACGATGATGTCCGCGAGCTTTGCCAGTCCGACCAGTTCCCGGATCTTCCGCGCTCCGACCACCTCGTTGGCGATCAGGACGTGATCGAGGCCGGCTTCGACAAACAACCGGGCGTCCTCGAGCTTGGCGCAGGTGATGCCGACGGCGCCGGCCCGCACCTGCCTGTGCGCGATCCAGGGCGATTTGTGCGTCTTGACGTGAGGCCGCAGCTTGCACGGCCGGTTGGCGAAAAAACCGGCCATCTTCCGAATATTGCGGTCGACGGCGTCGATGTCGAGTAGGAGACAGGGAGTCAGCAGGTCGTTCTTGTCAACCGGCAGGTCATCGTTTCCAAACACGCGCATTGGCCCCTTCATGGTTCAGCGGTTTGAGTCTGGGCAAAGCCGATCCCCGTTGCACCGAAACCGTTGCCGGTATACCACATCCGATACCCGTTCCTGTAAGGAAGCACGAAAGCATATTCAACGATCTGGGAATCCCAACCATCCGGGCTGACATCTATGCCCGGATCCTCAGACCGGGTCCACGCGATTCCGTCCTTCGACTCAGCGTAACCGATGCGGTACCCAATCCCCCGATGGCTATACCAAAGACGGTAGGTCCCGTCCTCAACGAGCAGGTTGGGCTTGGAGGTGACGTACTCGTAAACCGGCGCGTCCCCTTTTCGAGTGGGAAGGACCGGGGCCGGCTGCCTGGTCCAGTGGATACCATCACTGGAAGATGCCAGACCGATCTGGATATCGATCGGCTGGGGTGCACTTGAGTCGCTCACGTAACGGCCGGCCGTGTACCACATGCGCCAGCGGTCCCCTTCGCGGAGAACGAAAACGGACCCCGTTAAATCGGAGTCCCACTTACCGGCCTCCCCGAGCGGCAAAATCGGGTCCGGGCCATCTCGTGTCCAGGTCCGGCCGCCGTCCCAGCTGATCGCTAAACCGGTCCGATTGGCAATCCGCCCTTTCTCGGCCCAGGTTCCCCAGCCGGTATAGTACATGTACCAGAGGTTATCGTTCAGGCGAACGATGTTCGGGAAATCGACTCCGCGGTTGTCGAAAGCCTCGCCTTCCGCCGGGGTGAAGACCGGGTTGCCGGGCCAGGGGCGCCAACTCTGCGGCTTCCCAACCGGCGCGGTCGCCATGCAAATCGAAAGCTTACCGGTGTCATCCCCGCCCGTGTAGTACATCCGGTATTCCTCTCCGATTTGGACGACGTAAGGCGCCCGGGCAACCTTGCCGTCATAACGGCCGCCGAAACCGGGGCGAATGACCGGCGAGGCCAGTTTCTTCCACTCCCAGGATCGCACCCGGTGCTTTTCGCCCGCGCGCCCGCCGGCGCCGTCGACCCAACACAAGATCAATACCGCAAACCCCAGCAGCCACCATGCGCTCAGTCGATTCGGACTCATAAGAACTTTCCGCGTGTTGAATGCTAAATCAGGAAAAGGATTTTATCCAGTTAAAATTGCGGGCAAGTCGGCCGGTGTGGCGCCCTCCTCGAACGATTTCAAGCGCCACCGCCCGTTTCTTCTGCTTTTGTCAGTCGTCAGTCGGGCTGTTAGACTTCCGAGCGTACCGCCTGGCTGGAAACCTCCTTCGTCATTTTAAAACATTGTTGACCCGCGCCCTTTGCGGATTTATCATTCCGGCGAGCCCGATGCTGCGGATTTGCGCTTCCGATCCCCCCAGGAATACAGTTCCTTACAGCCGACGCGTCTTCCTGGCGCTTGCCGGAGCCTCGCTCCTGCCGGTCCGAGCCGGCTGTCGAGAAGCGCGCCTCGTTTCAGCGCGCCCGCCTCTTTTCGCCTGCTCGCTTGAGGAGTTTCAAAAGGGGAGCACCACAGACGTAGTCTGGGCTGACGAAGGTCAAGGGCTGGCCCTCAAAGCTTCTTCCGAAGCCCATTACCCGGAGGCGGGTACCTATGTCTCTTTTCCGATCCGGTTGCCTGACGGCGACCGGACCTGGCGGCTCGATTGGGTCGAACGGTGGACCGGGCCGCTCGCCTGGCGCAAGCATGCGGTCAACCCTGTTTTGACTCCCGATTCCGCAGGTTGGGACAAGGACAGCCTGACCGCGCCCTGTGCGGTTCAGGCGGGGTCGACCTTCCGGATTTACTACGGCTCGCGTCCGGGCGGAATCGGGCTGGCGACAGCCCAGGCGTACAGCTTGTACGACTGGAAAAAGGGAGGGGCGCCGGTCCTTGGCGCCGGTCCGGCGGGCGCCTTCGACGCCGGCGGCGTCAACGCCCCCGAAGTTGTCCCGGTCGAGGGGTCGCATTGGCACATGTACTACGTCGGGTACCATCGGACCGAAAAACAAGGGGGGATGGTCGTCCACCAGATCGGTCTGGCGGAGAGCGACGACGCCGGCCTCACTTGGAGGCGGACGTCGAAAGCGCCGGTGATTCCTCACGGAGACCCCGGCAGCTATGACGCCTTTGCCACGAGCACGGCCAGTGTCCTTCGCGTGGGCGGGCGCTGGCTGATGTGGTACGGAGGGATCGCGCAAGTCCCCTACCTGGGAAGCGTCTGCCTGGCCACATCCGCGGATGGACACCAGTGGGTGAAACACCCGGGAAATCCAGTGTTGTCCTTCAATCCGTACCGGCAGGCCGAAGCTTTTCTGGTCGCGCGCCCGCACGTTCTTCATGAAAACGGCGTTTTCCGGATGTGGTACAGCGCCAAAGGGTTCGATGATGACTGCAAACTGGGCGAGTATCGGGTCTGTTATGCCGAATCCCTGGACGGGATTCATTGGGACAGGTATAGCCAGAACCCGGTCCTCGGCCCCTCCGCGTCCGGCTGGGACCATTCCATGGTCGAGTACGCGGAAGTGTTGCGCGACGGCTCTTCCTATCACATGTGGTTTTGCGGCGATCGCTACGGGCTCGTCGGTTACGCGGCAGGAGAGGCGCTGGCGGCCGTGCGGGTCCAGACGCGGCAAGGAAAGAACCCGACGCCTGACGAGACATGGTCAGGTTGGTCTGCTCCCCATCAGGCGCCCGCTGAGATTCGGGGGCAAACGGGCAGCTTCCTGCAGATCCGGTGCTCGCTCTCGACCAAGGCGGCGAAAGTCACCCCGATGGTCCAGCAACTCGAGCTCCGAGCATGAGCCACGCCGGCGTATCCCGACCAGAGCGAGAGACCGGGGCCTCCTGTCCCGATCGCTGGATTAGAGCGAAATGATTTCAAAGAAGGCCAGTGTCAGAGGTTCGAGTCGACGGGTGGCACCGGTCCTCCAGGCGCCTGATCCTCGACTTTCCGTCAGGAGTCGGCCTCGGGCGTCGTAAAAGCGAACCTGGTTCTCACGGCAGACAAGCCCATCAAAGTGGCAAAGACGATAGCGCCTTTCATCTTCGTTCAAGCTCGCTCTTCTTTAGAGCGGCGAGACCGATGCCGGTCGCGCCGAAGTTATTGCCTGTATAAAACATCCACAGCTCGTCGCCCATGTCGACGAGGTTCGCGTAGGACTGGTTTTCGGAATCGAATTCACCCGGGGACAGCCGCATAATTTCCTTATCGGGATACCGAACCCACTCGACCCCGTCTTCCGAACGCGCGTAGTTGAGCCGATAGCCGCCATCCATGGTAAAGACGCTGAGCCACATGTGGTAGACACCGTCGATCACAATGACGGCGGGTTTCGAGACGACGGCCTCGTAGCCTTTGACCGAATCCAGACGGGGAGAGAGCACCGGGCAGGCGCTCTTGACCCATTTCATCCCGTCGCTCGACCGGGCGTGCCCGACATGAACTATTCCCCGTTTGAATCCCGGGCGGATCCAGTCGAGGATCGCGTACCGTTCGCCCGCGGTATACCACATGTCGTATCGCTCGGGCGAGGTTTGGAGGACGCAGACGGAGCCGGTCAGGCCGGCGTCGTACTTGCCCGGCCGGCCCAGGGGCAGAACGGTTTCGTCGACGATCCTCCAGGTGAGGCCCTCATCATCGCTCACGGCCAGGCCCGTCCGGTTCGAGAGCTCCCCCGGCGGCGCCCAAGAACCCCAGGCACCATAGTACATGAGCCAGGGAGCGCCTTGGCGGGGAAGCACGTACGGAAACCCAGGCCCTTTGTCGGTAATGTTGCCCTTGGGCACCGGGCCGAGCAGCGGTTCGCTCCTCACGAGCTTCCAATTCCGAATGTCATCCGGTAAGGCTTCGGCGGCAAAGATGTAATTCGAGCCGTCCTGGGCGGTGGCCCAGAAATACATGCGGAGCCGGCCGTTACTGAGCCGAACAACGGAGGGCGCCGAGACGCGGGTGCTCGATTTCGGCCCGGCAAAGCCGGGGGCGATCAAGCGTCCCTTCTTGACCCAGTTCTGAAAGGGCTGCGAGGCGTCTCCGGCGAGACCGGTCATAGGGATCAGGCAGCCGAGCAAAACCGAGACCGCGACACTCCGTTTTCGCTGGCCCGCGTAGCTGAAAATTCCTCGCATATTCCTTCCTTGATCGGGAGCGGACACCGCCCGCTCCCGGAGCAACACCCGGGCGCCGAGAAGCGCGCCCGAGCGCCGGCCACGGCTGACCGAAAGTTTCGGGGGTTCGGTCAGCCGGTCAGAAGTCGAATCGCAATCCGAACTGAATCTGCCTTCCATCGTAGGCACTGGAAATCTGGCCGAAAGTCTTCGAGCCGAAACTGGTGTTCGGGGAACCCGAAATTCGCATGGTTGAGGGCATTGAACAACTCAGTCCGGAACTGCAGCCGATATGCTTCGCGCACTTGGAAACTCTTCAGCGCAGCGAAGTCCCAGTTCTGTATGCCGGGTCCCATGACACATGCCCGGCCGCAGTTGCCCAGAAACTGGAGGACCAAAGCTCGATCGCTCGGATCCATGGTTTTGGGATCCCACTGGGCCGTCGGCCGAGCTGCGGAGAAAACCGAGGTGTTAAACCACTGTTCGACCGTCTTGGGTCCGTTGTTCGGATCTCCATTGCGCATTCCGCCTACGGGTCGCGGCACTCCTGCCTCGTAAACGGTCGCCCCACTCAGGGCCCATCCTCCAAAGATCCTGTCAGCCAACCCCTCCAGCCCGTACCGCTTTCCTTTGCCGAAGGGAAGCTCCCAGACATAGGCGACAGACAAACGATGGGGCATGTGAGCTGAACCGAGCCCTTTCCCGTAGGTCAGGATATAGTCATCGTCCGGCAGACTGCCGCCGGGGATCGTGCTGCGCACTCCGAACAGGTTCCAGCCGTGCAGCGCGCCGGTCAGGACTTCGTTGATTCCTCCTCCTCCGTTGCTGAGGGCCTTCGCATAAGTATAGGCAGCCACCATGGAGACGGAATTGCTTCGGGTTTCGACCTTGGTTTGCAGCGAGTCGTACCAGCGCCGGCCCCAGGAAACGTTGTTGCCTGAACCTCCCCGTTCGGGGTGCGGGCGGCGAAGTTGGCCCGAGCCGATTCCGAAAACCGGATCATTGAAATCGACGCTCATCACCTGGTGATGCCCGCGTGACCCCACGTAAGCCACTTCGGCGGAGGCGCTTCTGGTCAACCGATGCTCTAACGTCAGGTTCCAGTTGTCCTGATACGGATCTTGCCAGTCGTGAATTCTGCCGAGGGTGATTCCTGGCGCCCCTTGCACCGTCGTACTGGGGAAAGGCGCAGCAAAAAACAAGGCGGGCAGGCCATTGACGTCCTGGCTGAAACTCAGGCTTCGGGAATACGGCGCGTTGCCCGCTGTGTTCCAGTTGATGCTTCCGGTCAGCATCTCGTAAAAGCGTCCGAACCCGGCCCTCAAGATAGTTCGATTGGAACCGAACATGCGCCAGGCGATACCCACTCGCGGCTCGAAATTGTTGTTGTCCGAACCGGTCAGGGATCGAGGCCACCCCACTTCGGGCGCCGTCTTGAAGCTGAAGATTCCCTTAAAGTCGTCCATGATCTGCTGCAGCGTCCGCCCTTCGGCCCCGTACGACGCCACCGGCCAGTTCCGATCCGACTGGGCCGTCACAATCGCCTGATCCTCCTCACTCCAGATCGCCACGCGATCCCGGGCGCTGACCGGCTGGGGCATGTAGTTGTAACGGATGCCGAGGTTCAGGGTAATGTCCCGCTGGAAGCTCCAGTCGTCCTGAAGAAAGAAGGAAGCGAACAGATAGCGCAGGTCATTGTCGTTCTTGCCGAAGGTCAAACCCGCTGAGGTTGGCAAACCGAGCAACAAATCCGCGATTCCCTGGCCGGTCCCCACCGGTCTCTGCGGATCTCGCGTCATTCCACCGCTGAAGCTGTAGTTGCCTCGGGCGTTCGGGAATTGAATCCCGTTCATGTGGGTCCGCTTGATGTCCGCACCCATCTTCAACACATGGCTCCCCTTGGTCCAGGCCAGAGTGTCCATGTACTGGTAAGTATTCGTTTTCGGACGGCTGGGCGAGAACTGAAAGCAACCAACGGAAGCCATCCCTGCGACACTGATGTTGGGCGGTCCCCAAGCCGCCCGGTCCCTGAGCGTCCCGTCCACGCCGATCTCACCCATGTAGTCCATGTCGGCCGTTTCCGGGACCAGTTCCTGCACATAACGGTTGAACCCTGCCCGCGCATCGTTGACCAGGGTGGGACTCAACGTCCGATTCAACGTCACGACCACATTCTGTTGAGTGAAATCGTAAACCGTGCCCTGCCCGGGAATTCCGGGATTGGAGTAAACCGGATCGATGTACGGGTGATGATTGAAAACGTACCGACCCCATAGAGTCGTCTGATTGTCGATCTGGTGGTCCAAGCGAAAAATGACTTGATCTTGATCATCCCATTTCAGCGGATTGAGGACGGTATTGTTTTTGTCGGCAATCTGCTGCTGAGCCCCCGGCCACAGAAGCTCGAGCGCCTTGCGCGCCTGTGGCGTTATGCGCGAGGCCGGGATCGCGTTGCCCGGAAAAGGATCCCGGATAATCTTGCCAGTGGCCGGGTCCTTGCGGGTTGTCAGAGGGTCGTAAATCGGATAACCAGTCGACAAATCCCCGTTGCGCTGTGCGTCGGTAGGGAGGATCGTGGTGCTCGTCAACCCTTTTCGAATCCGGAATCCCTCGAAACTGCCGAAGAAGAACATCTTATCGCGGACGACAGGGCCCCCAAGCGTGAACCCGTACTGGTTCTGCTTGAACTCGGGCGGCTCGCCCTGGTCGAAGAAATTGCGGGCGTCCAGGTTGTCGTTGCGGTGAAACGCGAAGGCACTGCCATGAAACTGGTTGGTGCCGGACTTGATCACCATGTTGATGTTCGCCCCCGCCCCACGTCCATATTCGGCCGAGTAGGTGGCCGTCATGATCTTGAATTCGGCCAGGGCATCCGGGTTGGGCTTGACACTGACCCGGTGGTTGTTGGCGTCCACGTTTTCGATGCCGTCCAGGGTGACCATCGTCGCGTTGGAGGACGCGCCGTTGGCCACGATCCCACCCCCGAAACCGTCGAGGATCGAGTCAACCTTCCCGATCGGCATGGTCCCGGGCGCGAGAGCCGCCAGCTGGAAAAAGCTGCGACCATTGAGCGGCAATTCGATCACCTTCCGGGAATCGACAACCACACCCATATCCGAGCGGTCGGTTTTGACCAGGGGGATTTCCGAGCGGACCTCGACTGTGTCCTGAACCTCACCGACCTGCAAGATCAGGTCGATCCTGACCGTCTGGTTCACCTGCAGAAGGACATCCTCCACCTTCGCTCTCTTAAACCCGGTGAGCTCCGCCTCCACTGCATAGTGCCCTATGGGAAGCAGGCTTATCGTGTACTGGCCATGTTCATTTGTCAGGGTGTCGCGGCGCACCGCTGTCTCCCCCTGGATCACAGAGACGCTGACTCCGGGAAGGACTCCTCCCGAGACATCCGAGACAGTCCCTACGATCGTACCCGTGGTGGTTTGCGCACAGGCCAGACCGGCTGCCAGGAAGAGCACAGTGAACAGAGTCACTAACTCTGGCACCGCCGGGCTCAACCTGCTGACTTCGGTTCTTCCCCTCACTCGTTTCTCCATACGGTCCTCCTGTTCCAAATCGTGGTTCTTCATCGCTTCAATGAAATCTGGCCGCTAATCTCCGACCCGGCTCGCAGGCCGATGCCAGTCAGGCGAACCGGGGAAGAAAAGAGCAGGTCTTGCAGATATGGATTTACAAGGGCAGGGACGATGACCGTGCTGGAACAGGCTGTACAATCCGCTTTCTGCTTGGATCGTAATCATCTTCCTCCCATAGCCGGAACGTATTGAGAATCAATCGGAAGTATACGCGGGGCGCCAGCTCAGTCAAGACTTTTTTCAGGATCAAGTAAGAGTTTTCAGAAAAAAGTAGACGTGATGCGAAAAGTGAAGGAGACAGAAGCAGTTGTAGCGTGGTTGTCAAGCCCGGTTCCGCATGCCGGAATCCGGATCATCTTGGCGGTTTGTCCGGTCGGAGCCGTCTGAATCTATTTCAGCAGATGGAAAGAGGTGCTTGAACCGGGAGCGCTCTCAAGATCAGCCGCGAAGACGGCCTGCACGATGGCTTGTTTGAGCGCCTGGTCCAACTCGATGTCGGCGGACAGGTCGAGATCCGAGCGTGAGAAGCCCAGATTCTTCAGGCACAGGAGAGCGAGCAGGAATTTGGCGCCATCACCGAGGTGCAGGCCATCGGGGTTCAGGATTTCCGCCGAGGGGTTGTCGGCGTAAAAGCGGGCGAGTGAAGCCTGGTAGTCGACGAGGTGGACGCAGGGTTCGCCGGCCAGGCGCTGCAGCACGGGATTGAGCTGGTTGACCCAATAATCGTGAAATTCGGCGACGGTCAAACCCTCCATTTTGTCGGACCTGTCGACACCCCAAAGCGCAAGGATTTCGTCGGAAGCCGTCCATCCCGGCTTTCGCCCTTCGTTGATCAGATAGACGCCGCGCTTCCCCGCTGCGGAGATGAGACCCGTGAGCGCCTCCTCGAAGTGCCTCACAGGCGTGTCGGTCAGCCCGGCGTCCTGAACAAAAATCAGGCACGCGTCGGCGTGGATCCCGCGAAAGTCGGATTGCGCCCATCCCTGCAGCTGGGACATTTTGGCGCCGGACACCGCGTGTTTGGCGATCTCTATCCGGCTGGCTGGAAAGCGGCGTTGGAGAAGTGCGCGGAGGACTTCCGGATAGGAATGCTGGCCGGCAGTCAGACTGTCGCCGAGAAACAGGATTTTCCCGCCGTTTTGCACCAGCCGCTCGGCCTCTCCGGAAGCGGGGAGGAGCCAACTACAAATGAGCGACCAGACCAACAGGAGGGGCAACAAAGAGTTAAGCCAACATCTCCTACCCGCTTCGCGCATACAGCTCTGGCCTTGAGGCCGGCGATTCTTTCACACCTTCTCACTGCTCAGCGGTCAGCCGGTGACCGGCCGACCGCGCGGCAGCTAGCTGATCGCCCCGAAATCGGGGACCTTCACCCAGGCGCCGCCTTTCACGGCCGACTGCTGTCCGCACAGGCCCGGGGCCGTGTAGGCGACCGCCTGATAGACGTCCACAACAGGCTTGCGCTGCTCCAGGCAGGCATGCACGAATTCGTTCACGATAAAGACTTCCGCACCGCCATGGCCCTTCTTCACTCCTTCGCGCATGCCCTCAGGCAACAACCAGGAATGATCGTCAACCTCGATCGGCTCGGCTTTCTGCTGTGCGTAACTCACGTAAGCCGGGCGACCGGCGCGGGGTTCGAAGAAACAAGCCTCGGTGCCGTAATAGTCGCCACCTTCCCGCCCCGGGGCCGCCGTCCACCAGTGGATGCGGATAGTGGAGGAGTTGCGCGCCGATGTCTTGAAGAAAAAGGTTATGTCGATAAACGGGTTGCGGTACTGGTTGTCTTTATAATAAGGGTGATCGATCGGGGTACCGATAGCGGCCACCTCCACCAGCTTCTCTCCGGTGACATAGATGACGGGCCCGCTGGCGTGGGTGATATAGAGGCCCGGGGCGTTGCCATAGCGCCAGGTCCGCTTGCCATCGTGGACGAACATGTCCATCAGGCCCTCGGGCCCGTTTCCTTTCACCAGGTAAGACCCGTGATCATGCAGGTACTCGCCTTCGCTGTAGTAAATTCTCCCGAAGGTCCCTTCGACCCTCATCCGGTGTGCCATCATGGTCGGCGCATGGAAGCAGCTCGTCTCCGCCATCATGTAAGTCTGACCCGTCTTCCTCACGGTCTCGACCAGTTGTTCGCACTGCTCCAGAGTCGTGGCCGCCGGCACCGCGCTGATCGCATGCCGGCCCGATTTCATGACGTCTGCACAATGCGAAACGTGATCGGGGGCGCCGGTAAAAATCGCCACGGCGTCGACCTTCGGGTCTTTCAGCATGGAGTGGAACTCGCCGTAGACGTTATTGCAGTTGAAGCGCTCCACCAGGCGTTTTTGCCGGTCTTCCCGCAGGTCGGCGACGGCCGTGACCTGGCAGTTGGGATGAAGATGCCAGGGGAAGGCGGTGCCGAAGCCACCTCCGACGACGCCGATTCGCAACTTCTTGGAAGGATCCAAGGCCTTGTAGGTTCGCGAAGCCTGCCCGAGCGCCAGCTCTCCAAGCGTCCCGGCCGCCAGCACGCCGGCGCCGCTCCGCTTCAGAAAATCACGCCGCAAAAGCTCGTTATGGATTGTGGGACTCTGCTCCATAGTGCCTCCTTAGCTGTGGGCTGCGGATACCCGATGATGACCCGTCGGCCAAAAGGAGCCTCGCCGTCGGGCTTTTTATAGTATTTCGAAACGCATTACTTAGAATTGAAATGATAGGAGTGGCGCGCCGACCGTGTCAAGCCGAAAACGCCGGACCAAGTAATGCCTTGATCCGTACCTCCGCGGTGGGCAGAGGTCCCCCGGACCTGCTTCATTAGGACCTCCTTCATGAGGAGCCCTGAAGGTAACCGCTCAGTCTTCGCAAGGGCACGGCTCCGAAAGCGCCACAAAGGCGCAAGCGCAGCGCTTTTTGCGGAGCCCGTCGGGTGCGTGCCGGAAGCAAGATCGATTCGTACTGAAGGCACGCACCCGGCGCGCTCCGCGGAAAACGCTCCGCTTGCGGCTCTGTGGCGCTTTCGGAGCCGCGCCGTACGAAAACTGAGGGGTTACCCCTGAAATGACTCGAGGCCTTGACACCCCCGCTCTTTCCTGAATGCGCCGGCCATGCCACCGCTTTGATGTGCCGGCATGGCCGGCGGACACAACCCGGCAGCGTGACTGCCGCAGTTCGAAAGAGAAGCGTGTCAAGGCTCCAAGGCCGCACGGCGATCCGGCGTGCCTCGCCTCGCCCTGGGCTTCTGGAACAGTTTGAGCAAACGTTCTCAATACCCTCCCTGCAAGGCTGTTGAAGAAGTCCGAGGGGCGGTTGAAGGCCGCGCCGATTTGGGCTTCTCGCTACCCTCTTTCAACAACGCTAAAACCTCCTTTCACCCTGGCGAGTTGCGCTTGACAGGCTTTCGGTCTCACTATATTGTTTGTAACGTTTCGTAATCATTTTCGTAATACGGAAAATAGATAAAAATGAGGAGATTTCGTGAAATGAAGGTCGCAAGAGCCGGAAAATCGTTTTTCCGGGTGGGAGCAGACGTGGGAGGGACCTTCACCGACCTCGTTCTGAGCGGGCCCGGAGGACGTCTGGCCACGAAGAAGGTACCGTCGACACCGAGAGATTTCGGCCAGGCGGTTGTCGAGGGGCTCCAGACTCTCCTGGCCGAACAAGGCCTCGCCCCCGAGGAAGTCAAGGAGATCATCCACGGCACGACCGTGGCGACGAACGCCATCTTGGAGAAAAAAGGCGCCAGGACCGGGCTGTTGACAACCGAGGGGTTCAGGGACGTTTTGGAGATCCGGCGGCTTCGCCTGCCGGAGCTGTACAACCTGTTGCTGCGCAAACCCGAGCCGCTGGTTGACCGGGCGCTTCGGCTGGAAGTCGCAGAGAGAGTTGACGCGGATGGGACTGTGGCCCGCCCTCTGGACCGCGACCAGGCGGCTGGAGCGATCGAAAAGCTCATCCAGGCGGGAGTGCAGTCGGTCGCTATCTGCCTGCTCCACGCCTATGCCAACCCGGAGCATGAACAGGTCCTGGCGCAAATGATCGAGCAGCAGTGGCCGCAACTGTTCGTCTCGTTGTCCTCGGACGTCCTTCCCCAGATTCGGGAATACGAGCGGACCAGTACGGTCGTGATTAACGCGTACGTCATGCCCGTGGTGAAAAGCTATGTCGAATCGCTGGGCCAGGCGCTCGTACAGCGGTCCTTCCGCGCGCCGCTGCTGATCATGCAGTCTAACGGCGGCATCATGACCGCGGAGCTGGCGGCGCGCAAGCCGGCCTATATCATAGAATCCGGACCGGCAGCTGGGGTGATCGCGTCCCGGCATATAGCCAGGCAACTGGGTTTGAGCCATATCATTACCTTTGACATGGGTGGGACCACCGCCAAGGCCTCGCTCATCGAGAATTCGAATCCGACATGGACCTCCGAGTTCGAGGTCGGTGCAGGCATCTCGGTCGGCAGCCGGCTGGTCAGCGGCGGCGGCTACGCTTTAAACCTCCCGGTCATCGACCTGTCCGAAGTAGGGGCAGGGGGAGGTAGCATCGTCTGGCTGGACTCGAGCAATTCACCGCAAGTCGGTCCCCAGAGCGCGGGGGCTGATCCGGGGCCCGTGTGTTACGGGGCCGGGGGGGAAGCGCCGACCGTCACGGACGCGAATGTCGTCCTCGGCTATCTGAATCAGGACTTCCTGCTCGGCGGAGAGATGCCGATCGATGCCGGGAAGGCCTGCGCCGCGCTGTGCGCCAAGATTGCCGACCCGTTGGGGCTGGACCTGATGGAAGCGGCTTACGGGGTCTACGAGCTGGCCAATTCCCACATGATTCGCGCCGTCAAGGCCGTGTCTTCGCAGCGAGGTCGTGACCCGAGAGACTTCGCGATGCTCGCTTTCGGCGGCGGCGGGCCCTTGCACGCGGCCGCCATGGCCCGGGCGCTCGAGATCAAAGAGGTGGTCATTCCGCCCTCGCCAGGGCTCTTCTCGGCGTTCGGACTTCTTCATGCCGAAGTGGAACACCATCTCGTCCACACTTTCTACTGCCCGCTTTCGAAACTGAGTCTGGACGACCTTGACCGGGCTCTCACCCGGCTTGAATCCGAGGCTTCGGATGCTCTTAAGCGTCAAGGCTATGGTGCCGGCAGGTGCCGGCTGAGCCGATGGGCCGACCTGAGGTATGTCGGGCAGTCCTTCGAATTGAGAGTCCCCCTCCCTGACGGCCGGATGGACCGCGACCAGGTGGCTGCAGTTGCAGAGGCTTTCGGGGTGGAACATAAGCGCACGTACGGCCACCGGACTAATCATCCGGTCGAGTTTGTCAACCTTCGAGTCGTGGCACGCGGGGTACGCGACGGCGAGGAAGGGCTCACAGGGGCAAGCAGTCCAACGCCTGCGGACAGAAAGAGACGAGAACGCCTCGCCTACTTCGGGCCGTTTGGCCGGCATATGACGCCCGTTACCTGGCGCTCGCAACTGTCTCCCGAGTTCCGCCAGGGGCCGGTCATCATCGAAGAATACGACTCCACAATCGCAGTGCCACCCGACTGTTCTGTGGCCTTGGACGTAAACGGTAACGTCCGGATCAGAATAGCGGTCATCTAGCGTGACCCGGACGTCGAGGCCGAGACAGCGGTACCGGCGGCGCAAAAGCAGACTCCACGAGATTTGCCCGGCCGGAGCGAGCTGCGAGCAAGGTAGAGCCGGGCGCCAGAGGAGTATGTCGTGAAGCGAAATGTGAATCCGATCGATCTGGAACTGGTAAAAGATTCTCTGGGGTCCCTGGTCGATGAAATGAGCCTGACCATCGTCCGGACCGCCCACTCAAGCGTGCTGCGGGATGTCATGGATTTCTCGACCGCTTTTTGCGACACCCAGGGGCGGATCATCATGCAGGGCGTGACGATCCCCAACCAGCTGGGTGCGATGCCCGACGCGGTGAACGCCATCAAGGCCAAGTACTCGGGCTCTCTGGTCCCTGGCGACATCATCATCATGAATGATCCTTACGAAGGCGGGATGCATCTTCCCGACATCTTCGTCTTCAAGCCGGTCTTCGTCCAAGACCAACTCGCCTGCATCGTCGCTACGGTGGCTCATCACACCGAGGTAGGAGGCCGGGTCCCGGGAAGCCTCGCCACCGATTCGACCGAGATTTACCAGGAAGGTCTGAGGATTCCGCCCCTGAAACTATTTGAGGCCGGGAAGCCGAACGAGGCGATTTTCTCACTGATTGAGCGGAACGTTCGCGTTCCTGACACGGTGCTCGGCGACCTGGCCGCCCAGCTCGCGGCGTGCGAGGTGGGCGAACGCGGCTATCTGAAGCTGGTCCGCAAATTTGGCGTGGACGGTCTCCAGGAATTTTTCGACGATTTGCTCGATTATACGGAACGAATCACCCGCGCTGAAATTGCCGGCTGGCCGGACGGGACCTATGAGTTCACGGACTACATCGACAACGACGGCGTCACTGACGATCCCGTCCCGATTCACGTCAAGGTCGACATCCGGCGCGACGAGGTCTGGGTGGACTTCGACGGCACTTCACCCCAGGTCCCGGCCGCCATCAACGCCACCTTTTCCTTCACGAAATCGGCCGTCTATTTCGCCCTCAGGTCTCTTCTTACCTCGAACGTTCCCAACAATGCCGGCTACTTCCGCCCGATTCACGTTTCGGCGCCGGCAGCAACGCTGGTCAATGCGGTCCTCCCGGCTGCCTGCGCGGCCCGGGGGATCACCGGCTTCCGCATCTGCAACACGCTGTTCGGCGCCCTTGCCGGAGCACTCCCGGAGAGGGTTCCCGCCGCCGATGAGGGCGGTGTCTCGCTGGTGAGCATCGGCGGATATGATCTCGAGAGAAAGCCTTACGTGCTCGTCGAGGTCCTGGCGGGAAGCTGGGGCGGAGGCGCAGGACGGGACGGCTCGGAAGGAATGCCGAATATCGGGGCCAACATTTCGAACGCGCCCGTCGAAATGATCGAAGCCCGCTTCCCGATCCGGATTGAGAGGTATGGGTTCATGCCCGACACCGGAGGGCCGGGAGAATTTCGAGGCGGCCTGTCCCTGCTCAGGGAATACCGGCTCTTGAAAGGCTCGGCGTCCCTGCTCGTCCGTTCCGACCGGCGCGCGATCCTGCCATACGGCCTGCAGGGCGGACACCCCGGCTCACCTTCGAACAACCTCCTGATCACTCGCAACGGCGTCAAGGTCCTTCCCCCTAAGGTCAACATGACGATCCACGAAAACGATGTGTTCCGACACGTCCTGCCTGGAGGCGGAGGGTATGGCGACCCCTTGCGACGTGATCCGCTCCTCGTCATGAAAGACGTCCACGACCAGAAAATCTCCCCGGAATACGCCGCCCGTGAGTACGGTGTCGTCATCCACGAAAACAGCCTGGCATTGGACCTCGAGGCGACCGCTCGCCTGAGGCGGCAAATGGCCGACCGGAGGCCGAAGACCCTTTCCGCTTGACCACAGTTGCGAACATGATCGCTTCGGACCAACCTTTTCAACACCCTCGCGGAGGGTATTGAAAAGGGTATCGAGAAATTTCACCCAACGAGGCGGTTGAGTGGCGCGCTTTTTGCGGCACTCAATTGCCGCCTCGACCTTTCTCAACACCCTGCGCAGCGCCGCGGCTCGGCAGCGCGTTCCAGACTCCACTGCGTGCGCGGCTCGCCGTATGGCCCACGCTACAGACCGAAGTGACTGATCTGAAACCCGATTAAGAAGCCGATCAGCGAAAGGAGCGTAACTACGAACACCAACCACCAGAGTCGCAGATCCCGCCAGCCATGATATTTCTTGCGGATTTCCGCAGGGACAGGCATCGTCCTGGCCGACCAGAGAAAACCGGCCAGCTTGTGCTCGGGCGGGGGCGGAGTCAGCAGTGACACGGCAATCATGATGATCATGCATCCGACCCAGGCGATGAAGGTGCGATGCATGAAGTTGTTGTACGGTTGCAGCGACTGGATCCGCTCGAAGGCCACGCTTTCGATCAACCAGGTCAGCGGGAACCCTGTCACGATGGTTGTCAGCGCCGCCGTGCCGTTGGCCCGCCTCCAGAGGATCCCGAGCGTGAAGACGACCGCAAAGGGCGGCGCCATGTAAAAGAAGACATTCTGGATGAGAAGGAACACACCCGACTCGACCCAGGCGAAATAGAAGGCCAGACCCACCGAAACGAGCATGATAACCGCGCCGGCCAGCCTCCCTACCCGCACCAGCTGCTTTTCCGAGGCCTCCGGACACCAGTGTTCGCGGTAAAGATCGATGGTGAACATGGTGGACGTCGAATTGAGGACAGACGAGGCGGTCGACATCACGGCGCTGACCAGACCGGCCAGGATCAGGCCGGCCAGGCCCGCGGGGATCAGGTTCTTGACGAGGGTCGGGTAAGCGAGGTCCGGCCTCGCCAGGTTGGGGTACAGCTTGTAGGCGGCAATCCCGGGGAACACGACAATCAGGGGCAGCACCACCTTGAGAAAGCCGGCGAACACGATCCCCATGCGCGCGTGCCACTCGTCGCGCGCCCCCAGGCAGCGCTGGAGCAGAAACTGGTTGGTGCACGAGTACCAGATGCCGACCGAGAGCCAGCCGGTAAGGATCCCCGTAACGGGCACGACCGGATGCGTGACGGGCAGGATCAGGCGGAAGCGGTCGGGAAACTCGGTCATGAGCGTCCCGATCCCCCCGACCGCTTTCCAGGCGGCAATAGCGACCAGCAGGCCGCCGAGAAACAGCAGCGCGCATTGCACCACGTCAGTCCATACCTCTGAGACCAGGCCACCGTAGATTGTATAAATAGAGGTGCTTATGGCAAGGATTAGAATGCCCCAGAAAATCGGAATGCCGAAAATGCCCTCGAGCGCCAGGCCTCCGGCATAGAGGACCGCCGCCAGCAGGGCGAGGACATATCCGACAATTGAAACCAAGGCAAAGAGCGCCCGGCTGGTCTTGTTGTAACGCAACTCCAGAAACTCCGGCATCGTATAAAGCCGGGTCCGCATGTAGTACGGAAGAAAGACCCAGATGAGCAGGGAAAAGGTAATGACGTTTCCCCACTCCCACATGGCGACAACAGCGCCGACCGAGAAGGCTATCCCGATCATCCCGATAAAGTGCTCGGTGCTGATATTCGCCGCTATGAAAGAGGCGCCGATCGCGTACCAGGGCAAGTCCTTGCCGGCCAGGAAATAATCCTGGGAGGTTGCCTTTTCGTGCCGGGCCACGTAGACACCGAACCAGACAATACCGAGGAAGTAGACAACAAAGACCGCCCCGTTGAAAATGTTTTCTCCCATTCCGTCCCTTTTCTTAAATGCAGTAAGCTAATCCCTAATTTCGCAAAATGCAAGCGCCGATCTCGACGCTCCGCTGCTGATGAGAAGGAAGCCCGCCGTTTTTCGGCCGCCTGCAAAGGAAGCGGCGCTGTAACGTTGACTCGAAAGACGGCCGCCGAAGCGTTTCAGGTCCTTGGACGCGTCTTGTAGAAACCGGACATCACGCCACCACCATCCAGGTCCGTAGGACCGACAGGTGTCGGTCCTACGGACCACCTGGGGACCCTTGCGCACGTTCACTTCCTTGGCAGGGAACGGACAATGGGACAGGATCCCGTGACCGGGTGCCTGGGAAGACGGCACCCTTGCCTGGTCCCTGCGGGACACTGGACTTTGGCGAAAGTATACAGATGAATCAACAGGAACCGCTGCTGTGTGG
>JBHGBF010000219.1:0-9385 GCA_041946865.1 Acidobacteriota bacterium | reverse complement strand
GCATGATGAACTCCAAAAGCGCCTGCCGCTTCGCTCGCAGAAAACTGAGCGGTTACTCCTTGAAGTGCTTCTCCGGGCCACAGGATAATCAGAAGAGGCTCCCCGGCTCCCGCCGTGTTCACTGTCGAGACGATCGGAGGATTATGTCGTTTAACCGCCTCGGCTCTGTCCTGTCGTTTATTGCGGTTCTTGTTCTTTTCGCTCCTCGGAATTCGGTATTGGCTGGTGAAGGAGACTTGGACCCGTCGTTCGGCACCGGGGGCAAATTGTCCGCCGATATCACCGGCCAGCTGCTCGATGACGCAGTCGGCGACGTGGCGTTGCTGCCCGACGGGCGGATTCTCGTTGCCGGAACCACCAGCTCGGGATTCCCTTCCGAACACGATGTCGCGGTGGTCGTCTTCGAACCCGACGGCTCACTGGATGAAAGCTTCGGCCAAGGGGGACGCGTTCTGATTGACCGCGGAGGAAACGAGTTCTGTGACGCGGTCGTGGTCCAGCCGGACGGCCGGGTTCTGCTCGGTGGGTACCGGACCACCCTGCCGGATGGACCCCCAGAATCCCTGGTGTTCAGGCTCAATCCGGACGGCGTGCTCGATACCACGTTCGGGAATCAGGAGGCCTTCGAACCGGTGCTTTCTTTCGCTGTGGTCGATCTGGCGCTGTTGCCAGACGGGGCGATCGCCGCCGCGGGGAGTCGTCCGAGTCCGAGCGGAAGCGATTTCGCCATCGCCCGCCTGACCAGCTCCGGAATCCTCGATAACGAGTTCGGAATGGGGGGTGTCGTCATTCTCGACTTCGGCGCCGACGACTACCTGACCCAACTGTCGATCGATCCCGATGGTCGCCTCGTCGCTGCGGGATTAAACACGGCCGGCGGGCTTGAAGTGTCCCGGCTGTTGCCCGACGGCTCGCCGGATCTGTCGTTTTTCGGCGCCGGCCAGGGAGTCGTCGACCTGACTTGTTTCTACGATGTTTCCACCGTCATTCAGCAGGACGGGAAAATGGTGGTGGGAACGGCGACTGGCGGCGCAGGCCTGTCCAATTTTCTGCTTGCCCGGTTCAACCCGGACGGCAGTCTGGATGCCGGGTTCGGAACGGATGGCGTCGTGACCGGGGACCTGACCGGCACCGATGATTACTTGACCTGCGTGACGCTCCAGCCGGATGGCAAGATCCTCGCGGTCGGTTGGGCCGGCTTCTACCCTGATTTTCTCGTCCAGCGCTACCATCCCGACGGTTCCGTCGATTTGAGCTTCGGATTGGGCGGCTGGGTCCACACCGACTTCATTGGTGACAAGGACCGGGCACGAGCGGCAATCATCCAGACGAACGGCCAGTTTCTGCTGGCCGGCGACGTTCCGGGTTCCGACGTGGATGAGTCGCGAGACTTCGGTTTGGCTCGTTATGAGATTACAACCGTGCGGCAGCAGGCCGAAGTTCGAGTGAATCGATCGGCGAGAGCCAGATCCGGGAGACGGGTCAATTCCATCCGGTGATCTCTGTTTCGATGCTTTTTCCTCACCTTCCCTCGCGCGTCTGCACGCCGGTGAAACGCGCTTTGGGTTCTCACGGCCCCGTGTTACCATCCCTCCCGTTAAGGAGAGGACAGGATGAATCGCCGCCAGTTTTTTCGTTCGAGCGTGGCCGGCCTGGCTTTTGCCGGCGGGGCCCGCTTCTCCGTTTTTGCCGACGATAAACCGAAGCGAGTAGGGGTGATCGGGCCGGGGTGGTATGGCAAGTGCGATCTTTTCCGCCTGATCCAGGTCGCTCCCGTCGAGGTGATCTCGTTGTGTGACGTGAATCAGCGGACGCTCGACCAGGCCGCCGACATGGTGGCCGAGCGCCAGCTTTCCAAGAAGCGTCCCCGCACCTACAGAGACTATCGCGAGATGCTTAAGGAAAAGGACCTGGACATCGTACTGGTGGACACTCCTGACCACTGGCACGCTCTGCCGATGATTGCGGCGGTGCAGGCGGGCGCCGACGTCTGGGTGCAAAAGCCGATCAGCGTTGACCTGATCGAAGGGCAGGCAATGTTGGCGGCCGCGCGGAAGCACAAGCGTGTCGTGCAGGTAGGGACGCAGCGCCGGAGCACTCCTCATCTGATCGAGGCCCGCGACGAGTACATACGGTCCGGCAAGCTGGGCAAGATCGGAATGGTCGAGATTTACTGCTACACGGGCGGGCGGAATCGCGGCAGGCGCCGGCAGCCACCGCCGCCTCCTCCTGACCTCAAGCCGCCCGAATATCTGGATTACGAGATGTGGGTGGGGCCGGCGCCCATGCGTCCCTACCGCGACCTGATGAACAACAACTGGCGCGCTTATAAAGAGTATGGGAACGGGTTGATGGGCGATATGGGAATCCATATGCTGGATATGGTGCGCTGGATGCTGGGCCTCGGCTGGCCCAAACGCATCTCTTCGACCGGCGGCATTGTCATGCGCAAAGACAGCCCGTCCAATACTCCGGACACGCAACTCGCTACCTTTGAGTTCGACGACCTGACTGTGGTCTGGCAGCACCGGGCTTGGGGAGCTCCCCCCGATCCGAAATACTGGTGGGGGGCTACGCTTTATGGTGAGAACGGGACCCTGAAAGCCGGTGTTTACGGCTACGATTTCACGCTGCTAGGTGACGGCCAGCCGGTCCATCGGGATGTGACCTACGAATTGGAACAATACCCGGAGGACAAGACCGAGCCAAGGCTCGAGCATTTTGCTGCTCCTGCAATCCGGTACCAGATGAAGGACTTCCTGGCCAACATTGCCTCTCGGGGGAAACCGGTGGCCGATATCGAGGAAGGCTACATCTCGACGAGTTGCTGCATCCTCGCCAACGTTGCCCTGGAGCTCGGCCGGACCTTGGCCTGGGATCCTGTCAAGCAGCGGGTGACAGGCGACGACGAAGCCAACCGGCTCTTGCGGAGACCGTACCGTGCGCCCTGGGTGCACCCAGAGCCGACGAAAGTCTAGCGTTTCCGGGGCCTGGCCAGAAGCGCTCTGCGTGCGGGTGCCCCAAGGACAGAGTGGACTGCATAAAGCGCTTGGAGTACACAGCTAAGTGAACATTTTCAACACTCGGTGCGAAGCGAAGCTGCCAACGCAGGGCGGGTTTACTCCGGCAACAGCTCCGCGCCGGTAATCTTCAGCGTGTACGCGTGCCGGCAGGGCAAGTCTTCGGGGCCAACCGATGGCATTTGAACGATCAAATTCCGGCCCTCAACCTTGGCGCTGAGCGGCTCGGTCCACCCCAGCATGGTCACTTCGAAGCCGGATGGAACCTTCAGGTCGCGGATCGTGAACTCCTTCCCCGGCCAGCCGGGCAAGATGGCGTACAAGGCTTCCGGCTTCTTGGTGAAGAACGCCTGCTTGACGGCCACTCCGTCCTTCGGATGGAACCCGATCTGGTTCATCAGGTCGTACTTGATCATGTACTCGCCGAACTCCTGTCCCGGCCGTTGACCCTCGGACCATTGGCTGGACCGGCCTGCGAAACGGGTCCCGTAAATCGCTTCGCCGTTGACTTTCAGCCAGTCGCCGATCTCGAGCAGTCGTTGCTGCATAATGACTGGAATCCGTCCGTCCGCGGTGGGACCAATATCGAGCAGGAAATTGCCGCCCCGGCTCACGAGGTCGACCAGAATCATCACGAACTCCCGGCCGGTCTTGTAGTCGTCGATGGTCTCAGCCCGGTTGTAGCCGTATGAATAGGCCATACCACGGCTCTCTTCCCAGGGGTGAGAGGCATCTTTCATCCCGGCCGCGTACTCTGTCGTGTAATAGCCGCCGTGTGTGTGCCGGCAGTCCTTGCCCCAGCGGTCGTTCACCACGACCTCGTGCGCAACCGGAGACTCGTTAAAAAGCCAGGCCAGCAGTTCTTCGCTTTTCCAGGCCTTGGAGTCCATGTCCCATTCGCCGTCGCTGAAAATGATCGCAGGACGGTAGCGCGTGACCACGTCCTTGAACTGCGGAATCATGTGCTCGTCGACATAGCGATTTCGGTCGGAGAGCCATAAGGGGTTAAACCATTCGTAAAGCGAGTAGTAGAAACCGTACTTGAGGCCTCGCTTCCGGCACGCTTCGCCGAGATCGCCCAGCAGGTCCCGCTTCGGGCCGATCTCGACCGCATTCCAGGGCCTTCCCCAGGTCTGACTGGCCTCGGCGCTCGGCCACAGCGCAAACCCTTCGTGGTGTTTGGATGTCGGGACGATGTACCTGGCGCCCGATCGCACAAAAATGTCGGCCCACTGGTCTGGGTTGAAAAGCTCAGCCCGAAACAAGGGCGCAAACTCCTTGTAGTCGAAACTCTCACCGTAGTTCCTTTTGTGGAACTGCCACCAGACGTTGGCTGGTTTCTTGTCGGCCATCTTGTTCCAGTACCATTCGGCGTACTCTTTCGGCGCCCCCCAGGCGGGGACTGAGTAGACGCCCCAGTGGATGAAGATCCCGAACTTCGCATCCAGGTACCAATCGGGCGTGGGCCTCTTATCCAGGGATTCCCAGTTGGGCGCGTACTTCACGTCCGCTGGGAGCATCAGACCGCTTGAAAAGCACTTCCTCAATTGTTCCGGCGAAACCTCGGTCTGCGGGTTAAACCGGTCGCTTGTCATGTAGCCAAGCAGGCTGGAGCGCAGCTGGCGGGCCACGAGGTTTGTGTCCAGTCCTGTTTCCAGGTCGATGCTCGATACCAGCAGTTTGCCCGTCCCGACCTTGGCCTCAAAGACCAGGCCGAGTCGGCGGGCGGTAAACCAGTCGTCGATGACCTGCACAATCGGCTTGATGCCAGGGGGAAGCTGATCGAGGATCATCGCAGCGGCGCGTCCCGGGCTGAGCAAATACCACCATTGCCAGTTCGTGTGGCTGTCCGTCGGAAAGCCAGACAGAGCCGGGTGTTTCGGGTCGCACAGAATGCCGAGCGTGTGGGGGGCCTGCCGGGAGGTCCAGGCGGTATTCCAGAAAATGCTCGAGAAGCCGAGCTCGATTTTGCCCAGCTTCGGGTCAGGCAGCACCTGGTCCGGCTGTAAGATAAGAAAGACCTTTCCTCCTGCTTCGAGAACAGCCAGGCTGTCTCGGTTCAGCTCGCGCGTTACAGTCACACCGTCTGAACGAGGATCGACGTGGTTGCGCGGGTAGATCCAGAAATCCCAGTCATTCTCGAAAGGCGTCCCGTCCAGTCCTACGATCAGTTTGAAGCGGCCGGGGCCGCCCAGGGCTTCAAGCCCGACGCTGATGGTCCCAAGCGAAATTCCATTGTCGATGGGAATGTCCCGGGGCAGAAGCTGGCCGGCCGAGAGCAGCCTGCCCGCCTGATCCACGACTTTCCATTCGGCCACCGCCGCCTTCAACGGCCGGGGACCAAAATGGGCTATCTCGATGGCAGCTTCGAACGTCTCGTTTGAGCTGAACACCCGTTTAGGCAGCCGCGCCAGCAGGACGGTGCTGTTGCAGAAGCGGGCATACTCTTCCGCCGTCACATAGCTCTTCGAGTCCCAGAACGGATCGAGGACGCCGACGAGGGCCGTGCCCTGGCCGGGAAAGTCGTGCAAATCGAGCAACTGAAAACCGCCCATCCCGGGGGTGCGCAGCGCCGATTCGATGTCTTCCTTGTAGCAAAGCGTCTGCAGCCTGCCTGAGGCCAACAGGAAATCGCGCGCCTGGTCGACCAGCCCGTGCTCTTCCAGCCTATCGCGAAAGATCTCGAAGTTCTTGGGCTTCAGGTAGCCCTTGTATTTGATGATTTCATCGAAATTCGGGTAAACGCACCATTGCCCGATTTCGTGGCTGATAACCGGAACGCTTTGGCGGGAGATGAAATCGCGGTAGTCAGTTTGGGTCTCTGGCGGCTTTGAGTTGATCCTGGAGCTTAATCCTGCTTCCCACGCCTGGATGCGGGGCTCGGCTGTCACGTGGAACTGATTTTCGGCGAGCTGCGGCCAACCGGCCCCGCTGCTGTAAAGTCTTCGCGGATCCTTTTCGCGGTAGTGCTTGACCCACTTCGACAGATACTCCTCGTTATGCTCTCCACCGGGCTCGTTCCCGTAGAGCATGAACAGGAATGAGGGATGGTTGCCGTAAGCTTTAAGGATCCCGTCCGCTTCCGCGTAGATCCACTTGTCAACAGGTTTGCCGTCGCCGAGCGTCGTTGATTGATTGGCCCATGAGGAGCATTCCACGTGATAGTAGAAGCCGAGCTCGTCGGCGGCTGTAAACGCGGCTTCCGGCGGACACCAGGAATGAAAGCGGATGTTGTTCAGGCCGTGGGCCTTGGCAATTCGTATGATCCGTTTCCAGGAATCGACGTCGACAGCCGGATGACCTGTTGCAGGGAAGATCGCGCACTCCAAGGTTCCTCGGATGAAGAGCTTGCGGCCATTCAGGAGGAACTGCGTTCCCTGCGTCGCAATCTCGCGCCGCCCGAATCGAACTGATCGCGTGGAATCGAGCAGGGTGGCCGTCACCTCATAGAGCACGGGATTGAACTCGTCCCAGGTTTCGAATTCTCCCGGCAGTTCGACTTCGAACTGGCCGCCGCCGGCCGCCCAGGAGACGGACGCGTGCGTCAGGGAGGCCGCCTGGTTCCCAGGCCCTACCTTGCGTGTACTGAGAACGATTTCCCCGCGACCTGGCTGACGGGTCGCGTCCGTAATACGCCCCCTCACTACCACGGGTTTTGTCGCGCTTGAGGCGAAGACTTGCAAGTCTTCGATACAGATGGCCGGAACAGCCTCCAGGGCGATCTTCCCCACGATCCCGTTCCAATTCCCCTGGGTGTGGTCCGATACGCTATGAGAGTTTTCGCCCACGTCGACGACCAGGCGATTATCGACTCTGATGGTGAGGACGTGTTTCCCAGGGGCCAAGGAGAGCCCGAGATCGTATTCGTGAGGAGTCGCCAAAGCGTTGTTCGCGCCGTAAGCCTTGCTATCCACCCATACCCGCGTCTCCCAGTGGGCCCGTTCCAGAAACAGAACCAGGCGTTTGGCTCTCCATTCTTCGGGGATCTGAATGTCTCTTTGGTACCACGCGACACCCGCATAGTATTTGTCGGGCTGCAGCCAGAAAGGCACCTTGATGTGACCGGGCCGGCGGTATTTCTCGTATTCCGGCGCGGTAAAAAAGGACTTGTCTACGATAGTACCGATCCAGGGGGTATTCAGGGAAACGTCGTCTCCGATCCCCTGTTCAGCCAAAGTGCCGGGCAGCCGGACCTGGCCGGGAAGGGTCCGTGCGAACCAGCGCTGCTCGATCCCAACCCCTTTCCGGTCCAGTTCGAATCTCCACTGGCCATCGAGGGAGAGACTCTCAGCAAAGCAGAAGGCCGAGACAGCAACCAG
This sequence comes from Acidobacteriota bacterium, assembly GCA_041946865.1. Classification (GTDB taxonomy): domain Bacteria; phylum Acidobacteriota; class UBA6911; order RPQK01; family RPQK01; genus RPQK01. The sequence goes on along the minus strand of JBHGBF010000219.1, from coordinate 2,046 downwards.
GGCGACGAGAAGGCAAAGTTTTGTTCTCATACGAGCTCCAGTCGCGGATTCTGCGCGAGTAACGGCAAATCCATCCGCGCTGATCCGCAGCACATCCGCGCTGATCCGCGGCAGCGTTGATCCGCGTCACATCCGCGCCGATCCGCGGCAGCGCTAATCCGCGGCAGCGGTAATCCGCGGCACGAGTTTCTTCTCTATCTCCTCCAGGGTTTGGCCCTTGGTCTCTGGTAGTCGCAGCTTTATGAACACAAATCCTCCGATACAGATGGCGGCGTACAGCCAGAAGGTGAGGGCGGGCCCGAAGGTCTTGTTCAAAGCAGGGAAAGTGAAAGTCAGAACGAAACAGGCGATCCACAGAGAGGCGACGGCGACAGACATCGCTGCGCCTCGGATGCGGTTGGGGAAGATCTCGGAGATGATGACCCAGGTGACCGGGGCCAGAGACATCGAGTAACAGGCGATGGCGGCGACGACCAGTCCCAGGACGTGCATACCTTGAGTGCCGCTGTAATAGAAACCACCGAGCAGCGCATAAATAAGCGCGAGTCCGGCGGCCCCGATCAGCATGAGGTGGCGTCGCCCGACCCGGTCCACGGTGGCGATGGCCACAAAAGTGAAGATCAGGTTCACGGCCCCGGTTACCACGATATTGAACATGATGTCGGAGACCTTGTAGCCGGCGGCCGCGAAAATCTCCTCCGCGTAGTTGAAGATCACGTTAATGCCGCACCATTGCTGGAACACGGCAAGGGCGATGCCGAGCAGGAGCACCTTCCTTAACTTGCGCTCCAGAAGACCCCTGAAGTCGACCCGCGCTATCTCGTTCCTTAACGTATCCTCGATCTCGGCCACAGCATTGCTCGCGTAAGCCTTACCGCCGATCCGTGCCAGAAAGGCGTGCGCCTTCTCTGACTGCCCGTTTTTTGCCAGCCAGCGCGGGCTCTCCGGAACAAACAGCATGCCGGCCAGGAACACCAGGGCCGGGACGGCGGTCAGCCCGAACATCCAGCGCCAGCCCTCCTGCCCATACCAGGAGTTGAGGAGAAAATCCTCGGTCGCGTCAGCCGGCAGGCCCCGTACCAGGAGCCAGTTGATCAGCTGTGCCAGGACGATGCCGATAACGATCGTCAGCTGGTTGATCGATACGAGTTTGCCTCGCATCCCGGCCGGGGCGACCTCGGAAATGTACATCGGGGAAAGGCTCGAGGCCAGCCCGATAGCCATGCCCCCCAGCATTCGCCAGGCTACGAAAACCGCAAAACTGCCCGCCAGCCCGTTGCCGATTGACGTCACTGCAAACAGGAATGCCGAGAGCATGAGAAGCTTTTTGCGGCCGAATTTGTCGCTCAGACCGCCGGCCAGCAGGGCGCCGAACAGGCACCCAATCAGAGCGCAGCTGTTAGCCCAACCTCGGGCGGCCGCATCCGTCAGGTGAAAGTACCGTTCAAAAAAAGGCTTGGCGCCTCCGATGACGACCCAGTCATAGCCGAAAAGCAGGCCGCCCAGCGCGGCGACAAGCGAGATCGTCCAGATATAGCGAGTGTCGAGTTGAAAGGCACCGTGTTGTTCGGAGACCGGCAAAGGCGCGATCGTCTGTGTCACAGCTGCCCGTTATAGCAGACCGGAGCTTTTCTGCAAAAAACAAAGTTGCGCGGCCTTCCTTTGTGGCTGTAAGTTGTGCCGGACATGGACCATCAGCAAAGCGGAAACTGGAATTACCTGGTACGCGTCTGCCTCGTGGCGACGCTGGGCGGCCTGCTCTTCGGGTAGGACACGGCTGTTATTGCGGGAGCAATCGGGTTCCTTCAGAAGAAATTCGCCCTGAGCCCGGCCATGGAAGGCTGGGCGGCGTCGTGCGCCCTGCTCGGTTGCGTGATCGGCGTTGCGATTTCCGGCCTGTTCAGCGACCGCTTCGGCCGAAGAAAGCTGCTGGTTTTGTCGGGACTGCTACGCCGCGCTGCTTCAGACCCTGAGCACAGCCTTTTGCGACCGAGCGTGCGGGCAGGCTTTTATCGTGGCCGGACTCTCCAGAGTCCGGCAGCCGCG
>JBHGBF010000218.1:0-9387 GCA_041946865.1 Acidobacteriota bacterium | reverse complement strand
CGCCATCGCCTTCGAGGCTTGGTAAAGCACCGGCCTCTCTCCTCGTTGCTGCCACACTCAAGCCCGCCTGAGGTTACAAACGGGATCTACGTTAGAAAACCGCCGTCGCGCCCCGGGGTGCGCTCCCCTCGAATTGGAAATAGAGGGTGCCTTTGTACCTTCCCGCCGCGTGGTTTGGGCCTCCCTGCGGACCGAGATTCTCCGGCTTGTTGAACTTTGTCCCGATGGGGGCAATCCCTTGCAGAAACGAGATCGAGCCAGGTGGGAATTTGACGGCCGTGAAGCGGGGATCGGCCGCATAAGAAGGCGTCAGCATCCGCAGGAACACTCCTTCATCCTCGGTGACCACCGTCAGCCGGCCGTCCTCGGTGTCGATGACGGCCCAGTAAGTGTCGGCGTGAAACCCTTTGAATTCCGGATACTGCCACGAGGCGCCCGTTTTCGTATCGTTATACGGCTTGATCCAAACGTTAAATGTCATCCCACTCAACCGATTCTTCCATACCCGATAGGGCCCACGGCCCAACCAGCGCATGCCTTTCACCTTGCTTTCGGGGTAATCGAAGGTGACGCCCAGGTAGGGGTAATCCCCTGACAGCTCATACTCGTAGTCCAGGCGTAACCAGCCGTTCGGTTGGAGCCGCCACTTGACGGAGCGCATGTTCCCTTCGTAAGACGCCTCCACCACATAACTGTCTCCGTCGGAATAGTGCCTCAAGCCCGAGAGTGAAGCCGTCCCGGAAACCAGGACCGGGCCGTTGGCGAACGAGCTGCCCTTGGCGCTTCGCAGGAGCCCGGTCCATTTTTCGATGACCACCTGGGTGTCGCCGGCACGCATGGTGACAGTCGCCTGATCCTCGGTCGCGGAAACCGGGGCTCCTTTAACGGCCCGCGGCCCGGCTGTGGCCGCGACCTGCCTGGGACTCGGAATCATCCAACTCCAGGTGTAGATCTCGCGGCCACCCGCATCGCGGGCAGTCAGAAGCAAGGCGTCCTGCTGCCGCCAGTCGGAGGGGAGGTCGATAGAAAGCTTGCCGCTGGACCACGGGCTGACGACGGGCGCCGGCGCCCTACCTTCGCGGACTACTTCAAAGCCGCCCGAACCGTTAGAAGGTCCGGGAAAGCGGACCAGTTTCCAGGAGAACTTGCACTGGTCGAGATTCGTAAAGTCATACCGGTTCTCCAGCTCGATTTCACCGGCAAAATCCGCCGGAAGCCTCTTCATCCTGATCACCACGGGTGACCAGATCTCCTTGACGGCGAAGAAGCTCCCCTCCTTTTCGCGGTACGGTCCCAGCAGCCCGTCGGGCGCATGATTCCCGTCGGTGTCCAGGATCCCGCCTTTGTCCGCCCGCTTCACGCCTTCGTCAACATACGCCCAAAGGAATCCGCCCGCCCCGAACGGCTTGCTGAGTATCAAGTCCCAGTAATCCTCCAGCCCGGCGCCTCCGCCGCCGTCGTAGAGACCGTGCAGGAATTCAGTCGGGAACAAGACGTCTTTTCCATTGAAAAACTTATCCGGGCAACAGCCATACGCGCGGTAGTGCCCGGTGTCCGTAAAATTGGAATTCTCCCAGGGATGAATCACGTGGCGCTTCTGGGGATCGTATTTCGCAAAATCGTCGTCCAGTTCCCGGTTCCAGCCGCCTTCATTACCGTTATCCCAAATGATAACCGAAGAATGGTTCACATCCCGCACTACCAACTCCTTGACCAGTTTTTCGCCGACTTCCGTGCCGTAAGCGTGCTGCCAGCCCGCCAGCTCGTCGAGGACGTACAGCCCCAGCGAATCGCAGGCTTCAAGGAAATGTGTGTCGGGAGGATAGTGTGACATCCGAACGGCATTCATGTTCATGTCCTTGATCAGGTTCACATCCATGACGCTCAGCTCACGACTCGTGGTTCGCCCGCTGTCCGGCCAGAAGGAGTGCCGGTTGACACCTTTCAGCCGGACCTTTCGCCCGTTAACGTAAATACCATCGCCAGGCCGCAGCTCGACGGTTCGGAAACCGAACTTCTCAGTGACCAGATGCACGTCGTTGCGGCCGGACTTCAGCCTCAACTCCACCTGGTAGAGATTCGGCGCCTCGGCCGTCCATGTCTGAACGCCGCTCAATTTGGTCCCGGCCGTTGCGACTTCCTGGCCGGGCCTCAGGATCTGCTCGAACGGCTGGCCGACGGCTGTCCCGTCCAGGGTTCGCACTTGTCCTGCCAACCGGTTCGCCGTCTTGATATTGCTGAGGTAGGCGTCAATGACCAGGCTGCCGTCTGCCCTGGCATTGATGGCCGTGCGCTCAATGAACTCCGCCGGATAGGCTTCGAGATACACCGGCCTGAAAATGCCGCCGAAAACCCAGTAGTCGCTGGTCCTTTCCGCGGCGTTCACGCTCGGGTCCGAAGACTGCTTGCTCACAGTAACAGCCAGGAGATTGGGGCCTCCAAATTCGAGCAGCCCCGTGACGTCGTACTTGAACCTGTAAAACCCGCCCTGGTGAACCGGCCCAGCAGGTTGGCCGTTGATTGACACCTCGGTGTCGGTCATGGAGCCTTCAAAGACGATGAAAACGCGTTTGCCCCGCCAGGCAGAAGGAACTTGGAACCGGTGCCTGTACAAGCCCTTCTCGTCCGCTTTCGGTTCATCGTGCCCGTAGTTGTAGGATCCAAATCCCTGGAGCTCCCAGTTTGAGGGCACCGGGATTCTGGTCCATTGGCCGCTGTTCCGGCCGGCCGTGCAAAAGAAGTCCCAGTCGACAGTGTGATCTTTGTCCGTGCCCGACAGGTAGATGGTTTCCGTTTCCTGGGCAGCCAGGGAAACGGGACCGACCAGAAGCCAAAACAGCCAGATCCAGTTCCGCGAACGCATCGGATGAATGTCCCCTCAGAATAAGAGCGCCTCGAGGGGTGAGTATAACTCGGCTCGTTGCTCAGGACAGAGGCGCAGGCGCAGGTTGGGGGGAAACGATAGCCTCAGTTGAATCGAGAATCCGCAGGCTGCAAATGGCGGAATCGCGAGAGCAGCCGCACGCCATACACGTGCCCTCTCAGGATCTCCAACACCAGCTCGCCCCGCTGCCGGAGATCCTCGATCTCGAGAAGACGCTGTTTTTCGTAAACCGAAAAATTCAACCAGGCGCAGATCGAGTTGACGAGGGTCTGGTAATCGAGACGATGCAGCCGGGCCAGCGAAGAGGTGTGTGAATCCACAGCCTTCGCGATTTCACGAAAGTAGCGTACCAGCAGCCGCGAGGTCTTTCGGGTCTCACATCGGGCCGGAGTTACTTCTTCGAGCAGTCGCACCCGGGCAATCCGATACGGCCTCGTCTGGATCTGCTCCTCCACGGCGAACCGGTGCACCCCCTGAATCAGGACCTCCATCTCATCCTCGGCCTTCCGTTTGTGGTCGACGATGACACCCAGCCCGCCAGTCGAGAACACCCTGGACTTTTCGGCCCAATCACGTTCCCAGCCGGGTTGCAGCAGGATAACGCCAATTTCCCCGTCTTTCTTGAGAGCATCCTCGACGAGCTGCTTGTACCGAGGCTCGACGATTTTCAGAGTCAGCAGAGTCCGCGGGAACAGGACCGTATCCGTAAGAGGAAGAAGCGGTATTTCGAGTGTTTGCGTCGTCATAACCAGAACTGCCCGAAAACACGGCCCGCCAAGCGCGCCGAGGGAAGGCTAAGTGATTTCGGAGGGGAAAGCAAGAGGGACGAAGGGGCGAAGGGAAGGATGAAGGATGAAGGCAAAGCCCCACAGCTCCGCAAGCCCAGCGCTTTCCAGCGGGCCGTCAGCGCATCGGGGCCCCCGATGCGCCCTTCCGCTGACGGCCCGGACTTTGCCTTCGTCCTTCATCCTTGTTCTTGTCAGGCGCTCAGGCGCGAGCGGCTTCACCGACCTGGATCCGGGCGGACTGGGCGGTGCGGTAACGTTGCTCAACGTCCGACCAGTTGATGACGTTGAAGAAGGCCTTCACATAATCGGCTCTGCGGTTCTGGTATTTCAAATAGTAGGCGTGCTCCCACACATCCAGCACCAGGATCGGCAGACAGCCGAATTCGGTCAGGTTCTGGTGTTTCTCCACTCCGAGAATCACCAGCTGGTCAGTCAGTGTCTGATAAGCCAGGATCGCCCAGCCACTGCCTTCCACGGCGACAGCAGCCGCCTGGAAGTGATTCTTGAACGCGTCGTAGCTGCCGAAGTCGCGTTTGACCGCCTGGCTCAGGTCACCGCCCGGCTGGCCGCCGGCCTTGGGGGCCATGTTCGGCCAGAAGATGGAATGGAGCAGATGACCCGAACCGTGGAAGGCGACTTCCCGTTCCCAATGCTTGACCAGGGCAAAATCTCCGCTACTGCGCGCTTCAGCCAGTTTCTGCTCGGCCTTGTTCAGGCCGTCAACGTAGGACTGGTGGTGTTTGTCGTGATGCAGCCGCATGGTCTGTTCATCAATGTGCGGCTCCAGTGCGTTGTAGTCATATGGCAATGGCGGCAAAGTGTGTGGCATTGTCTTTCTCCTCCGAGCGTTTGATAAGATCAAGGTTCTCAGGTTCGGGGGCGCAAGGTTCAAGGGTCCACACGTTAAATGCTTGAATCGGGTCAGAACCTCGAGAACCTTGAGTTTTTGGACCCGTGAACCTTTGAACCTTAATACGAGGATTCCCGAAGACCGGATTCGAGATGGTTCGTCGAGGTTAGCAGCGGAATGAAACGTTTTATTTGTATTCATGGCCATTTCTACCAGCCACCCCGTGAAAATCCGTGGCTGGAAGCGATTGAAATCCAGGATTCAGCTCATCCGTATCATGACTGGAATGAGCGGATCACCGCCGAATGTTACGCGCCCAACGCGCTGTCCCGGGTCCTGGACCCCGAGCTCAGGATCGCCAAGATCCTGAACAACTACGCGCGTATCAGTTTTGACGTCGGCCCCACCTTGCTCAGCTGGCTGGAAGCCAAGGCCCCGGAAGTCTACGCGGCCATCATCGAGGCGGATCGGATCAGCCGCAAGACCTTTTCAGACCACGGCTCTGCCATGGCGCAGATCTACAACCACATGATCATGCCACTGGCCAATCGGAGGCAAAAGGCCACTCAGGCCTGGTGGGCCGTCCGCGATTTCGAGCACCGTTTTGGTCGCTTGCCCGAGGGGATGTGGCTGCCCGAAACCGCGGTCGACACAGAAACTCTCGAGATTCTCGCCGAGCTCGACATCAAGTTCACGATTCTGGCGCCTCACCAGGCGAAGAGCTGGCGCAGAATGGGGGATCGGGAATGGATCAGCGCCGCAGCGAGGCCGATCGATACCCGTACACCCTACCTCGCCCCTTTGCCCTCAGGACGCTCGATTGTCATTTTCTTTTACGAGCCGGGGATTTCCCGGGGCGTGGCGTTCGAGCGGCTGCTTGACAACGGGGACAATTTCGCCGGACGCCTGCTCGGCGCTTTCAACCCGCATTCGGGGGGCGCGCAACTGGTCAACATCGCGACCGATGGGGAGACTTACGGGCATCACCATCGGTACGGAGAAATGGCGCTGGCTTACGCCCTCCGGCAAATCGACTCTTCCGACTACGCCTCCACCACGAACTACGGCGAATACCTCGAGCGCTTCCCGCCGACTCACGAGGTGGAGATCCGGGAAAACACGGCCTGGAGTTGCTCCCACGGGATCGAGCGATGGCGTAGTCATTGCGGCTGCAGCGTGAGCCACGTTCCGGGTTGGAACCAGCAATGGCGGGCGCCGATGAGAATGAGCCTGGACTGGCTGGAAAGCGAGATCTCGGACCGGTACGAACAGTGCAGCAAAGAGTATCTGAGGGATCCGTGGAAGGCGCAAGACGATTACATCGAGGTGCTCCTCGACCGCTCTCCGCAGTCGCTGGAGCTTTTCCTCGACCGGCACGCGCTGCGTCCCCTTCGGCACGACGAGCAGGTCCTGGTTTTGCGGCTGCTCGAGATGCAGCGCTATTCAATGCTGATGTTCACCAGCTGCGGATGGTTTTTTGACGATATTTCCGGGATAGAGGCGGTTCAAAACCTCCTGTACGCGGCCCGTGCCGTCCAGCTTGCCGAACAGGCTTTCGGCATCAACCTGGAGGACGGGCTGCTCGAACGCCTGCAGCCGGCACGCAGCAACATCCCTGAGCAGCTCAACGGCCAGCAGATTTATGAGACGCGGATCAGGCCGGCACTGACCGACTTGCGAAAAGTAGCCGCCCACTACGCGATCAGCTCGCTTTTTGAGCACTACGCCGAGACCACCCAGCTGTACTGCTACACCATCTATTCAGGCAACACTAAAAAACTCCGGGCTGGACGGGCACGCATGACAGCCGGACGCCTAGACATCACCTCCAATACCACGCTCGAAACCGGGAGCTTTGCCTTCTGCGCCGTGCATTTCGGTGATCACAACCTGACCGGCGGCGTGCGGGACTTTCGTTCAAACGAGGACTACCAGGCGCTGCTCAAAGAGATCGAAGAGAGTTTCAACTCGGCCGACCTGCTCCGGGTCGTCCGACTGTTCGACCGCCACTTCCCGGGGAATCTCTACTCCCTCAAGCAACTCTTTCACGACGAGCAGCGGCACATCGTCGATCTTATGCTGAAACCCACCCTGTCGGAGGTGGACACCGCCTACTGGGAGATTTATGAGCCGAACGTGCCTCTGATGCGGTTCCTGGAGGATCTGCGGATCCCTCTGCCGAAAGCCTTCGACCTGGCCGCGCAGTTCGTTCTTAACAGCGGGCTGGAAAGAGCGCTCGCCAAGGAGCCCCTGGAGCTGGCCGAAATCAGCTCGCTGCTCCAGCAAGCCAAAGTGCGCCGGATTGCGCTCGATTCGCAGCAGCTTGGCTTTCAGCTCCGGAACGTCATCAAACAGAGAAGCGAGCGCCTGCGAAGCAAGCCGGGGGACCTCATGCTCCTGACCCACCTCGAAGACCTGGTGAAGCTGGTCCAGATGCTTCCCTTTCAAGTCGTGCTCTGGGATCTGGAGAATGTCCTGTACGAGGTGATTCAAACTCGCTACCCCGTCATGAAGAAGCGGGCGGAACGGGGCGATGGGATGGCCCAATCCTGGTTAAACGCCCTCGAGAGGCTCGCCGAAAAGATGAGAGTGCGCATCTGAGCCCCAAGGCTCCCCGCCGTCTTGCCTCCCAAGCAGGGGTGTCGGATCGAGGGACAAACAAGTGAGCATTTTCAACACCCTCGGAGCCGTGCGTGGCGCGTAACGCCTTGGCGCGACACCGAGCCGTGGGTTGATTTCCAGGCAGTTTTCCACAATTGTGCAAATCTCTGTGGAAAAGCGAAATTTTTAAACAACCCGTGCCGGAGAGGCAGGTTTTCAGGCGTTCAGCCGGGAACGCATCTGCTCCAGCTCCTCCCAAAGGGGCTTCGGCAGGCGGTTCCCAAAGCGCTCGTAATAGGCCGCGATAGCGTCCAGCTCCCGATGCCAGCCCTCGCGGTCGACCTCGAGCAGGCGGCTGATGCTGGCCGAATCGACTTTCAAACCGGTCAGGTCAAGCGATCGCTCTGTCGGTAGGCAGCCGATGGGGGTTCGGATGCAGTCGGCCTTTTCGTCCACACGCTCACAGATCCACTTCAGCACCCGGCTGTTTTCACCATATCCGGGCCACAGCCAGCGTCCCTGCTCATCCTTGCGAAACCAGTTGACAAAGAAGATACGCGGGAGTTTGCGGCGGTCGGTCCGCTCGGGGATAGACAGCCAGTAGCCCAGGTAGTCACCCATGTGGTAGCCGCAGAAGGGGAGCATCGCGAAAGGATCACGCCGCATCACGCCGGCCTTTCCGAGTGCGGCAGTAGTCGTTTCCGAGCCGGCGGAAGAACCCAGAAAGACCCCGTGCTCCCAGCTGAAGGCCTCGTTCACCAGCGGTATCGTCCCGGGACGGCGGCCACCGAAGAGGATGGCGGAAAGCGGCACTCCTGACGGATTCTCCCAGTCGGGGTCAATCACCGGGCACTGGGACGCAGGCGCCGTAAACCGGGCGTTCGGATGGGCCGCGTTCCGGCCGGAGGAGGGCGTCCAGTCGTTTCCTTGCCAATCGATCGCTTGCGGAGGCGGCGCCACCCCCATGTCTTCCCACCACACGTCGTTCTGAGGCGTCAAGGCTGCATTCGTGAAGATGCTGTTGCATTGAAACGTCGCAACTGCGTTTGGATTTGAGGCGCGGGAGGTCCCGGGCGCAACTCCGAAGAAGCCGGTTTCCGGGTTCATCGCATAAAGGCGACCGTCCGCGTCGAGGCGAATCCAGGCAATGTCGTCACCCAGACAACGGACCGTCCAGCCCGGCAGCGTGGGCTGCATCATCGCCAGATTGGTTTTGCCGCAGGCGCTGGGAAAGGCGGCGGCAATGTAGTGCTTGCGGCCTTCCGGAGAGGTAACCGCCATGATGAGCATGTGTTCGGCAAGCCATCCTTCCCTTCGCGCGATCACCGACGCAATCCGGAGCGCCAGGCACTTCTTCCCCAGAAGCGCATTGCCTCCGTAACCCGAACCGTAAGACCAGATGGACGGCTCTTCGGGAAAGTGAACGATGTACTTCCTGGCTGGATCAGGCTCGCAAGGCCAGGCCGTGTCGCGCTGTCCCGGCTTGAGCGGAGCCCCTACGGAGTGCAGGCAGGGTACGAATTCTCCTTCTTCGCCCAGCTCGTCCAGCACGCGGCTGCCGATTCGGGTCATGATCCGCATATTGACGGCCACGTAGGCGGAATCCGTTATTTCGATGCCGATCCTGGCCAGCGGCGAACGGTACGGTCCCATACAGAAAGGAATCACGTAGAGGGTGCGGCCTTCCATGGCGCCCGTGAAGAGGGACACGAGCCGGCGCTTCATCCCAACCGGGTCCGCCCAGTTGTTGGTCGGCCCCGCATCGTCCGGGCGTGCGGAGCAGATGAAGGTCCTGTCTTCGACTCGTGCCACGTCGCTCGGGTGCGAACGGGCCAGATAAGAATCAGGACGAGCAGCCGGATCAAGAGGCGTAAACGTCCCTTGCTTGACCAGTTCCCGACACAACCAGCGGTACTCGGCCTCCGAGCCGTCACACCAGTGAACACGGCCCGGCCGACATAACTGGATCATCTCCTCAACCCAAGCTACCAATTTCCGATTGCGCGTCGGCGCTTGCACCATCGTTCCCCCTAACTGTCTCCAGGACACTATTCTAGCTCGGGTCCGACCGCCATCGACCGGCTCACAGGAGCTGCGTCAGTAACCTGAGTTTCGCGCCATGGAAAGAGCCAAATAAGGATAGCGAGATTCTTGCACGAGTCAACCATTTTTGCAGAGGAGTCGTAACCGCTCAGTTTTCTGCGGGCGAAGCGGCAGGCGCTTTTGGAGTTCATCCTGCCCCTTGCGCACCCGGATAGTGGAAA
>JBHGBF010000217.1:0-9442 GCA_041946865.1 Acidobacteriota bacterium | reverse complement strand
CAGACCCTTATTTTGGCGCTTATGCTCCGGAGCAGGCGGAAACGTTAAGTCAACAGTGTCGCCTTCAGGCGGGCTTTTTAAAACGCACCTGGATCCCTCCTTTCTGAAAAAACTGCTTGACATAGGTTGATTATATTCCTATATACTCATATAATCAACCCAAGATGAGAAGGAAGACCCACTATGAAAAAGGAGCGGATATGAGGTGGCGATCGCGCTGGTCCCTTTTCCTGCTGATGCTCGGAGGCCCGGCGAACCTGATGGGGCAGCAGGAAGCGATGATTCCGGGTGACGCGCTCAGCCTGCAGGAAGCGGCTGAAACCGCGCTGGCGACGAACCCCCTGATGGCTTCTTTTCAACACGCCCGGACGGCGGCCGGAGCGCAGCTTGACGAGGCCCGGGCGGGCCGCCTGCCCTCGCTTCAATTCAGCGAGACTTTCACCAACAGCAACAATCCGGTGTTTGTTTTCGGCTCTTTGCTCGAGCAGGGACGCTTCGGCCCTCAGAACTTCGCCCTCGATTCACTGAACGCGCCGGGCTCGCTCTCGAATTTCAGAAGCGCTCTCAGCCTGCGTCTTCCGGTCTTCAACCGTTCTCAGATCAGCGGCCGCATTGCCCAGGCCGAGATCGGTGAGCAGGTCGCGGACACGCTTGCCGAAATGACGCGACAGCAGCTGCGTTTCGGTGTCGTTCAGGCGTACTTCGGTGTCCAGGTCGCGGAGGCGCGCAAGCAGGTATCCGATGAGGCGGTGACGTCCACCCAAGCCGAGGTCGACCGCCTCCGCAATCTGTTCGAACAAGGGAAGGTGGTGGCTGCCGAGCTGCTGGCCATGGAAGTCCAGCTCGCCGATTTCCGGCAGCAGCAGATCCAGGCGGCAGGAGACGTGCTGACCGCTTATGCCGCACTCAACACGGTCCTGGCGCAACCCCTGCTGACGCGACCCGAGCTGACGGTCCAGCTCACGGACCGGACCTTCCGGTTGCCGGCGCTGAATGAGCTGATCGAGCAGGCGTTGGCGTCGCGGCCCGAGTACCGGCAAGCGGTGCTTGAAACCGAGCGGAGCCGGCAGGACCTGCGGATGGCGCGAGGCCAGTATCTTCCCGATCTGAACCTGTTCGCCAGCTTCGGCCAGAGCAGCCGCGACTTGACGGGAGGAAGCGCCGACTATGCCGTCGGCGCCGGCCTGACTTTCAGCCTGCTCGACTTTGGCCGAGGTGCGCGGGTGCGCCAGGCGGTCGCCCAAGCCCGGGCGGCCGACGCCCAACTGCGCCGCCAGGCGGATCAGATCCGGCTGGAAGTGGTTCGGGCTTATCAGAGCTTCCTGGCCGCGCAGGAACGGGTGCGGGTTGCGGCCGGCGCCGTGGAGCAGGCAGCGGAGAGCTTACGGATCGCCCAGGATCGGCACGGCGTCGGATTGACAACCGTGACGGAAGTCCTGCGAGCGCAAACCGCGGTCGTCAAGTCGCGCATGAACCTCCTGGGCGCCCGTTATGACTACTATCTCGGCTATGCCCAGTCGCTCCTGGCCGCCGGCCGGCTGAGCGACGTCAACGCTTTTGTGAACTGAAATCGGGGATGAAGAACATGTCCAAGAATCGAGCATTTTGGCTGCCGGCGCTTTTGATGCTGGCTGCTGCGGCCGTCACGTCGTGCGGTGGTGGTGAGGGAAGGCGGGAAGTCCAGGCCGGTCAGCCATCGGCTCCCGCCCTGGTGGAGAAAGTGGAGATCAGGCGCGTCGAGGCGTCCTACGAAGCGGTCGGGACTGTGCGTTCGCGCCTGAACAGCGTCCTGTCGAGTCGAGTGATGGGACAAGTCCTCGCGGTCCAGGCCCGAGCCGGAGACCGCGTCAAGGCGGGGCAGGTTCTGGCCCAGATCGATAACCGCGATGCTCAGGCCGGCCTGTCCAAGGCCAAGGCCGGCTTGAGCGAGGCGCAGAACGCTTTACAGGAAGTGGACGAGTCGCTGCGGGCCGCGGAAGCAGCGAAGGCTGCTGCGGATGCGGCGGCGGCGCTGGCGACCTCGACGTACAAACGCTTCCAGGCGCTTCTTGAGCGCAAGTCGGTCAGCCCCCAGGAGTTTGAAGAAGTGGAATTCAGGTACCGGGCGGCCCTGGCCGAAGCCAGGCGGGCCGACCAGACGCTGCTGGCCAGCCAGGCCCGCAGGCGCCAGGTCCTGGACCGGATCGAGCAAGCCAAAGCCGATGTGAAAAACGCGGAAGCATTCTTGAGCTACGCCAGCGTGACGGCTCCGTACGCCGGTCTCATTACGGCCCGGCACCTGGACGCCGGAGCGATGTCAGCGCCGGGCATGCCTCTGTTCACCCTGGAGGACGACAACAACTACCAGTTGGAAGCGAGCGTCGAAGAATCGCAGATTGGCCGGATCCACATCGGAGATCGGGCGCCGGTGGTGGTTGATGCCCTGGGACGTCAGGAGCTTGCCGGGATCGTAAGCGAGATCGTCCCTTCCGGCGATCCTTCCAGCCGGTCCTTCCTGGTCAAGATCCGGCTTCCTCGGACCCCGGGCCTCCGTTCGGGTATGTTCGGCCGGGCCCGGTTTGCCGGTTCGTCGCAGGAAGTCCTGGCTGTCCCCGAGTCAGCCCTGGTTCGGAGGGGACAGTTGACAGGCGTTATCGTCCTCGATGAGGCAGGCCGGGCCCGGTTTCGCCTGGTAAAGCCCGGAAAGCGTTACGGCGATCGGGTCGAAATCCTTTCGGGCCTGGAGCCGGGTGAGCGGGTGGTCCTCGAAGGGCTTGACCGCATTCCAGACGGCAGTCGCGTGAGCGTGATGCAGCAGGGCTGAGTCCCAGACATCCGGTCTTAACGAATACCAAGGTAAACGCGCATGAGAAGCATAGGAATAGCCGGTAGTGTCGCGAAGGCGTTCATCGTTTCCAAACTCACGCCGCTGATTATCGTGGCCTCGATTCTACTCGGCGTAGGCGCAGTGGTCCTGCTGCCTCGCGAGGAGGAGCCCCAGATCATCGTGCCGATGATCGATGTCTTTGTCCAAATGCCCGGGGCCAGCGCCCGCGAAGTGGAGGAACGGGTCACGAAGCCGATGGAGAAGCTCATCTGGGAAGTCCCCGGAGTGGAGTACATCTATTCGACCTCGAGTCCCGGTTTCGCGATGGCCATCGTCCGGTTCTATGTGGGGCAAAACGAGGAAGAGGCGATCGTGCGGCTCAATCAGAAGATGTTCGCGAATTCCGATTTGATTCCGCCGGGGGCCAGCCCGCCTCTGATCAAGCCCCGCTCGATCGACGATGTGCCGATACTTGCCCTGACGCTGTGGAGCGATCGGTACGACCACTATGATCTGCGCCGGATTGCCGCCCAGATTCATGACGAAATCAAGCAGGTGCCGGACGTATCCGAAGTCAAGCTGATCGGCGGACAGAAGCGCCAAATCCGGGTCACGCTCGACGAGGCGCGCATGGCCGCCTTCCACACGACTCCGGGGCATATCCTGGGACTGCTCCAGCAGGCCAACCGGCAGCTGCAGTCGGGGAGTTTCGCAGCCGGCAATCGGGAGTTTCTGGTTGAGACAGGCGGGTTTCTCACTAGTGCCGAAGAGGTCGGCCTCGTGGTTGTCGGTGTATCTGACGGCCGGCCGGTCTATCTGCGCGATGTGGCTCGTATCGAAGACGGCCCCGAAGAGCCGGCCAGCTACGTGCTTTACGGCGAGGGACCGGCAGCGGAGTACAGCCATATCGTCATGCCCGGCGCTGACCGCTCGCTCACTCAAACGTCCGCCAACGGAACGTTCTTTGCCGCTTCGGGCAGCGCGCCGGCACCGGCCAAGGCTTCGCGCTTGCCTGTCTCGTCGTCAGTGACAGTCGCGGCGGGGGCAGGAAGCAGCCCGGATATCGGGGCGCCGAGGCCAGCGGTCACGATCACCGTCGCCAAAAGGAAGGGAACCAACGCGATCGTGATCGCCGGGAAAGTGATCGAGAAGGTGAACGAAGCCGAGGGACGGCTCATTCCGGCGGGAGTCGGGGTGACCGTGACCCGGAATTACGGCGAGACGGCCGCAGAGAAGTCAAACGAGCTCCTGTTCCACATGTTCCTCGCCATCCTTTCCGTGGCGGCGCTCATCTGGCTGACGCTCGGGTTGCGCGAGTCGGGGATTGTCGCCATCGCCATCCCCGTGACTTTGGCGCTCACGCTGGTCGTTTTCTACTTTTACGGGTACACCCTGAACCGTGTGACCCTGTTTGCGCTCATTTTCTCGATCGGCATCCTGGTGGACGACGCCATCGTCGTCGTGGAGAACATCGTCCGGCATTACCGGCTGCCCGGCAACCGAAACCGCCCTGTCCTGGAAGTGGCCGTCGAGGCGGTGGACGAGGTGGGCAATCCGACCATCCTGGCGACATTTACCGTGATTGCTGCCATCCTGCCCATGGCCTTTGTCAGTGGTTTGATGGGTCCGTACATGAGGCCCATTCCTGTAGGCGCTTCGGCGGCGATGATCTTTTCGCTGATTGTCGCGTTTATCGTGACGCCTTGGGCTTCGTTCCGTCTCCTTAAACGGCAGCGGAACGGGAGCGGGGCCGAAGAGGCGGATCCTCACGCCAAGGAAGGCTGGAGTACCCGGATGTATCGCCGGACGATGAGCCGGCTGATCAATCTGCCTGCCTGGCGCTATGGTTTCCTGGCGCTTGTCTTGGTCCTGCTCCTCGGCGCGATGGGCTTGTTCGCAGTGAAGGCAGTGGTGGTGAAGATGCTGCCTTTCGACAACAAAAGCGAATTCCAGGTGGTCATCGACATGCCGGAAGGAACGACCCTGGAACAGACGGCCGCCGTGACGCTGGAGATCGGGGCCTTCCTCCAGACGGTTCCCGAGGTAACCGACTACCAGATGTACGTGGGGTCTTCGGCGCCCTATAACTTCAACGGGCTGGTCCGACATTACTTTCTGCGCAGCGCTCCCAACCAAGCGGACATCCAGGTGAATCTGGCGCCCAAAGAGGAGCGCGACGCCCAGAGCCACGATATCGCCAGGCGGGTGCGCCCGGCTATTCAGGAGATCGCCCGCCGGTTTGGAGCACGGGTCAAAGTCGCGGAAGTCCCGCCCGGCCCGCCGGTCCTGCAGACGCTGGTGGCTGAGGTCTACGGTCCGGACTACGCGCGGCAGATCGAAATCGCGCGCCAGGTCGAGAAGATTCTGATGGCGACCGAAGGCGTCGTGGATGTCGATTCCTACATCGAAGACGATCAGCCGAAATACAACCTGCTCGTGGACCGCGAAAAGGCGGCGCTCAACGGCATTTCGGCCGAGCAGGTGGCGCAGACTCTGAACATCAGCCTTCAGGGAATGAGCGCCGGACTTCTGCACCAGGCGCAGGAGAAGGAAGACGTCGCCATCTTTCTCCGCCTTGCTCAGGAAGAGCGGTCAAGTATCGAGGATCTCAAACAGATTAAAGTGATGGGACACAACGGCAGCCTCGTCCCTCTCGGCGAGCTGGTCACGATTCAGAAGACAGTGCAGGACAAGAGCATCTATCACAAGAACCTCATGCCGGTGGTCTATGTGACAGCTGACGTCGCCGGCCGGGAAGAGAGCCCGATTTACGCGATGATGAAGCTCAACGAGGCCGTCTCCCGGCTGCATATCCCCGAGGGCTATGAGATCGCCCAGTACACGGCCTCCCCGCCGTTTTCAACGCAGCAGCTGGCGCTGAAATGGGACGGCGAATGGCACATCACCTACGAGGTGTTCAGGGACCTGGGCCTGGCCTTTGCAGTGGTTCTCGTCCTCATTTACATCCTGGTGGTAGGCTGGTTTCAGTCCCTGCTGACTCCGCTGGTCATCATGGCGGCAATACCTTTCTCGCTGGTCGGTATTTTGCCCGCCCACTGGCTGATGGGCGCCTTTTTCACGGCGACTTCGATGATCGGTTTCATCGCCGGCGCCGGCATCGTGGTGAGGAACTCGATCATTCTGGTGGATTTCGTGGAACTGCGGCTGCGCCAAGGGATGCCGCCGGCCGAGGCGGTCGTCGACGCGGGCGCAGTTCGTTTCCGACCGATGATGCTGACGGCTCTGGCTGTTATCGTGGGCGCTTCGGTGATCCTCTTCGATCCGATCTTTCAGGGTCTGGCGATCTCGCTGATGGCAGGCGAAGTGGCTTCGCTGCTGCTGTCGCGCATGACCGTGCCGATCCTTTACTTCGTGGTTAGAAGGAGAGAACAACAATGACAATTGAACGTCTTTTGCGATTGATTGCCGGTTCCTTTGTGTTGGCGAGCCTGGCTCTCGGACACTGGGTGAGCCCTTACTGGTATCTGTTCACGGCCTTTGTGGGCCTGAACCTGTTTCAGTCCGCTTTCACCAACTGGTGCCCGATGATAACGTTTCTCAGAAAACTGGGCGTCAGGTCCTGCGTGTAAGGGTCCTGGCGCCAGGGCGCAGCGAGAATACGGAGTGCGCAAGGCAGCGGGGTCCAGAACGCTGCGCTTGCGGCTCCGTAGCCACAGGCGGAAAAGGGTAATATGTATAAAATCCAGAGCCATGCAAGCCATACCGGGCCCTGCTTGCGCCCTCCCGCTCGCGCCTGTGTGAACTCCGCCATCCCGTGCTCGAATCTGTGGATTACTGGCCGTCCTGCCTGTTCCCGCGGTGTTCCTGGGCGAACTTCCGGTAGAGCCAGAGTGTGACAAGGAGGGAGAAAAGGATGATGGAGCCGGGAACGATGATTCCCCAGAAGTAGGTGAACTGGCCGCTCATTTCTTCTTTTTCGCCTCCTTTATCTGCCGATAGTAGCTGATCCATGCGAAGGTCATACCCAGGAGCGCAAAGAAGTAGGCGACCACCATTCCCAGAACGACTGCCTGTCCCTGATCCATTATTGCTCCTCCCACTTCATGATTCGGTCCAGGTTCTTCAGGTACTCTTTCTGTTTGACCTCGTAATCGGAGGAAATCTTGCGCAGTTTCGGATCGATGGCGGCGTACATCAGCCGGACGCAGACCGCGCCGAGGAGTGTGATCAGGATTCCCCACAGGGGAAAGAGAAAACACAGGGCAAGGCCGATCATCAGAAAAACGTAGGACAGGGAAGAGAACACGCAGGCCCAGAAATCTTCCCTGGTCCATTCGTCCGCTTCCTGGGCCGTCCATTGCTTTCTAAACAGCGACATACGAGGCCTCCGCGACGATGTGCTTTGTCAAGCGATCTGCTGCTGGATATCCTGGGTCACCGCTTTGATCAGAACCCGGCGCTCCGCCTCCCGTTTGACTGGTCCCCAGAAGCCGAGAGGGCGGGACTGCACGTAGTACCGAACCAGGTGGTCCATATTGTCCGGCCGGGTCAGAAAGGTCACAGGAAGGTAGATCACCAGGCCGAGCAGCATCAGCAGCCAGAACTGCGCGTAGTCGGGCAGCCGCGGCAAGATTCCGGCGCTGGGCAAAATCCAGACGACAAGCCAGCTGAGGCCGAGATTGGCGATCCAGGAAGAGAGGTAGCCCCAGCTGTTGAACCGCCACCAGATGACCTGGAGCACGTTCGGAAGCCAGATTCCCGCGGCCATGATCCAGAGCGCGAAAATCAGCCACTCGGTAATGTTCTGCATCATGGAGCCGTACAGGAACGAACCGAGCAGAACGAGGAGCGTCGAGAACCGACCGACCCAGATGAGTCGCCGTTCGCTGGCGTGCGGGCTGATATAGTGCTGATAGAGGTCGCGGGTCGCGTAAAGAGCACCGAGGTTGAGTATGGACGCCACGGTCGACAGATGAATGGCGACGATCGCGGCAAAGAAAAAGCCGACCATGCCGGCGGGAAGCTGTTCAAACCCCACCCGAAACCAGGCCATCTCGTAGTCGTCAGGGTTGGTGATCCCGGGGTTGAGAACGAAGAACCCCAGGATGCAGGCGGCCCACAGGGAATTGCGGGTCAGAACGAGCGCCGTTCCTCCCCAGATGCTGTAAGAAGCGTCGCGCACGGTCCTGGCCGACTGGATGCGCTGGGCCTCCACGTACCAGTCGATTGTCGTCCCCATTCCCAGCCCGCCCAGCAAGGCTATGAACAGCATGGTGACAAACCAGGCGACCGGGAAGTCTCCCGTAAACCAACCCGAGAAGTGGAAGGGGTTCAGGCGCCAGGTCTCGCCCATCTCGCTAAGCCTGCCGACAATCCCTGCCGGTCCGCCCGCTTCGTACACGCCCCAGAGCGAGACGATCAGGATGCCGAGAAAAACGATGATGCCCTGCTGAAAATCGGCGATCACGACGCCCCAATACCCGGCCGCAAGCACGTAAATGGCGCAGATCGAAGAGAACAGCACCAGGCCGACCCATTCCTCCCAGCCAAAGGCGTAGTGGCAGACCTTTCCCATGGCCGACCCGACCCAGCCCAGGATCATCATGTTCATGAAGACCTGCCAGCCGGCCATCCAGCCGCGCAGCAACTCACTGCCCAGCCCGCTGAATCGCAAGGTCTGCCATTCGGCTTGGCTGTACGCCAGAGACCGGCGGAAAATCCGGGTCGAGACGTAGGCGCTCACGGCGCACCAGGCGGCAAAGAACGAGTACCACATCCCGGCAAGCCCGTAACGATAGATGACACCTGACATCCAGATAGGCGTGTCCGTGGCCGTGTGGGTCGCATAGACCGAGGAAGCGGGAAGCCACCAGGGGAGTCCGCGGCCGGCCAGGAAAAAGTCGGACTCCGAGCGTTTGCCGAGCGTATAGAACAGGATCCCGCTGAAGACCATGACGACGATGTAGAGGATGAGCCAAAGCCAGTCCCAAAAGGTGAAGACAACCATAGACGCGTCTCTCCGGCCTGCTCATCTTAGGTGATTGGGGCACGGCGGGCAAGTGGCCGAAAGAGCCAGGGGAAGCCGACGTGCGCTTTTGACGTCATATTGTCTAGAAATTCCACAATTCAGGCCGTCGATTTGCGGTGTCCTATTGAGTATTTCGACACTCTCATGTTGCTCGTAAACCATCCCGAAAATTGAAGATGACAGCATTTTCTGGGTTCTGTCCGGAGGCCGCCTGTGCTATGATGAGGCGATGAAATTGCGGGGTTCAAGTTGTGGTGAAGAGCATATCGTCCATCCGGATCCTGTCTCCGAACGCAATCTAGCTATCGCTATCCTGCGGCAAGCCTGGCACGAAGCCATGGTGGACTTGCGGGGCCTGAAAGAGGAGTCGCGAAAAGACTATAAGGCGTTAAAACGGAAGGCGATCGACTGGATCGCTAGCGACGAAGAAGGCTTCCCGTATTGGTGCAGGCTGGCCGACGTCGACCACCGAGCCATGCGACAGCGGTTGGGTTTCGCGCTGCGGCAACAGCGTCGAGTGCGGTCCAACTGAAATCGGCACTCCGCCTTGCTTTCCAAGTCCCCAAGAGCGTAACCCCTCAGTTTTTCGTTCGGAGTGTGGCAGCAACGAGGAGAGAGGCCGGTGCTTTACCAAGCCTCGAAGGCGA
>JBHGBF010000216.1:0-9478 GCA_041946865.1 Acidobacteriota bacterium | reverse complement strand
AAAGCACCGGCCTCTCTCCTCGTTCCTGCCACACTCCGAACAAAAAACTGAGGGGTTACCCGTGCGTCTCCGCGCTCTCCGGTCTCTGCGTTGAAAAGACCCTGCGGCCAGTGGCCATTCAGCGCCGTCAGTAGATCGCTAGCTCATTTCTTCGCGCAGGCGGCGGAGGACCTGTTTGGCAACGTCGCGCAGCGTCTCGGGGACACCCTTGTTGGCAGTCGCAATGGCTTCGTAGACCGGCTCGTTTCCGACCCGCAGTTCCCTGGTCAGAAACGAAGTGTCGTGGACGTCGTCGAGGTCGCGCTTGTTGAGCTGAAGCGCATAGGGCAGTTCATTGAAGTGGAGGTTATAAAGCTTCAGGTTCTCCTCCAAGTCGCGCATCGCCTCGTAATTGGCATCCATGCGGTCTTTCCGCGAATCGGCCACAAAGACAACTCCATCGGCGCCCTTGAGAATCAGTCGGCGGCTCGCTTCGTAAAAAACCTGACCGGGAACTGTGTACAGATGAAAGCGTACGTTGAAACCGGCGATCTTTCCCAACTCCAGTGGAAGAAAGTCAAAGAAGAGGGTACGGTCCATCTCGGTGTTCAACGTAACCAGCTTGCCCCGAAAGGAAGGATTGGCCGCGCGGTAGATCTGCGTGATGTTCGTGGTCTTGCCCGATAAACCCGGACCACAGTACACAATCTTGCAGTTGATCTCCCGGTTCGCGTAATTGATAAAGGACACTCGTTCCCCCTTGGTTACCGGCGGCCGGGCCGCAACCGCCTGCTACACTTCTTGAGTACATCCTGCAGAATCAACGATGCGTGCCTGATGCTCTTGAGATCGAGCTCGTGTTCTTCCCGGTCCCTGAGCAGAAACAGCAGGAAGGCAAACTCCCCGATCGGACTCATGAGAATGTTCGTGCTCTCGCCCTTGTGATAGATGCGCTCGAACTCTCGCTCCCCGATGACACTTGCCAGCCCAAATGTGGCGGCCAGATTGCTGGCGGCCAGAGAAGAGAGCGCCTGCACATCAAATCGGTTCGAATTCCCCTCGTGCGCAATCTCCTGTCCGGTCCGGTTTATCAGAAAGACCGAATCCGCCTTCAGTTTCTGGTGAAGCGAAGCGAGCACGAGCAGGATCTTCTCGTATTCCTCCGCTTCCAGCTTGAAATTTGGTATCTCCATACCGACCCGTCCGTCAACGCGGTGTCCTTGACTCCCCCGAAGCGGCTTTTATAATAGTAAATTTCTAGCGCAATCGCCATTTAGAAAAGGCGGAGGTGTCATGGCCTCAGAGCATTCCAGGAATCTGAAGAAGGAACCGCGCAAAGATGCTTATCATCTGTACGAACAGGGCCTTAAGCTGCTTCATGAAAAGAAATACCAGCAGGCAAAGTCGGTGCTGCTGGAGATAAGACAGGGATTCCCTGACAATCTCGAACTCCTGGCGCGAGTCAACGAGCTGCTCAAGGTGTCCGACAAGAAGACCGGGAGGAACGAAAAGCTCCCGGATGACCCGACTTCGCTGGTCGACCGGGGAGTGGTCTTCCATAACCTGGGAGAGTACGATCAGGCCATTGCCTGCTATAAGAAAGCTCTCGAGAAGGCGCCAACCGAGGACAAGGACTATATCTACTACGCGATGGCATCAAGCGAGGCCGGCCAAGGGAACAGGGACAAGGCCATCGGGTATCTGAAGAAAGCCATTCAGATGAAGAATGAGCTTCGCTTTATGGCCCGCAGCGATCCTGATTTTGAGGCGCTCGCGGACAGCTCTGAATTCCGGGAGCTGGTCCGGCCTCAGGACAAGTAATACCTGAATGCAAGGTCTTGCCGACATCAAAGTGGTCAGTCTGGGCGGGGGCACCGGCCTCTCCACGCTGCTTTCGGGCTTGAAGCATATTTCTCGACATTCCCCCTTCCGCCTGGACGGTCACACGCTCACCCTGAAGAATATCGCGGCAGTCGTCACCGTATCTGATGACGGAGGTTCCTCCGGCCGAATCCGCAATCACTTCCCCACCCCTGCACCTGGCGACATCCGCAACTGCCTGGTTGCGCTGGCGAGTGATGAGCTGCTTATGACCAGGCTGTTCCGCTACCGTTTCTCGGCGGGCGGCGAGCTCCGCGACCACAGCCTGGGCAACCTTCTGTTGACGGCGCTCACCGACATTACGGGCGACTTTGCCCACGCCGTTCGCTTGTCCAGCCAGGTCCTCGCAGTCGAGGGACACATCCTGCCTTCCACAACAGAGAACATCACGCTCCGGGCGGTCTTGGCGGATGGGCGGGAGATCCGTGGAGAAACGCGCATCTCCAAATGCGGCGCTCCCATTGAGCGTATCAGCCTTGAACCTGCCTCTTGCCAGCCCTTGTCCGAAACTCTGGACGCCATCGCGCATGCCGATATCATTACCCTGGGTCCCGGGTCGCTTTTCACCAGCCTGATCCCGAACCTTCTCGTACCCGGCGTGGCCGACGCCATAGAGCGGGCGACTGCTGTCAAGATTTACGTGGGGAACCTGATGACTCAGCCGGGAGAGACCATGGGTTTTTCCGCGTCGCAGCACGTTGACGCCATCGCCCGCCATACCGGGCGCCCGACTCTGTTTCCTCACGTCCTGCTGAATTCACAGTCCATTTCCGACTCTCTTCTCAGACGTTATCTCGAGCAGGGGGCAGGTCCGGTTCAAAACGACATTTCCGCTCTCGAAAAGATGGGACTGAGCGTCCACGAGCGAGACCTGGCCCACGAGGGTGAAGTGGTTCGTCATGACTCCAACCGGCTGGCGGAAGCCGTTCTCGAAATCTTCGACAAGGAAACCGCGCGATGACCGAATCAACGACTCCTAAGCAGCGGCACGCTGTTGTCCTCGCTGCCGGGAAGAGTACTCGCTTCAAATCGGAAAAGCCCAAGCTTCTCCACAAGCTGTGCGGCAAACCGCTGGTCTGCCATCTGCTCGACCGGCTGGTCGCTCTGGACGTCGGTCGAATCGTGGTCGTCCTCGGGCATGGATCCGAATCGGTTCACGAGGCCCTGGCCGACTACCCAGTCGATTTCGCGCTGCAGGAAGAACAGCTCGGAACCGGCCATGCGACCATGTGCGCGACGCCGGCGCTCAAAGACCTCGAAGGGAGTGTCCTCGTCCTGTACGGCGATACGCCGCTGATTGCGCAGGAAACCCTGGCCCGTCTCTATGAAACACGCGACAGGGAGGACGCCGACGAAGTGATTCTCACCGTCGAAACACCCGAGCCGCAAGGCTACGGGCGTATCGTTCGTGACCGCCAGGGAATGCCGGCCCGGATTGTCGAGGAAAAGGACACCTCCCCGGAGGAAAAGGCGATCCGTGAAATTAACGCCGGTTTCGTCTGTTTTCGGCTCAGCACACTGCTTGAGCATCTTCCTCTGCTCTCCAACCAGAACGCAGCCGGGGAATACTATCTGACCGACATGCTGGCCCTCCTTAGGGAGCGCGGGAAAAAAGTCGTCGCCGTGCCCGCGCTTTCGGTTCAGGAGACGGCCGGCATCAACAGCCGGGAGGAGCTGGCGCGTATCGAGACGCTCTTGAGAGCCGAGATCGCCGCAAAGTGGATGCGTGAAGGCGTGACGATCCTGAATCCCGCCACCGTCTACATCGACCCGGATGTAACCATCGGCCCGGACACTCTCCTCTACCCCGGGGTTTTCCTCGAAGGGAAAACTCAGATCGGTCCCCGCTGTATCATCCACAGCGGCTGTCACTTATCCGACGCGATCCTCGAAGCAGACGTGGTCGTTGACCACTGCTCCGTCATCAGGAAAAGCAGCGTCGGGCAGGGAACCACCGTCGGCCCGTTCGCTCATCTTCGCGAACACACATGCGTGGCGGGGAATGCGCGAATAGGCAATTTCGTCGAAGTCAAGAAGTCAACAATTGGGGAGGGGAGCAAGGCCGCCCACCTGACCTACCTTGGTGACGCCACCCTGGGCAAGGACGTGAACATCGGGGCCGGGACCATCACCTGCAACTATGATGGCGTGCAGAAGAACAAGACCATCATCGAAGACGGCGTCTTCATAGGCAGCGACAGCCAGCTGGTAGCCCCCGTGACCATTCACACCGGGGCTTACGTGGCAGCCGGTTCAACCATCACCGAAGACGTTCCCGCGGAATCCCTGGCCATTGCGCGGAGCAGACAGGTCAACAAAGAAGGCTGGGTTGAGAAAAAAGGCCAGAAGAAGCCCTGACGGGAAGGTGCGTCCCCGGGCTCCGTGGCACCTTCATCTTATCAGCGCCCGGCTGACCGCGTGGTATTCCTGAAGGCTCTTCACGGTAATCTGCTCCCGCTGCAGCGCTCGTATGGCGCTTACGGCGGCCGCCGCAGCCGAAAGTGTCGTGATGCACGGCAGACCGTATTGGGTCGCCGCCCGGCGAATTGCCTTCTCGTCAAAAAAGGACTCCTTCCCGAGCGGTGTATTCACGACCATGTCGATCTTCTGGCTCTTGATCAAATCCACGACGTTCGGCCGTCCTTCGTTGACCTTGTAGACCGTTTCCACCTCGAGTCCAGATTCCCGGAGCACCTTGGCGGTTCCGTTCGTCGCCACGATCCGGAACCCCAATTCCTGAAAATCACGGGCAATGTTGGCCACGTAGCGTTTGTCCCGCTGGTTTACGCTGATAAAGACCACACCGCTCTTGGGAAGACAGACGCCGGCGCTGATCTGGGCCTTGGCATAAGCGTATCCGAAACTGTCCGAAGCCCCCATCACCTCGCCGGTGGATTTCATTTCCGGACCGAGAATCGTGTCGACACCTTGAAACTTCAGAAACGGGAAGACCGGCGTCTTGATGAAACAGGACCGCACCTGGAGGTCCCGTACAATCCCGAGCTCTTCGAGGGTTTTCCCGATCATCAGCCGGGCGGCAATCTTCGCTAGAGGCACCCCGGTCGCCTTGCTGACGAACGGGACCGTGCGGCTCGCCCTGGGATTGACTTCCAGTACGTAGACCATGTTCTCGACGACCGCAAACTGGACATTCATCAAGCCCACCACCCCGAGCGCCATGCCCAGGCAGCGCGTGTAGTCGCGCATCGTGTCCAGATGCTGATCCTCAATGACAATTGGAGGAAGCACCGAAGTGCTGTCGCCGGAGTGAATACCCGCTTCTTCGATGTGCTCCATGATGCCGCCGATGACGACGCGGGTGCCGTCGGCGAGCGCGTCGACATCATACTCACGCGCGTCTTCCAGGAACTTGTCGATCAGAATCGGTCGCTCCGGCGAAACATCGACGGCCTCCGTGACGTAGCGGTCCAGCGAGCGCTCGTCATAGATAATGGCCATAGCCCGGCCGCCCAACACGTAAGAAGGCCTGACCAGGATCGGGTAGCCGATACGTTTGGCCACGTCGCGCGCTTCTTCGACGGACATCGCCGTCCCGTTTTCCGGCTGCGGGATGTTCAGGTCACGCAGCAGCTTTCCAAACCGCTTCCGATCTTCGGCGAGATCGATGGATTCAGGAGAAGTGCCGATGATCGGCACCCCGGCGCGAAAGAGCGGCAGCGCCAGATTCAGCGGCGTTTGCCCCCCGAACTGGACGATCACGCCCTTAGGCCGTTCCTTTTGGACGATAGCCATCACGTCCTCAAACGTCAGGGGCTCGAAGTAGAGCCGGTCGGACGTGTCATAGTCCGTCGATACGGTCTCCGGATTGCAGTTGACCATGATGGTCTCGAAACCGTCTTCCTTCAACTCGAAGGCCGCGTGGCAGCAGCAGTAGTCGAACTCAATGCCCTGCCCGATGCGATTCGGCCCGCTCCCGAGGATCATGATCTTCGGCTGGTCGGACGGTTCGGCCTCATCTTCCGCCTCATAGGTCGAATAAAGATAGGGCGTATAAGATTCGAACTCAGCCGCGCAGGTGTCGACCCGTTTAAAGACGGGCATGATCTCCCGTTCGCGCCGGTAGTTCCAAAGGTCGGCCTCCGTAACCCGGCTCCCCTCGTCCCCGTTCCCGTTCTTACAGAAGAACTGGGCTAGCGCGAGGTCCGAGAAGCCTTCCCGCTTGGCCGAGCGGATGGTTTCCGGCGTTACCGTAGCGAGCGTGTAGCGCTGTAGTTCCCCGCTCTTCTCAATCACCTGTTGCAGCTGGTTGAGGAACCACCGGTCGATCTTGGTCAGCTCGAAGATCTCGTCGACGGTGTATCCTTCCAGGAACGCCAGGTGCATATAGGCCAGCCGCTTGGGGTTCGGCTGAATCAGGTTTTCCCGGATATGCTCCTTGGAGACCCGTTCCGAGGCCAGTGTCTTGCCCGTCTCAAGCGACCTCAGGCCCTTCAACAGCGCTTCTCGGAACGTCCGGCCGATGGCCATGACTTCTCCGACTGATTTCATCTGAGAACCGAGCACCGGGCTGGCTTCCGGAAACTTCTCGAAGTTCCACTTCGGGATCTTGACTACCACGTAGTCGAGTGTCGGCTCGAAAGAGGCGGGAGTCTTCAGTGTAATGTCGTTCGGTATTTCGTCGAGCGTGTAGCCGACCGCCAGCTTCGCCGCGATCTTCGCAATCGGAAATCCCGTGGCTTTGGAGGCCAGAGCAGAGCTCCGGCTGACGCGCGGGTTCATCTCGATAACGACCATCCGTCCGTCGGTCGGATTGACCGCGAACTGAATGTTGGATCCGCCCGTTTCGACACCGACCCGGCGGATGATCTTGATGGCCGCGTCGCGCATGGCCTGGTATTCACGATCGGTCAGCGTCTGAGCCGGTGCGACCGTGATCGAGTCACCCGTGTGTACACCCATCGGGTCGAAGTTTTCGATCGAGCAGATGATAACAACGTTGTCGTTCAGGTCGCGCATCACCTCGAGCTCGAATTCCTTCCAGCCGATGATCGACTCTTCGACCAGGATTTCGTGAATCGGCGACAGCTGAAGACCGCGTCCCGCAATCTCTTCAAACTCCTCCGTGTTGTAAGCTATGCCGCTTCCCGACCCGCCCAGAGTGAAGGACGGACGGATAATCGCCGGAAGACCCAGATCCGCGGCGATGGCCTTTGCCTCTTTCAGGCTGTTGGCAAGACCTGAACGCGGCACCTGAAGGCCGATTTCTTCCATGGCCGCGCGAAACAGTCTCCGATCCTCGGCCACCTTGATGGCGTTCAGCTTGGCGCCGATCATCTCAACCGAGCACTGATCGAGAACTCCGGCCTCTGCCAGTTCCACGGACACATTCAGGCCGGTTTGTCCTCCTACCGTGGGCAGAAGCGCGTCCGGGCGTTCGCGCCTGATGATTTCAGCCACGTATTCGGCAGTCAGGGGCTCCACGTAGGTGCGTGTGGCCAACTCGGGGTCGGTCATGATAGTCGCCGGGTTCGAGTTGACCAGGACGACTTCGAAGCCATCGCTGAGCAGCGCCTTGCAGGCCTGGGTGCCCGAATAGTCAAATTCGCACGCCTGGCCGATCACAATCGGTCCGGACCCGACGATCAGGATTCGTTTGATGTCGTTTCTTCTTGGCATCGCCTCTTGCTCTTCTACGAATGCTCAGCCATCTGCCGGGCAAACTCGTCAAACAGGTACAGGGAGTCGTGCGGGCCTGGCGCGGCTTCCGGGTGATACTGTACGGAAAAAACGGGCAGATAACGATGCCGCATTCCCTCAAGTGTCTTGTCGTTCAGGTTCATGTGGGTCAGTTGAATCTCGCGGTCGTTCAGGGAATCCGCGTCGACCGCGAAACCGTGATTGTGGGTCGTAATCTCGACCTTGTTGGTGAGCAGGTTTTTGACCGGCTGGTTGCCGCCGCGATGGCCGAACTTCAACTTGTAGGTCCGCCCGCCAAAGGCCAGCCCGAGGAGCTGATGGCCGAGACAGATCCCGAAAATCGGGGTCTTGCCAAGCAGCTTGCGGATGTTGCTGTAAATGTAGTCGAGGGGCTCTGGGTCTCCGGGACCGTTGGAAAGAAAGACTCCGTGGGGCTTGAGCGCCAGCACGTCTTCCGCCGCCGTTGGGGCCGGAACGATGGTCAGATCGCAGCCATGGGCGCTCAGGCAGCGCAGGATATTTGTCTTGATCCCGAAGTCATAGGCCACCACGCGAAAACGGGCGCCGGTCTTCTCCCAGGAATACGGTTGCGGAGCGGTGACCGCCTTGACGTAGTCGCTCCCCGTCATGGGCGGGTGCTTGAGGACTTTCTCCCTGAGGCTTTCCGGACAGTGGTCCAGCGCCGAGATGATGCCACGCATGGCGCCGCGATTCCGGATGTGCCGCACCAACGCCCGCGTATCGATCTCCGAGATGCCCGTGATGCCATGGTCGGCGAGATACCGGTCCAGGGTGAGCGTGCCGCGCCAGTTGCTGAAGACCGGACTGCACTCACGCACCACGAATCCCTCGACAAACGGCCTGGCCGATTCGACGTCTTCGGAATTGGTCCCGTAGTTGCCGATTTCGGGATGAGTCATGGTCACAATCTGACCCGCATAGGAAGGATCGGTGAGGACTTCCTGGTATCCGGTCATCGAGGTGTTGAAGACCACCTCGCCGAGCGACTCGGCCCGAGCCCCAAAACCCCGCCCCTCAAATTGCGTTCCGTCTTCCAGATACAGAACTGCCTTCTCGCCAGTCATGCCTGTACTCTATGTCCTCCGGATCTGAATTCTACCGTTCTCGGGGATCTCCAGCCTGCTTCGTCACGGGCTATCGGGTGTCGGCCTGAGTGCGGAGAGCGCCAGTCAGCCGGCAGACACTAGTCGATCAACCCCAGCTTTGAAACGGGCCAGTAGCGAAAGATGGCTTTGCCGAACACGTTTTCCGCCGGAACCGCCCCCCAGTGCCGGCTGTCGTTGCTCGAGTTACGGTGATCACCCAGCACAAAATAACTGTTCGGCGCCACCTTTTGAGGGGGACAAGACGCGTAGTCGAAATACTCGGGCGTCACGTACTGCTCAGGGAGGGGCTTGCCGTTGATGAAGACCACGCCGGATCGGATTTCGACCACTTCGCCGGGAAGGCCCACAACTCTCTTGATGAAGGACTTGGTGGGATCTTTCGGGTACCAGAAAACGACAATGTCTCCCCGCTCAATGCCTGAGAAATGGTAGATAAACTTATTGACGAAAATACGCTCCTGATCCAACAGCCTGGGCTGCATGCTCGTCCCTTCGACTTTGACCGGCTGCACCACGAAGACCACGATCAGGATAGCGGTCAGAGCCGCGAAAAAAATGTCGCGGGTCCAGTTGCGGATCTCTCGAAGAAGCTGAGCAACCTCGCTCTTCTCGAACGTGGGATTCTCCTTGACAATCTGTTCAGAAGGGGCGTTCTCTTCCATGCACACTACTGCCTTTTCGTTTTCCGCATCAATATAATAAACGATCGGTGGCCACAACCCAAATCCAAAACCGAGGGTAACCCCTCAGTTTTCGTACGGCGAGGCTCCGAAAGCGCAGCGTTCCAAAACAGAGCCGCAAGCGCAGCGTTTTTTGCGGAGCGCGTCGGGTGC
>JBHGBF010000215.1:0-9545 GCA_041946865.1 Acidobacteriota bacterium | reverse complement strand
TCCGTTCCCGCACTTCATTGCGCACGGTTTCGGCCGTGCCGAACGGCAGTGTGCCTTGCGTGTCCACCCCACCGCCCCAAAACGTCATTTGCTTCCCGAAACGCTCCTTCAGCGTCCCGGGGTCCATATGTGCCGCAGAGCATTGAACCGGGTTCAATATGTCGAACCGAGCCTCAATGAATTCAGGGATTAGGGCGGTCACCGATCCGCACGTATGGATAAAGGTCTTCCAGGTCGTATGCCGGTGAATCCATTTGTTCACCTCAGTATGGAACGGCTTATAGAGCTCCCGGTAAGCGTTGGTCGAGATGAATGGACCGTTTTGAGCCCCGAAATCAGTGCCCGTCGCGAAGACAACGTCAACCCGGTTTCCCACTACCTCATAAATTTTTTCGAGGTTCTGCAGGCCGATTTCGCACTGCCGCTCGAAGATCTGGTAAACGTAGTCCCGGCGGACCGCCGTGCTGATGTACCACTCTTCGACGTCGCGGATCCCCCGCGGGTGTTTGAGCCAGGGCGCCGGAACCAGGGCGATGTCGCCAAACCCGATACCGCCGAAGTTCGCAAGAATGGCCCGGTCCGTTCCATCCTCAAGCGCTTCTATCTGAGTTCGATAATGTCGCAGAGTATTTTCGGAGACGGGCCCGAACTCTTCGAGATTGTCTTCAGGATTTAAATGCTCCTCATCTACGGGCGCCTGGCGACTTATCGAATCAAAATAGAAGCCTCCTTGCGGCATTCGCCCGCTGGGAGGAACCGTCCGGTCTCCTTCCGGGTACATGAGAATATCGCCGTTCGAGTCCGGATCGGTGTTAAACCCGTCTGGAACCAGGACCGGGGTCCCATCAAACAGTCTCCACTCTTTCCATCCTTCATTCACAAACCCGAACAGTGTTTGGGGCGGTCCCAGAGAAACGACGTCAACACCCAATGCATCCATGAGATCCGATGAGATCTCGCCAAGCATCTGGTAGGGCTCGACGACTTTAACCGGGAAGCTGGGCGGATCGAGTTTGAGCGCCTGCCGCAGTCGATAGACCGAGCTTACATGCATACCGGTCACCGCACTCGCCCCAAGGTCCAATGGAACGCGATCGGGTTCCTGATGGTTGATTGCCTTAATAACTCTGTGTCTGGGTGTGAGCATCAGCCAGCCTCTATGACAGATTCAATTCCGACATCTTCACCGGCCGCCCGGTCTCCATCGATCGTTCTGCCGCAAAAATCACCCGGTGGGTTTCGAGGGCGTTGTCGAGGCCGGTGCGCGGCATGCTCTCACCCTTCCGGATCGAATCGATAAAGGCCTGGAACTGGGGCTGATAGGGATGGTCCTTGACGTCGCCGGAGTCGATCAGAGCCGTTTCGAGAGTGCTCCACTTGCTTTTGTCCATTCCTTGCAGCTTCGCGCTGTAGATCCTGTTGTCAAGCAGGCTGCCCTTGCTTCCGACTAGATGAATATGAAAGTAGTAAGGCTGCAGGCAGTCGATAACCGAAGCGACTTTCCCGATCCGACCATCCTTGAATTTCAAGATTGTGATGGAGGTGGTGTCGTACTCGTAGGGGGCGAAGGGCTCGCTTTTTGAGCGCGTGCTGTACGCGCTCACCTCTTCTACCTGGCTGTCCATGAAGAAAAGGAGGCCGTCAAGCGCATGGCACCCTGCGGTGAGAAGACTGCTGCCGCCCATTTCCTTCTTGACATTCCACGTGTACTGTCCATACCAGGGGCCGATGCCGTGGTAGTAGTCCACCTCGGCGTAATGTAAATCGCCCAGCAGGCCCTCGTCGATACAAGACCTGATCAGGCTGAAATGCTTGCTGAACCGGCATTCGAAGCAGATACAGGAATTGACTTTGGCTGCTTTGATGGCCTGCTTCATCGCCTTTGCATCCTCGAGACTAAGGCACATCGGCTTCTCGATGAGGACGTGTTTCCCCGCGCGGGCTGCAGCGATCGCTTGGGGCGCGTGACAGGGATGCGGTGTGCAGATATCGATGATATCGATGTCGGGGGCCGACAGCATGTCACCGAAAGAGGGATACACCCGAAGCGGAATTCCATGCGCTTTTTGCAGTTCGTCGGATTTCAGCTCGCGAGAATCGCAGACTCCCGTGATCACAGCCCCCTCGACTGATTTGAACGTCGCAATATGCGCGCCCGCGACCCAACCCATTCCAACAATACCTATTCTGAGATTGTTCACAGCGGTCTCTCCTTCCCGGCAAAGATGCGAAAACCGAAACTATTTCGCGCCTGCTTCTCTAAGCGCGGCCACGACCTCTTGTTTCCCTTCGACTTCCGCGTAGTTCAGCACCGTGCGGCCCATGCCGGTCTTGAGATTCGGGTCGGCACCAGCCTTGAGCAAGGCCTTGACGGTATCAACGTAAGCGGGAATCGCGGCGTCGACGAGCGCATAACGCCCGGATTGGTCTTGAGCGTTTGGGTCTGCGCCTGAAGCCAGGAGCAGACTGACCGTTTCGGTGTGGCCGCGGGTGGCTGCAGCCATGAGGGCGGTCCGGCCCAAGTTGCTTTTGTCGTTAACGCCGGCACCGCGGTCGATCAGGAGCCGCGCAATGTCCGTGCGGCCATTCAGAGCGGCACCCATCAGGGCCGTACTGCCGAAGTTGGTCTTCACTTTGAGATCGGCGCCATGCTCGACCAAAATGAGGACGATTGGAGCTTGTCCGCTGTCGGAGGCTTCCATCAGCGCCGTACGGCCGCCGTTGCCCTTGGCATTGACGTTTGCTCCCTTCGAGAGCAGAAAGCGGACCGCCTCGGCCCTGCCTTTCTGAGAAGCAACCATTAGGGCCGTCGGGCGGGCAGGGCTCGGCTTGGCGTCCACTCCGATTCCTTGAGCCAACAGCGATTCCAGTTTCGCGATGTCACCCGCTCCCGCTGCTTGTGTGAGTTCAGCGGCACGATTGGGTGGCTGGGCTTTGAGTTGTCCAAACAAGAAGAGCGCCACAACCAGAAAAATCCGCATAGCTGTTCCTCCCAACCCTCAAATGCCGACCCGCCCGTGCTTAGGACGGGTTTTTGGGGAGTGCTGCGGCAGAGGCTGCACTTTATGCATATCTCCTCTGTCGCCGCACGCCAAAAAGCTGCCCGAGACTCAGCCCGCCGACAGTATTGTGCCGAGTATTTGAGATGTGTCAAATAGTGCTGTCGAAATAGTGAACTAGCTATCTCGCGAGAGTTAGTTAACACGTCTGTAGCTAACGCGTTCGCTTGCTAGGCGGAGCGCAGGCTATCGATGTTAACAACGGCCTTGACTCGAGTCGGAGGCGACGATAACGTTCGGAGCGCCCGAGATCTGCGAGGGACGTAATTAATGAGGAATAGCCGGAGATGAGCAGCAGCACATTGCAGGAATTTGCCGGTCGCGCGGCCGCCGCACTGGAGTCGGCGGATCAGGTTCTCCACCGACTTTTGTTGAGCGAGCTTGATCGCCAGAAGCACTCGCTGACTATGGTTGCCTCGTGCAGCATTACCCATCCCTCTGTCCTCGCCTGCGAAGGCCTGTTTGCCAGTAACGTAACGGCAGAAGGGTATCCGGGGGCCAGATTTCACGCGGGTTGCAGATATGTCGACGAGTTCGAGCAGTTGGCCATCGACCGCGCCAAGGCGGTCTTCAAGGCGCAGTACGCGAACGTCCAGCCTCACACGGCCAGCACTGCGAATCAGATCGTGACCTCGGCTGTCCTCAAGCCGGGGGACACCCTGCTGGGCATGAGCCTGACCTCTGGAGGCCACCTCTCACATGGCGCCAAGGTGAATATCTCGGGCAAGTTCTACAACGCGGTAGGTTACGGTTTGAACCCGCAAGTCTTCATTGATTTTCAGCAAGTGCAGGAACTTGCTGAGTTGCACCGTCCCAAGCTGATCATCTGCGGCGCGACGGCCTACCCTCGCGCCATTGACTGGCAGAAGTTCCGGGACATCGCGGACCGTGTGGGGGCCTTTCTCCTGGCCGACATTACCCACATCGCCGGCTTGGTTATAGCTGGATTGCATCCGAGTCCGATCGACATTGCGCATTTCACCGTGACCTGTACCCACAAACAACTGTACGGACCACGGGGCGGACTGATTCTGATGGGCAGGGAGTGGGATTCCCCGGCGCCAAGCGGGAAGGGAACTCTGTCGTCGCTGATTCAGGCGGGGGTATTCCCTTTTACGCAAGGTGCCCCGATTATTAACAAGATTGTGGCCAAGGCACGTACGCTGGATCGGGCCGGATCCGACGAATTCAAAACGCTCATGTGTCGGATCCTCACGCTTTCGCGGGCTTTGGCAGACTCGCTGGTCAAAGACGGAATCGAGGTTGTCTCGGGGGGAACCGACAATCACATTGTTCTGGTGAACGTGCGGAAAAGCTTCGGCATATCCGGCATTATTGCGGAGAAGGCCCTGGAGGAATGCAACATAATTGTAAACAAGAATTTCATTCCCGGGGATCAGTCGAAAGTCTCGGTGACAAGCGGGATACGGATTGGCACAAACGCTCTGGCCGCGCGGTGTTTTGGAGCGTCCGAGATGGCGGTGTGTGCAGCACTGATCGGACGAGTTCTGCGGGCGGTCAAACCGCTGGGGGATTACGAATACGAGCTCTCAGCCCAGATCAAACAAGACGTGCGGGAAGAGGTGCGCCTCCTCGGGGCCAAATTCCCGATTCCCGGATACTGACAACAGGGGTCGATGTGCTGGTGAATGTCGATTTTGAATTGGAGAAACAATGACGACTACTGATGGAAACAGATTTCAACAAAGGACTCGATCGATTCCTAAGTTCAGCATGCTCACGCCAGACGACTGCGAGTTCGTACATCGGACGTCGCTGGAGATTCTTCGACGCACCGGTGTCCGCGTTTACCACGAAGAGGCATTGAGCCTGCTGAAGCAGACGGGTGCGGTGACGATTGAGGACAGCAATCTGGTCCGTTTTCAGCCCGGCATCGTGGAATGGGCCATCAAGCAACCCCCATGCCGAATCCCGCTCTGCCGCCGGGGAGGTGACGAGGTTGTTGCTCCTCTGGAGGGCCGGCTCGTCACTTTTGGAACAGGGTCGGATTGCCGGAAGTTCCTTGACCCCCGGACGGGCCAGCGCCGGTTGTTCACGTCCGCGGACCTGGCGGACTGCGCCCACGTGGTGGATGCGCTTCCCGAACTGCAATTCTGTATGTCGATGGGGATGCTCTCGGATGTCGAAAAAGTGAATCACTACCGCGAGCAGTTCGCTCTCATGCTGACGAACACGAGCAAACCGCTCGTTTTCGTGTGCGACGACCGTTCGGACTGCGAAGCCATCGTGGCTATGGCGAGCGCGGCTTCGGGGGGGATCGAACGGCTGAGGATCAACCCCAGCCTTTTGCTGTACTCAGAACCGTCATCGCCTCTCAAACACTCCGACACCGCCCTCGGCAAGCTGCTGTACATGGCAGAGCAGTCACTGCCCGTTGTGCATTCCCCGGCGCCGGTGCAGGGCGCCTCCGGGCCGGTGACAGTGGCGGGTGCGTTGGCCATGGCCAACGCCGAGGTGCTTTCAGGGATCACGATTCACCAACTGAAACGCGCCGGTGCCCCGATCGTCTACGGGTTGGGTATGCATCACCTTGACATGAGGACTGCCATCCCCGTGTTCATCTGCCCTGAATTCCTACTTGCCCGCATAGCGGTCGCGGAGATGGGACAATTCTACGGCCTCCCGACGTGGGGCTACGCGGGTGACTGCAACAGTTGCACAATGGATGAGCAGGCCGCTTCCGAGATAACTGTCTCCGTCATGCTGTCGTTGCTGGCTGGGAACAACCTCGTCCACGATATCGGTTATTTAGAAACGGGATTGACCGCTTCTCCGGAAAACATGGTCTTCAGCAACGAAGTCATCTCGATGATGCGTAAAATCATGGATGGCATAACGTTTGATCGTGACACTCTGGCACTCGACACCATCCACGAGTTGGGCCATTTCGGCGATTACCTCTCCTCCGAACATACGATGACTCATTTCCGCGAGCTTTGGCGGCCGGGCTTGTTCAGCCGGACGGTGGCCGAGAAATGGGACAACGCGGGCGGCAAACGGCTGGGCGAAGTCCTCAGGGAGAAGACGATCGCGATTATCGAAGAACACCGGCCTGCTGAATTACCCGCCAGTGTCTGCGGCGAGATCCAATACATCCTAAAGAACGGCGCTTTGCAGAACTCGGCGCAAACCGAAATCCGCTTGGCTTAATCACGAGGTGCTACACATGCCCGGACCTGGAGCTTTCTGGATAGGACAGGAAGAATTGAAAGAAGTACTAGATGTCATGGAGAGTGGCCATCTGTCCCGATATGGCGACGTTAAGAACCCGCACTTCAAGCAAAAGGTCCTGACATTCGAAAGAGAATTCGCAAAGTACAGCGGGGTCAAGTATTGCCAGGCCACCAACGGGGGCACCAGCTCACTGATGATTGGGCTTCGCATACTTGGCGTTGGTCCGGGTGACGAGGTCATTATCCCGACTTACGGCTTTATCGCCTCATATGGCGCCACCATGTTCTTGGGTGCCGTACCGGTTCTCGCCGAGATTGATGATAGCCTCACGCTCGATCCGTCGGACATTGAACGGCGCATCACTCCCCGGACTAAGGTGATCATGCCCGTCCACGTGCTCGGCAACCCTTGCCGAATAGACGAGATTGTCCAGATCGCGGGCAAGCATGGCCTGCGGGTGGTGGAGGACGGCTGCCAGGCTTGTGGCGGATCTTATCGGGGCCGCAAGCTCGGCACTTTTGGAGATATCGGTGCGTTCTCCCTGAACTTCTTCAAGACCATCACCGCCGGCGATGGAGGAATGCTGATCACCGACCGAGATGAGCACTATCGAGAAGCATTCGCTATGCAGGATCAGGGGTACAAACGGAAGGAAGGAGGTCTATCCATTGAGCCGCCCAGTCTCCTGGGGCTGAATTTCCGAATCAATGAGCTTACCGGGGCTGTCGCGCTTGCTCAGCTTCGCAAACTCGACAGAATCACTGCCACCTTGCGCGCCAAGAAGAAAAGGTTGAAAGAGAGAATCATGGGAGCCAAGGGAGTTTGCTTCCGAACTATACATGACGCCGAGGGTGAATGCGGAACACTCTTAACGGTGATTTTTGAGGATGCCGATAGGGCAGCAACGGTGGCTCGGAAACTGGGTACGGACACGGTCGACAACAGCGGCTGGCATGTCTATTCCAACATGGATTATCTCAACCGGCATCTCGAGGCATTAGGGCGACCTAACGGACTAGGCGCCTTCCCGAGGACTGACGACATTCTCAGACGGTCAATCAATTTGAGCGTAGGCGTCGTGGATCCGGGTCTTGGCGCCGGATTCGGCATCAACATCAATTCGTCCGATGAGGAGATCGACCAGGTCGCAGCAAGGTTCTGCCAGGCCTGTAACGAGGTGTAAAGGTGCGAGCGATTTCATCCAACCCGGGAGTCCGGTTATGAAGACGGTGATTCTGAACCAAGCGGACGTAGGTCGCTTGCTGCCCATGGATCAATGCATCGAGGTGATGTCGGCTGCATTGCAGGCGCTCAGCCGCGGAGAGGCCATTCTGCCGCTTCGCTCCACCATGTGGATGCCTGATCGAACCGGCGCGTTGGTTATGATGCCCGCCTACCTGGGCCACATTAATGCTGCCGGCCTCAAAGTGATCACATATTACGCCGGCAACCGAGGCACTCGTCTGGACACTCATCAAGGCGCCGTCCTCCTGTTCGATACGAAAGACGGGCCGCTGCTGGCGATCATCGACGCGACCGAGATCACTTCCATCAGAACCGCAGCCGTCACCGGCGTCGCCACCCGTCTCCTGGCCCGCCCTGACGCGAGCCGTCTGACCATTCTGGGAGCTGGGACCCAGGCTCGCACTCATCTTGACTCGATGCTCCGCGTTCGACCCATCAAGCGGGTCAAGGTCTGGAGCCTGACGATGGAGGAATCCAGCCGGTTTGCGGCGGCCGCGTCGCAGCGCCATCATATACCGGTCGAGCCGGCTCAAACGGCCGAGGAAGCCGTCGAAGGAGCGGACCTGATCTGTACCGTGACTTCAACGATCGAACCGATCCTGAAGGGAGAATGGATCAGACCCGGGACTCACATCAACGCTATAGGGTCCAGTATTCCGTTTGCCCGGGAGCTCGACACGGAAGCAGTCCGCAAGGCCAGATTGTTTGTTGATCGAAGAGAATCAACGGTGAACGAATCCGGTGATTTCCTGCTCGCCAAGAAGGAAGGAGCGATCGACGAAAGTCATATCGTCGGGGAGATCGGTGATATTTTGACGGGGAAGCTGCCAGGTCGGCGCACACCGGGAGAGATTACGCTGTATAAGTCTCTTGGCCTCGCAATCGAAGACCTGGCCTCGGCGCACCATATCTACATGAAAGCCCAGGAACAGGGCATTGGAACCGTAGTCGAATTTGGAGGCAGCCGCCATGAAACCTCATGAGCAGATCCCGCTCGACCAGATCCATGCCGCGCGTGGTCGAATCAAGGACTACGTCGTCCGCTCGCCACTTGTCCCTCTGAACCTCGACGGAACCGAAGCAAAAATCTATCTGAAGCTGGAGAACCTGCAGCCGATCAACTCCTTTAAACTACGAGGCGCAAGCAATGCCATCGCGGTTGCCGCCAAAGACCAATTGGCGGAGGGAGTGTACACGGCAAGCGCCGGAAACGCGGCCCAGGGTGTTGCCTGGAACGCGCGGCGACTCGGCCTGCCGTGCAAGATTGTCGTTCCCGACACCGCACCGCAAAACAAGCTCGACGCAATCTCCCGCCTGGGGGCGGGGATAGTGAAAGTCTCGTACGGAGAGTGGTGGCAGGTTCGGATTGACCACGGCTTCAAGCCATTCGCCGGACAGCTTTACGTGGATCCGGCGAGCGACCCTGCCGTGATGGCAGGCAATGGGACCATCGGTCTCGAAATCCTGGAGGACCTGCCTGACGTTGATGCGATTGTGATTCCGTGGGGCAGCGGCGGGTTGAGCTGCGGCATCGCTTCTGCCGTCCGGGCGCTGAAGCCCGATACACGGATCTATGCGTGCGAGGTCACTACAGCGGCGCCACTGGCTGCTTCATTTGCGGCCGGCAAACCCTCGCAGGTAGAGTACATTCCCTCCTTCGTTGACGGTATTGGCGCGAAGAGTGTTCTCGAGGAAATGTGGCCTCTGGCGAGCTGCCT
This sequence comes from Acidobacteriota bacterium, assembly GCA_041946865.1. Taxonomy (GTDB): domain Bacteria; phylum Acidobacteriota; class UBA6911; order RPQK01; family RPQK01; genus RPQK01. Next base: position 328 of record JBHGBF010000215.1, on the reverse strand, counting down.
GCTTCAGGGTTCTTTGGTTATGGAGTTGGAGGAGGTGGCCCGCGCCATTCGTTTGCTCGCGGAGCGCAACCGGGTTATCGCAGAGGGCGCGGGAGGAGCGCCGGTGGCGGCCGCTCTGGCCGGCAAAGCCGGCAAAGGCAAGGTCGTCTGCATCGTCTCGGGCGGCAATATCGATACCGAGAAGCTGGTGGCGATTCTGAAGGGCGAAGTGCCGAGGTAGGGCGCTACCCTCGGTCATGACAACGAGTTCTTATCTACAATCGTGCTCGATTCCGCTCTGGGCAACGTAGTGATTTAACCGGGCTCTCATTGTGGCCGGACTCTCCAG
>JBHGBF010000214.1:0-9559 GCA_041946865.1 Acidobacteriota bacterium | reverse complement strand
CAGATCGCGGCCGCCAAGACTTCGTGGCCAGCCTGGTTGCTTCTCCGTCCACGCTTGACACCCTCCTTCAAACGAAGGAAGTTCAACCCCACTTCCCCGGCAATCTCGACACCGGCCTTCTGAAACCGTCCATCGCCGGTTTCTTCGGCCGGGGCCAGCAGCCGTTCGACAGCAATCGCCTTGTAGTAGTGCGCGGTCTTCGCGTGATTCTCGACGATGTAACGGCCCTTGGCGGCCGCCGCTTCCAGCGCCGCCTGGTCCTTAAAAGCATCGTGGTAGGCGAGCAGCCCGGTTATCACTTCCCCGTCAAGATAGACCCCTAGCTTGTTCCGCCTGTAGTCAATCTCGCGCTTCTGCTCGGTGGCCACTTCCACCAGCTGCTGTTTGGCCTCTTCGATCAACGGATGCCACCGGCCGCTGTAGCGGGCCAGAAGAAGGACGTTACGCAGCCAGATCCCGGGCCAGCGTGTAGCCCCACTGACCAACGACGTTCCACCAGGTGTTCTCAGCCAGGTCGTCCATGGCTGCCTGCGCGCGATCCAGGCGTTCTCCCAGCCAGCCGGTCAGGCGGACAAGATCGACTGCCAGGGGAGAGCGGACGGTACGGAGTAATCCAGACGGGGCCGAGACCTCCCCGGGAGAGACCTGCGCCAGAGCTGGTAAAGAAGACGCGAGGCCGCTCGCAGCCAGAAATCCTCGCCGTGTGATCATAGTCGAACCTCCGCAACTGGAGTTTCTGCAACAACCGGCAACAGAGCCGCAAGCGCCGTCCTACAGCTGAAGCGGCGTGCCGGGCTCGATCAGTCGCTCCACCGGCAGGATCACCGGAGGGGTAGCCGAGGCGCCAGGAGTGAGAATTCGTACTCCTTTCACGCGCAGCTCGCCTCTAATGGCCGTGACTTCCAGCCTCGGCGATCCGTCGGGAGCCCGGAGCTCGAAACTTCCCCACCCGGTTGGCGTCGCCCAGAATCCCCGGCCTGGCAGCCGATTGATGGTCACTTCCCTGGTCCGGCCGTCGTACCCCCAACCCGTGAGGACAAGCAGGCTCGACCAGGCGGCCAGCGCCCGCATGTAGTGGTGGCCGCATTCCGGCTCGTTCCAGGGGTTGCGCTTCTCCCCGTCGTGCCGGCTGCGGATGGCCTGGATGACCTCCAGCCCCTCCTTCAACATGCCCTCGTAAAGCAGGTGAGCAGCGACCTGGTACTCGCTCCCGCTCCAGACCTCGGGGGATGATGTGACGCGGATCTCGCCTTCCGGGGGCTTGGGAAAGGAGCAAATCACGATTCCGGCTTCATCGTTGACGGCGTAGGTCCGGGCGTAGTTCTCGTGAGCGGAGAGCTTTCGCTTGAAGTTGTAACGAAGGATCGAGTGCAGGGCTTTGCGGATGTTGGCGGGATCCGCAAGGTAGCCAAGGCCGGCCACGTGCGCCGCGTATTGACCCACCAGCTGGTCGGTCAGGCAACCGTCGCCTGCCTGGAAATCCGGGTTCTCCGGGTCGCGGGCGCCTGCGCCGATCATCAGCCCCCGCGCTATCTGGGTCTTGGCTCGCGGCCTGATTCTGTGGATGTAGTACTCGCCGTTGAAGAGGTTCGCATCCGTCCAGGCGCTCCCCCCCTCGAAGAGGCGGAGGTAGTCGCGGGCGGCCGTTGTATCGCCGGCTGCCCCGGCCATTTCTGCGCCGGCCTTTAGGGCCGCGAGGTACCAGAACTGGCACAGGGGATTCGGGCCGTAGAACTCCACGTCGAAGGTCGTGTGTTGAGATCCTTCCAACACGCCGTCGCGGTCTTCGTCCCAACCACCGGGGACCCAGGCGAATTCCAGCGCCTTCTTCACCTTGGGCCACCAGAGGTTGAGCCACTCGTTTGACCCTGACAGCCGCCAGTCCACGTAGAACTTGACGATGGTCCCCATCTGGCCGTCCGCCGCCGCCAGCCCAAACCGTTCGATCCCGTAAGGCAGCAGGTAGCGGAAGTCCATCCGGCCTTCCTCGTCCGTGCAGAAATCGAAGCTCGACTCGCGCAGCGACCGCGACAGGGTGGGAAACAGGGAGGCGATGACGGTTTCGTAGTTCAGGACGTGGGTGCAGCTTCCGGAACAACATCCTCTGTCGTCACCTGAGCCTTCGAAGGCGTGAAAACGGCCGTCAGCCGTTCTGAACACCGTCGGCGTCCGCAGGGTAGTCAGGTTCGCCAAAGCCGCTTCGACGACGACCGGCTCGACGTCTGACTGCTTCACGGCGAGCAGGAAGTCGCGCGAAGCGCGCTCCAGCTCCTCCAGATGAGTGAGGGTGTACGACGCTGCTTCCCAGGCATCCGAAAAGCGGCTGGTGTAGTGATTTCCAATGATCGTCTGCCCTTGTCCCTTGGGAGCGCTCCACCCGCAGCCCTCCGGTGTTCGGTTCGGGAAATGCCAGGCCAGGACAAAGGTGAAATCGGCCTGGGCACCCGCTGCCATCTGCTTCGTGATGGCGACGGAGCCTGTCCGGTTCGGTTCCGGGTGCAGTTCGCCATTCAGCCTCCCGTCGTCAGCGAAATTGCGCCAGAAGGTGGACGGCGCCACCCAGAACCCGCACCCGCGCCAGCCTGTCAGGATGCTGACGTAGCCAGCCAGCTCGGGAGTCGCCAAGGCAAAGGATCCCTTGACCGGGTCGGAGGCGTCCAGCGCCGGGTCGTGCATGAACAGGCCGCGGGTGGCGCCGTCATCGCGCATCTCGTTCACTCGGCTCCCCTTCCCGGCCGGGTTATCCAGGCTGAAGGCTACGGAGACAGCCGCCCGTCTGCCTGACCCGTTCCTCACCCGGTATCGAAGGATCGCCACCGGCAGGCCCGAAGACATGTCGTCCAGAGGGACGAAAGGAGTGAAGGCCTCAAGTGTCACCTCGAGGGGAACCTCCGGGTCTGAAAGCAGGACTTGCGCGAAGGGAAACTCGCCGGTGAGAGTCGCCGAGTCAAAACGCGGCATCCCCGGCATGTTCCCCGACCCGAGCCCTGATGCGCCGTGCTCGTAAGGCGGCAGATGCTTCCCCTCCAGGATCTTCGTGATTGCCGGACGGCCTTCCACCTCCGAGCGGATTGCGGCAAAGCAGTACTCGGGCGACCGGCCCTTGGCCGGCCGGTTGTAGATCTCCCAGTCCCGCAGCTGCCCGCGCCCACCCAGTGAGATCGAACCGGTCCCGACCCCGCCGAGCGGGAAAGCCACGGTGGCCAGCTGCCTGCCGGTGAGAACGCGGGGAAACGAGATGGCAATCCCGGTCCCCGGCTTTTCAGGGCTTCTCTGGCCCTCCGCCGCCCGCCCCACTTCCGAAGCAGTGGCGGGAACGGCGAAACCGACCGCCAGTGACTGTCGAAAGAAATCCCGACGATCTTGTCCGCGGCCTTGCGACAACCTCTTCTTGTCCTCTTTCATCGCTGAGTCACCTCAGAACCATGCTGTGAAAGCAATTCCATCAGTCTGGCTCGTACCAGAGGTCGGCAGGAGAAACTCCTTGACCATCCGAAGACGCCGCAATAAGATCGCGTAAACGATTACACTGGACAAGGGCACTTGTCAATGAAAATTCCAGCCCTGTCGGCGCTGATGGTCAGTTTACTGTGGACAGTGAGCGGAGGCGGGCAATGGTGGGCGCTGGGCCAGACTAAGGCCCACGCCGCCGACTACAACCGGATGCTGGCGGACATGACGGCAGGCCGAACGGAGGAGGCGTGCGCCAGCGCGCAGGCGCTTGCGAAAGCCAGCCCGAACTTCGGGCCGGTCTACAACCTGCTGGGGATCTGCGCGACCCGACGCCAGGATCTGGAGACGGCCGAGAGGCTGTTTCGAAAAAGCCTCGAACTGGACGCTTCCTTCACCGAGGCCCGGAACAATCTGGCCGTGAACCTCCTTTCGCGGGGAAAAGTGAAGGAAGGGGCCGAGCAACTCGCCGAGGTGGTTCGACTGGCGCCCGGCAACGTCAGCGCCCGGTTCAACCTGGGGCGGATCAAGCTCCAGCAAGGAGACGCCCAAGCGGCGGTCGAGCACCTGAGCGCTGCGCACCGGCTCCGTCCGGACGATCCCGGCGTCTCAGTGGCGCTTGCCGACGCGTTGCTGGCACGCGGTCAAAAGGCGGAGGCTCGCACCCTGTTGCAGTCGCTGTCGGCCGGGAGTCCCGACCCCCAGCTTCTTTTCTCGGTTGGCCTCCTGGCTGCGGACGCGGGTGACTTCACACTGGCAAAAGAGTGTCTAGGGAAAGCCGCCAAGGCGCGAGCCGAGCTCCGGGGGCAGGTACTCCAACTCAGCCGGAGGACGGTTGACCGCGGCGAATACGAGAAAGCCCAGTCCCTGCTCCTGGCGATCGAGGCCTGGAGCAGCGCTGAGGCGGAGTGGAACGCGCTCCTCGGCTACACGAGCTACAGGCTGAATGAGCCGCAAAAGGCGCTCGAACATCTCAGAAGGGCCATCGAGCTAGCGCCCGGGGTCGAGGACTATTACCTCAAGATTTCCGAGTTTCTTCTTTTCTACAATTCAGATTCGGCGGCGGCGGCTTTCCTGAAGCTGGGACTCGAAAAGCTTCCCAATTCAGCGCCCTTGCACACCTCGCTGGCCCTCACGGGTCTGGCGCGAGGGATGGATGCAGAGATGGCTGTGCGTGAGCTTGAAACCGCGCTGGCGATCGATCCGAAGTACGTCCCCGCGATGTCGCTTCTGGGCGTCGCGCACCTAAAGCTCAAGCAGTGGGACCAGTTGCTTGAAGCGGGCAGGCGACTAGCGGTGGCCCAGCCGCAGAGTCACGAGGGCTGGTACTTTCAGGGCGTCGCGCTGGCCGAGGCAGCGACCGGCCAAGGCCCGGAGGCGCGCGAGGCCGAGGAGCTTCTGACCAAGGCAGTCAGCCTGGCCCCTCGCTTCGCTGACGCTCATCTGGCCCTCGGCAAGCTCTACTCGAAGCTGGGCAGGAGTGACGAGTCGATCGCTTCCCTGCGGAAAGCAGTCAGCCTGAATCCAGAGAGCGCGGACTCGTACTACCAGCTCTCCAGGGTCCTGCAAAAGGCCGGACGGATCCCGGAGGCCAGGACCGCGATGGATGAGTACAAGCGACTGCACGACCTGGAACAGGAAAAGTATGGGAGAAGTTTGTTCAGCGTGGAGAAATGAAGGAGCGCGAATGCAGAGACTACCGAGGCGGACATTCCTGAAAAGTACCGGGGCGACGGCTTTCGCGGCAAGCACGACCGGGCTGGCAGAGGCGGGCAACGAGCGAGAGACTCCAGCGGCGAGCAGCCCGTCAAAGGCCTCCGCCGGGTTTCGCTTGGCCAACAGCCGCATCGAGCTGGTGTTTGATGAAGCCAGCGGGGCGCTCGTCTCGCTGGCTGACAAGGCGGGAAAGACCCGGATCCAGCCGCCGGGGAGCGCAGCCTCCCCCCTGCGAGTCCGGCTGGGCAAAAGAGACGGATCGGTCGTTCATGACCTCGCGGTTTGTCGAGACGTCCAGCGACGGGTCGAGATGGAGAGATCAAGCGGCGCCGACAGGGAGACGCTCGTCCTCCGCTTCCCGGACCTGAAGGACGCGAACGCAGTCACGGGGCTCGAGGTCTCTTGCGCCTACACCCTGGCGCCTGATCAAAACTACCTCAGGGTGAGGACCGCTTTGAACAACCGCAGCCGCTACTGGGTGAACTGGCTCTTCCTGGGTCTCGAGGCGGGGAGGCGATCGTTCAGCATACCCCCCACCATGCCGACAGGGATGGTGTTCGGTTGGATGGACTTTGCCTCTCCGTCAGCAGGCATTGGAACCGGTTACCTGGACCGAGGCGAGCTCGACATGGTGGGTCACGTGGAAGCGAGCGCTCTGGGCCTTAACCTCGGGTGGCGGCTCTTTTGTCTCGAAGGCAGCCGGGCTTTCATGTGGGGGTACAACGGCAGCCAGCAGGTCTACGCGCTTGGGCCCGGCGAGCAGTTCGTGAGCGACGAATGGCTCCTGGTCCTCCACAACGGTGACTGGCGCGAAACGGCACAGGCCTATCGATCACGGTACGACCACGTCTTCGCCGAGGACTTTCTGGACTGGCAGCGAACCGCCGAGCCGGTCCGCTCCTGTGACATCGTCCTGAACAGTCACGTTGCCTGGGGAGATCCCCCCAAGGACCGGGGCAAAGCCTATGACTATCCGAATGGGAAAGTCGTCAACCGTTTCGCAGATCTTCCGGCACTCGTCAAGGAGGCCGTCGCCAGGCTGGACATTGAACCTCAGAGCGTGATCCTGAACGTGCTGGGCACGGGGACGACTTGGGGCATCTACAAGATGCCGGATCACCTGCCGATGTGCCCGGAAGCAGGCGGCCAAGAGGCGGCGGACGAGGCGTTCAGGAAGATCCGCGAGCTGGGGATTGCCGGCATCACGCTTTACGCCCACCCCTATTTCCTCCACCGGGAGGCGACCAACTGCGTCCCCGCCGCGGATACGAGGATGAACTACCCCCACAGGGACTGGCACACCTCGCTGGGCGGGATCGCCTGCATGGCCGTCCCCGAATGGCATCAGCTCTGGGCCGAGAAGATCTATCCGGGATTTGTCCGCTCCGGCATCGCCGCCATGTACTTCGACGAGGGCTTTGGCCATCAGTTCATCTGTACGAAGGCTGAGCACGACCATGGGAACAGCGCTCTCAGCGCACTGTCCGCACAATCGCGGGGAGCCACCAGGCTCTACCGAACGTGGCGGGAAATGGCAGGCCCGAATGCCTTTCTCTCCTGCGAGGGGGGCAGCGATGTCCAGGCCAGGTGGATCGATCTCTGGCACCTGCCGATCATCGATACGCTCCGCTTCACGCATCCTGACAAGATGAGCATGGCGGGCGTTGATGCCGGTAACATCCGCACGAGCGTGGCACAAGCGTTCCTGATGGGGTGCCCGATCCTGGTCGCGCCATTCCCGTCTCCCTATGCGAGCGAGAAGCTGGAGGGGGAGATGCTCGCGGCGTTGCGGGACTTCGTAGCTGCACGGCGGCGGCTTAGAGAGTCGAGGTCTCCGGGGTACCCCTTCGGCTTTCAAGACACTCTCGGTCTCGAGATCAGGCCGGATGGAGCCCAGGCAAAAGTCTATGCATCGGGTGACGGTGTCACCGTGGTCTACTTCACGCCTCAAGCCTTCGAAGGCGAAGTACGGTTCGATGGGAAGAGACTCGGGTGGCCGAAGGACCGCGTGCAGCCCCTGAGCCTGAAGACCAAAGCCGGAGAGATGGGTTTCCTCACCCGGCGGCGAAGCTGATCAAAAGGCATCCACACAAGACGCGAAGGTCTTTCGTGGATACCTCCTCGGCCCTCAACTCGCCCAAGGCGGGTGGCGGAGCCTCTGCTCCTTCTCGTCCAGGGAGAAGATCCGCCGGGCGTTGCCCCGCATGATCGGTTCAGCCAGATCGAGAGCTTCCTGAAGGCTCAACCACCCTTCCTCGACCAGCTGCCGCAAAACCAGCTCCAGCCCGCGGCAAGGGCCGCGTGCCCGACCACCGGCTCCACCGAGAAGTAGTCGCCGCCAAAAGTCAGCACTTTGTTGGCGGGTGCGGTGACCAGATACTGTTTGAGAAAGTTCACACTGGCGATCGGGCTAACGATCCAGGCCCAGCACATGTCGATGTGCGCATTCGTGTAGTGCTTACGGATACCCGATGTGCATGAAAACGAAGCGTGTGTCAGGGCTTTTGCGGCAGAGCTCGGAAGCCGAGGCTGGGTTGGCCGACACCCGTCCCAGCGGCATCTGGTTCTCCCCCGCATAGTAGCCGGTGTGCAGCTTGACAGGCAGATTTGCTCCAGTCGCTTTGCGGATAACGTACCAGAAGAGGTGGTCCTCCAGAGCCTTCTTCTCCTTATCGCTTATCGGGTCGCCATCCAGCTTCCTGCGCATGACTGGTGCGGCACGTTCGGTTGGAACCTCTTCGTAATCCAATCCGCGCGAATAGGCCGCCTGCGATTGGATGGCGACCGCATAGGGAGCATAGGTGGAGAACCACCAGTCGATGACCCGGTGCCAGTCGGTCAGATCCTTCACCTGAATGCCGGCCTTGGGGGCATACTCGTCGATATTCGGGCCTATGTGCATCCCCACGAACTTCAGGTCCTGCATGAGGAGCAGGGGTTGCTCTGATTCCATGAACGGCGCGCCGAGATAGTTGACCTGGCAGGATTCGATCCGGGCGACCTCCTGGAGGACTTTGCGGTAGAAACCGGGTGCAATCAGCCGGCGATAGGCCGTTTCGAGCTTGGGCACACTATACCGCTCAGATAAATTGACCACTGTTTGCTTGGATAAATTGGACGATATGTCCACGGGAGAGGGAGGTGTTTTTCTTTCCAAGTGGGGGAGACATCGGTGGTAACCTGCTGGGAAGGAAAGGTCGGGATGGATGTTGTTTGTTTCCAAGTAGAGGGGGTTGTTTTCCAAGTAGAGCGAGTGGCAACGAGCAGAAGTCAGGTGGTGGGCAGAAGCGGGAGCTGTCTGAAGCGTGATGGGAGCGAGTCATTCCAGTCGTGTTGGGGCGGGCGCAGGCGCTTGACGCGAGGATAGCGGGCGATCATGGCCCTGGGGCATCTTCTCCCCGGTGGGGTCGGTGTCGAAGCCGCAATAGATCTCATAGCCGGGGCGGATTAGTGAGGGAAGCCAGGCCGGGTTGGGGCTGGCCCCGGAGGCGGAAAGACAAAGACAGCCCGGATGCAAGGCCAGACAACTGACGGCATCGATGGCGGACTCACACAGGACGACCGTGGTGGTTTCAGGCACTGGGATGGAGAAGTAACCGAGGTCTTTGCGGGAGCCGGGGGCCAGGCCCCGCCAGGACGTCCCGGCCGTGCCGCGCAGCTCCGCGCCCACCGGAGTGTGATCGCTTCCCAGCAGCACGAAGACCGCGTTGGCGCGGTGATCGGCGTAGAGCCGGGCGCAGTCGAACAGGAGTTGGAGCAGGTCCGCCGGCAGGGCGCGTTCTCCCAACAGATAGCGTCTCACCATCTCGACCTTGGCGGGATCGGATGGGGGCAGTTGGAGGTCCTTGGGCCCGCGCAAGCTGGATGCTGATGGCGACACGGGGTCGGGGAAATGACGCTGGAGCCAGCCGATCGCCCCTTTGAAGTCGAGCTCGAGCAGGTGCATGACCAGATCGATGGCCCCGCCGCCGCCGAACTCCTGGCTCCAGTTCATGAACTTCGGGCCGGTCACGGAGAGCACCCCCCTGGCGGTATGCCACTTGGCCTTGTCCGCGGGCTCAGGCCGGGCCCCCATGACGGTGAGCACGGCTTCGAGGGGGACCCCCCGCAGCCGATCGGCCTCGTCCCGTCGCTGGTGCGAAGTCATGGTCCCGGCTCCGGTTCCGCCGGCTGTTTGGGTCTCAGGCTGACGCAGTTTTTCATGTTGAACACGTAAGAGTTCTCGGTCAGACGGTCGATCAGGGCGGCGGTCAGGTGGTCGTTCTTCAGGAAGGTGCGCCATTCGGCGAATCCCAAATTCGAGGTGAGCAGCGTGGATTTGCGGCGGTAGCGCCGCTGCATGAGGGTGAAGAACAGGCCCACCTGGACGGGCTCGACCTCCACGTAGCCGATC
>JBHGBF010000213.1:0-16503 GCA_041946865.1 Acidobacteriota bacterium | reverse complement strand
ACCCTGTACCAACAACTTCTGTAAGCTCAATCCCCACGCCCGAGTTGTCTGCTTTCCCCGTATCCACGGATCAGGGGCCTCACTCGTTCCTTGACTTCCCCCGCCCGCCTGTATGAATATACAAAATTCCTGTATATGCACAAACGGGAGAGGCAGAGGACTATCGTGCGCCTGGTTCAGAGCGAGCGGATAAACAGCCAGGAGAGGCTGCGTCGCAAACTTGACAGGCAAGGCTTCAAAGTAACTCAGGCCACACTTTCCCGTGATCTGCGGGAGCTGCACATTATCAAGACGGCCACAGGGGAAGGCTCGTATAAGTATACAGTGATGGACCAATGGATGGGCCTGCCCATCCGCCAGTGCGAGGTCAGCGGAAACCTGCTGGTCGTACGCACGGATGCCGGGATGGCCGCGCCGGTGGCGTACAAAATCGACGAATTGGGCATTCCGGGTGTCCTGGGGACTGTGGCTGGAGAGGACACGCTGCTGGTCGTGGTCGCAGAGGGTTACGACGCGAGAGGAGTCAGACGAGAACTATGGAACAGAGCGGGCGAGACAGAAACATAAAGAAAATCGTGCTAGCGTACTCGGGAGGCCTGGACACGTCCGTGATGCTCCACTGGCTGAAGTGGCGGTACGCCTGCCCGGTCGTGGCCTTTGTCGCCGACGTCGGCCAGGGAGAGGACCTGGCGGCTATCGAAAAGAAGGCGGTCCAGACCGGGGCGGACCAAGTCGTGGTTTCGGATTTGCGGGAGAGTTTCGTAAGGGAGTTCGTGTTTCCGGCGGTCCAGGCGCATGCGCTTTACGAGGGCGAGTATCTGATGGGGACCTCGCTGGCGCGCCCGGTCATTGCGCGCGAGCAGGCGCGTGTCGCCCTTGAAAATGACGCCGACTGCGTCGCCCACGGAGCTACGGGGAAGGGCAACGACCAGGTCCGCTTTGAGCTGACGTATCAGGCGCTCGCGCCGCATCTCAAGATTCTGGCCCCGTGGCGCAGCTGGGAATTTCGCGGCCGCAGCGATCTGATTCGATATGCCCGGGATAACGGGATCCCGGTGACCTCTACAGTCGAGAAGCCTTACAGCATCGATCAGAACCTGATGCACACGTCTTACGAAGGAGGCATACTCGAAGACCCCTGGGCTGCGCCCCCGCCTCATATCTTCCTGCGCTCCGTCGCTCCGCAGGCGGCGCCGGACAAGACCACCGAGATCACGCTGACGTTTGAACGGGGTGTGCCGAAGCTCCTCGATGGAACTGCCCTGGGGCCGGTCGAGATGCTCCAGGAGCTGAACCGGCTGGGAGGAGAAAACGGGATCGGCCGGGTGGACCTCGTGGAAAACCGCATGGTAGGCATGAAATCGAGGGGCGTTTATGAAACCCCCGGCGCCACCATCCTCCATAAAGCCCATCGGGCGCTCGAGTCGCTGGCGCTCGACCGGGAAGTCGCTCATTTCAAGGACACGCTCATTCCCCGCTTTGCCGAACTGATTTACTACGGCTTCTGGTTCTCGCCTGAGATGCAGCTTCTGCTGAAGATGGTTGCCGACTCACAGGAGAGGGTCTCCGGCGAGGTAAGACTGCAGTTGTACAAAGGGATCTGCCAGGTTGTCGGCCGGCGCTCGCCCTTCAGCCTTTACGATCCTTCATACGCGACGTTCGAGGAGGATGCGGTTTACTCCCAGGCTGACGCGGAAGGCTTTATCCGGCTGCAAGGGTTAAGGCTGAAAATAGCGGCGTCCAAGAGAAAAGAATGAAGGGTAAAACGCACACGAACCCGTGGGGCGGCCGCTTCCAGTCGGAAACCGATCCTCTGGTAAGGCGGTACACGGGCTCGCTTCACCTGGACCGGCGGCTGGCCGCCTACGACATCCGGGGCAGCCGCGCGCACGTCCGCATGCTCGCCGGCCAGGGCATTCTAGGGCCCAAAGACGCGGAGCGCATAGAGGAGGGGCTTGACCACATCGAAGCCGAGATAGGCGCCGGAACCTTTCCCTACCGGGAGGAGCTTGAAGACATCCACATGAACATCGAGCGCCGGCTCCAGGAGATCGTGGGACCGGTGGGAGGCAAAGTCCATACCGGCCGGAGCCGGAACGACCAGGTTGCGCTCGACCTGAAGCTCTTTTGCCGGGAGGTGGCGTCGGACTGGCAGGAGCGAATCCGCGTGATTCAGCGCGCGTTCGTGAAACGCGCCGACGAGCTTCAGCGTGAGTTGTACCCCGGCTGGACGCATTTGCAGGCCGCTCAGCCGGTGTCATGGGCTCACTACCTGCTGTCCTTTGTCGAGATGTTCGAACGGGACTATCGCCGCCTGGCTTCGTACCTGGATCTGCACGATGTTTCACCGCTGGGCGCCGGCGCCCTGGCGGGCAGCACGTTGCCGCTTGATCCGGGCCAGACGGCCCGCTCTCTCGGATTCACGGAGGCCTTTCGAAACAGCTACGACGTCGTCGGCGATCGCGATTTTGTTCTGGAGCTTTTGCAGATCGCCGCTCAGATCATGATCCACGGGAGTCGGCTGGCGGAGGACTTCGTTTACATGTCCAGCACCGCCGTCGGCTGGGTGGAGCTCCCCGATGCGTTGTGTACCGGAAGCAGCATGATGCCGCAGAAAAAGAACCCGGACGTGATGGAGCTGGCGCGCGGCAAGACGGCCACTGTGCTGGGACATGCCGCCGGCCTGGCGGTTTTGCTGAAAGGCCTGCCTTCCAGTTACAATCGCGATCTCCAGCAGGACAAGGACCATCTGTTCCCGGCAGTCACGATTACGAGCGATACGCTCGAGATCCTGCCGCTGGTGATCGGCGGTTTTCAGATCCGCGCCGAGCGCGTCGGCCCCTTCCTGCGCGAAGGTTTCCTGATGGCCACGGATCTGGCCGAATACCTGGTCGGACGAGGGCTGCCCTTCCGGGTCGCCCACGAGAAGGTCGGCCGGCTGGTGGCTCTGTGTGTCAGTGAAGGAGCGCGTCTGGACGAGCTGCCGGTGGAAAGGATCCGGTCGGTGATCCCGGAATGCGGCGAGGATGTGCGCAGCGTGCTGGTCCCGGCCGGGGTGCTCGAGCATCGGCGTCACCCGGGGAGCACGGGGCTCCAGTCAATCAAGGGGCAGCTGGATTTCTGGAAAAGCCGGCTGCAGGACGAGAGCGGTGAAGGCAACGGATGATCTTGCGCGAGTTTTTCAGGAGCGGCGCCAGGCGAATCGTGGATAAGGGAATCATTGGACGACAGGCAAGCGAAAAGATGGAAACGAAGTCGAACGCAGGAACCTTGACCGATTTTATTTCTCTGAAAGACCTGAGTGTCTCCCGGTGGCGGCAGCTGATGCGCGTCAGTGAGGAAGTCAAACGGCATCCTGCCAACTTCCGCCAGATGTTGCCCGGAAAGAGCATCGTCATGCTTTTTGAAAAGGCGTCGCTGCGGACACGGTTGACGTTTGAGCTGGGGGTCAAACAACTGGGCGGCGAGGCGGTTTACCTCGACTACCAGGACAGCAAACTGGGAGGACGGGAATCACTGGCGGACGTCGCCAGGAATATGGAACGCTGGTTTGACTGTATCGTGGCCCGGACGTTTTCGCACCAGACCGTGGTGACGCTCGCAGAACACGGCTCGATCCCGGTCATCAACGCCCTGACCGATGAGGAACATCCCTGCCAGGCGCTTGCCGACACTTTCACGCTGATGGAGAAATGGGGGGACGTCTCGGGTAAGACGCTCGCGTTTGTCGGCGACGGGAACAACGTGTGCGCCTCCCTGATTCACGCCGCTGCGCTGTCGGGCATGTCGTTTGTCGCCATCACTCCGACCACTCACAAACCGTATGAAGGGGCGGCAGACGACTACAGACGGCTCGCCGTGTCTGACACGTCCCGCTACCGCTGGACGGATTCCCTGGAAGGGCTGAAGGGCGTGGACGCGGTTTACACCGACACCTGGGTCAGCATGGGCCAGGAAGACGAAGCGCGGGAAAGAATCCGGGTCTTCGAGTCATACCAGGTGACGCCTGAGGTCATGGCCATGACCGGGCGAAATGCCTATTTCATGCATTGCCTCCCGGCGCACCGGAATCACGAGGTTACTGACGCCGTTATCGATTCTCAAGCGTCTCTGGTATTTGAGCAGGCAGAGAACCGGCTGCACGTCCAAAAAGCCCTCATGCTCTTGCTGATGGCCCCGAGGGAGCTTGAGCGCTACCTGCAACTCGACAAATGGGCCGGCTGGAGCTGACCATAGAAAAGACGAACGGCGACACCAGGTCAATGGTTTGACACTCCCGCGGGCGTGTGCTAGGTTTTCTTTTTTTTGTTTGTCGCGCGTCGGCTGTAAATACATGGGGCAACAAGGAGGAGTATGGGACTACACGGCAGGCACCTTTTCACCTCAGAGTCTGTCACCGAGGGACATCCTGATAAGATCGCTGATCAGATTTCTGATGCGGTTCTGGACGCTATTCTGGAGCAGGATCCGACCGGTCGGGTGGCTTGCGAAAGCCTGGTCACCACTGGTCTTATTGTGGTAGCAGGAGAGATCACTACTTCTTGCTACGTCGATATTCCCGACATCGCCAGGCGTACGGTTCGGGAGATCGGCTACACGCGCGCAAAATACGGCTTTGATTGTGAGACTTGCGGCGTAATCAGCTCGATCGACAAGCAATCGCCGGATATCGCCCTGGGCGTCGACACCGGCGGCGCGGGTGATCAAGGCATGATGTTTGGCTATGCCTGCACGGAGACGCCGGAGCTCATGCCGGCCCCGATCCTGCTGGCTCACAGGCTGACCGAGCGACTGGCCGAATGCCGCAAGGATGACATTATCAGCTGGCTGCGCCCTGACGGGAAATCACAGGTGACGGTGGAGTACGACGGCGACAGACCGGTTCGTGTCGATACGGTCGTCGTGTCAACTCAGCACAGCGCCGAAGTCAACAATCAGACCATCCACGCCGACATCATCGAGCACGTGATCAGAGCAGCGATTCCGCCCGAGCTGCTGGACGACAGGACCAAGTTCCTGATCAACCCGACCGGGCGCTTCGTCACCGGCGGGCCCCAGGGTGACTGCGGTCTGACCGGACGCAAGATCATCGTCGACACCTACGGGGGAATGGCCCGCCACGGCGGCGGCGCCTTCTCGGGAAAAGATCCATCGAAAGTCGACCGCTCGGCCGCCTACATGGCCCGTTATGTGGCGAAGAACTGCGTGGCGGCGGGACTGGCCGAACGCCTGGAGATTCAGTTGGCTTACGCCATCGGCGTGGCCGAGCCTGTCTCCGTGATGGTGAACAGCTTCGGCACGGCAACCATCTGCGATGACAAAACGATCAGTGAGCTGATTCGCGCGCACTTCAATCTGACACCGCGAGGAATCATCGACACGCTGAACCTCCGGCGCCCGATCTTCCGCCACACGGCCGCCTACGGCCATTTCGGCCGCGAGAATCGAGGCTTTACCTGGGAGCTGACCGACAAAGCCCCGATTTTGCGCGCTGACGCCGGGCTGGCCGCACACTGCTGATAAAAGGTTCCAGGCCCACAGGCCCCAGACGTCCAGGGCTCGACCTCTGAACCTCTGAACCTTTAGCCTGGAACCCCTCAAAGGAGCACCTATGGATTTCGATGTCAGGGATTTGGGTCTGGCCGACAAGGGGAGGAACAAGATCGATTGGGCCGACCAGTCCATGCCCGTCCTCAAGCAGATTCGCCAACGCTTTGAAGCTGAAAAGCCTCTCGCCGGAGTTCGCATCTCGGCGTGCCTGCATGTGACGACCGAGACGGCGAATCTTGCTTTGACGCTTAAGGCCGGAGGCGCCCAGCTGCGCCTGTGCGCCTCCAATCCTCTCAGCACTCAGGACGATGTCGCAGCGGCGCTTGTCAAACACTACGATCTCCCGGTGTTCGCGATCAAGGGAGAGGACAACGACAAGTACTACGCTCACATCACCTCGGCCCTCGAACACGGGCCGCAGATCACGATGGACGACGGCGCCGACCTCGTGACCACGGTTCTTTCCCGGCGAAAGGAGCTGATACCGCACGTCATCGGGGGGACCGAGGAAACGACGACAGGGATCATTCGCCTGCGAAGCATGGCTGAAAACAAGGTGCTGAAGTTCCCGGTCATTGCCGTTAACGACGCCGACACCAAACACCTTTTCGATAATCGCTACGGGACCGGTCAGTCAACGATTGACGGAGTGTTGCGGGCAACCAACCTGTTGATGGCCGGAAACACGGTGGTCGTGGCCGGCTACGGCTGGTGCGGACGCGGCGTCGCCATGCGCGCCCGCGGTATGGGCGCCCACGTGATTGTTACCGAGATCAATCCGGTTCGTGCGCTGGAAGCCCTCATGGACGGATTCCAGGTGATGCCGATGAGCCAGGCCGCGCCGATCGGCCGGATCTTCATCACTCTGACCGGAAACAAGCATGTCGTCCGCAAGGAACATTTTGAGGCGATGCCGGACGGCGCCGTGGTCTGCAATTCGGGTCATTTCAATGTCGAGCTGGAGATTCCGGCGCTCGAAAAGCTGGCCGTGAAAAAGCGACGGATCCGAGAGTTCGTAGATGAGTACACTCTTCGCGACGGCCGCCGGATCAATCTCCTCGGCGAGGGCCGCCTCGTCAACCTGGCCGCAGCCGAGGGCCATCCTGCCTCGGTCATGGATATGTCTTTCGCCAACCAGGCCCTTTCGGCAGAATACCTGGCAAAGCACCATTCCGAGCTTGAACCTCGAGTGTACGTGGTGCCGCCGGAGATCGACCAGGGGCATGCTGAACTCCAAAAGCGCCTGCCGCTTCGCTCGCAGAAAACTGAGCGGTTACTTCCCTCCCAAGGTAACACATGGCAAATACACCACATAAAATCATTTCCTACAACAGTTTATAGCCATGTGTTGCCTTGGTCCGATTTATGGACCGTTTTTCGGTCCAAGCCATCCTGAAGGGGAACCTTAAATGCCTCAATCTCCATCGACTATCCTCGTACATATCATCTTCTCAACCAAGTTTCCTTTCCGTTTCTGAAGGACGCGGCTCTGCTTTCGGAGTGCGGCGGCCATGGCTGCCGCACTCCGAAAGAGTGCTCGGAACTACCGGCTTATACGTTCAATTTCTTCAATCGCCAATCGGCTTGGGTAAGATGCCCAGACATGTCTTCGGATTAAAGCGGGTCGACCGCTAACCACGGCTGTCCACACCCCGTCTCACGGCCCTCCCTCCTTCATGCTATGATGGCTAAGGATGGCTTACGGGCGTTACCTCACCATAGGACCCAGTCTCACCCCCACCGTAAAATACATTGTTATCGCGTGCGTGATCGGCTTTCTCGCGCAGATTCCTGCGCCGGGCGCCATGGTCCACTTCTTCGGACTGACCCCGTATCTGGTCATCAGCCACTTGTTCCTCTGGCAGCCCTTCACCTACCTTTTCCTCCACGCCGGATTCTTGCATCTCTTGTTTAATATGTTCGGGCTTTGGATGTTCGGCTCGGAGCTCGAACGGTATTGGGGCGGTTCCAAATTCCTGGGGTTTTTCTTCTTTACGGGCGTGGGCGCCGGAGTCCTTTCCATAATGGCCCATCCCAGCTCACCGATTCCAACAATTGGCGCAAGCGGCGCCGTGTACGGCGTCCTCATGGCCTACGGGATGATGTTTCCCGATCGGCTGGTGTATGTCAGCTTCCTGATTCCGGTCAAGGTGAAGTACTTTGTCGCGATTCTGGGCGCCATTGCCTTTCTTTCCGCTTTCGCGAGCACCGGGACGGCAGTCGATCACTTCGCGCATCTGGGCGGGATGGCCTTTGCATTCCTTTACATGAAAGGATGGACGAGCCCGTCCAGAATACGCGAAAGCTACTACAAGTGGAGACTGCACCGGATGGAGCGGCACTTTCGGCTGTATCAGGGGGGGCGCCGCGACCGAACCGCCAGGCCGCCTTACAGCAATCCCCGCAGTCGTCGCAAAGAAGACGATTTCTGGATCAATTAGCGCAGATTTCCTCAGTCCCCCATCCTGCGTCCGGGCTCGATCAATTTCACTTCGACTCCGCCGCGGATCGGCTCATCGGGCTCCAGCCGGTTCAAGAGGGCCAGGTCTTCCAGCTTGACCCTGGGGTTCTGAACGCGCCCGGCGAGGTCGCGCAGCGTCTGTCCCTCTCGCGCCTCGACAATCCGAATCCGGTCCGGCTGCACGCTCAGTGCCCGGCTGTCATTCAGTGCGGCAAAGCTGGTCAGAGTCGGTTCAAAAACGTCGCTTGCCGAGCGGAATCGGTCCCGAGAAGTGATGCCGACAACCTGGTATAGATTCTCCCGGTAAGAAATAAAGGCCGCCAGCGCCCCAATGGCCTGACCACTGTTCTGGTTGACCACTTCGTAAACGCCCAGGAAAGAAGGGTTGCCGTTTATCGAGGTTCGGTCTCCGCTCACCAGCCTTACCCCCGGCTGATTAGCCAGCAGGGCGGCGTAGTCCTCGGGCGCACGGCGCTCCGAAGCGAGCGTCAGCTGAATGGCGGCAGCCCCGTTCGGCTCGGCCGCCACGACCGCGTTTCGCGTGTTCTGAACTCTCCAGCCGTTCGGAAAACGGATGCGGAAGCGCAGATCCGGGTGGAGGAACCAGCCGTCCTGGGTAAAACCTTCTCGAGGATTCTCGCCATACACGACTCCGCCTATCTGCCGCAAATAGGGCTCCCGCGCCACCCTCAGGTCGGTGGCCGGCCGACTTGCCAGCGCCTGCCGGGCCTCCTCGCTCGTCCTCTTGATACGGTGCGGGGGCGAGGGGTGCGTGGACAGCCAGCTGGGCAAGACTTCTCCGGACTTCTCCTGCAGCCGCTCGAAAACCTCGAAGAATTCGACCATCTTCCTCGGATCATAACCGGCCTCGAACATGTACTTGATGCCCAGCTCGTCGGACTGGCGTTCGTCATCGCGCCCGTATTTCAGGAACAAAAGGCCCAGCCCGCTCTCGGCCAGCCCGCTTAACTGCTGGAGGGTGGGAGACACGATGCTGCCGATCCCGAGACCGAGACTGAACAACTGGGCCTTGCTGATCTGCTCCACCGAGTGCCGGGCGGTCACATGCCCGATCTCGTGTCCCAGAACGCCCGCCAACTCGGCTTCGTTGTTCATGTAAGCCATGATCTCGCGCGTCACATAAATGTAACCGCCGGGAAGGGCGAAGGCATTGACCACCGGCACATCGACGACCGTGAAGTGCCATTCAAGCCCCGGACGGTGTGAAATGCCGGCCAGCCGCTGGCCGATTCCATCAATGTAGGTCTGAACCTGCGGATTGTCCAGGCGACCGTACTGCCGGAGCACCTGAGGATGAGCCTCGCGACCCATCTGGATCTCCTGTTGCTCGGAAATCAGGGCGATTTGCCGCTTCCCAGTTACCGGGTTGCGGGCGCAACCGGGATATAGCCCGGTCAGGAGCGCGACCACCGACAACCAGAAAACGAGAAAACGGACTCGGAAGGGATTTTTCATGCTTATGCTCCGGCGGGCAACAGCTAGGACTTTTGACCATTATAGCCACAACGGGCCCAGAAGCCGATCTTGACACCCCGCTGCGACGCTCCTATGATAAAAATCGACCAATACGATAGGAATTATGTAAATGAAGATCACAGCACGAGTTGAATACGCCGTCTTGGCCTTGTTTGAGCTGGCCTTGGAAGGTTCCGACCGCCAGGTTCAGGCGCGCGAGATCAGCACTCGCCAAGGCATTCCGCTCCGTTTTCTGGAGCAGATCCTGATCCAGCTGAAGAAAGCCGGGCTGGTTAAGAGTGTTCGCGGAGCGTCGGGCGGCTATCTCCTGGGGAAGCAACCTTCCGCGATTACCCTGAAGGACGTGGTCGAGGCCGTAGAGGGCGAACTGACTCTTCTGGATCGACACCTGTCGGCTGACTCGATGGTGCACACGGTGTGGCGCGAAGTTGAGAAAGACTTTCTGGACAAGCTTTCGGCCATCAGCATGCAGGATCTGGTCCGGCGCAAGATCAGCCAGGACGGCATCCTCTCCTATCAGATCTAGTCGGCCTTCACTGACCTGATCAGCCGATCGTAGTCTTCCGGGGTATCGATATTCTGAATGACGCCTTCGTCGCGCACCTTCACGGTCAGCACCGACCCGGCATGGCGCCGGACGACGTAGCGAGCGCCCTGATCGAGCGGAGCGGCGCGCAGCTCCTCGAAGAAAAGCCGAGGGAAGAGAACCGGGTGGCCTCTTCGAGCACCGAATTCAGGGACCACGATACGGTCGGGCGACCGCCCGTGCACGTCGAGCAGAGCCTGCAAGGTGTCCGGACAGACGAGCGGATGATCGACCGGGTGGACAATGACCGCCTCGTCCTCAGCTGATGTGCCGAGACCGATCCTCAAGCTCGAGAGCGGTCCGTTCTCGGGATGAGGATTGAGGACCACTGCCGCCTCGGACAGGTCGACCGCCGCCCTGATCTGCGCCTCATGTTCTCCCAGGACGACCGTGACCGGGAGGCCCACGGCCCGATGGTTCCTGAGGATCCGACCGAGAAAGGTGGAACCGTGGACCTTGAGAAGGGCCTTGGGTTGTCCCATGCGGGTTGAGCTGCCGGCAGCCAGGACGATACTGCGGACCATGCGGTCCATAGTAGGCAAGACGAAACCGTTCGACAAGCATTGCGTCTAACACCACAGAGAGGATTCGATGGCGATTCATGTGACTGAGAAGGCGGCCGGCAAGATCCGTGAGAACCTGGCAAGACAAGGGCTGCCGGAAGGCGGTTTGAGGCTGGGGGTGCGCGGTGGAGGGTGTTCCGGCCTGACCTACGTGATGCGTTTTGAGGCGGAACAGAAGCCGGGAGACAAGGTTTTCGAGAGTCACGGCGCCCGCATTTTCATAGACATGAAGAGTTATCTGTACCTGAAGGGGATGACGCTGGACTGGCGAGGAACCTTGATGCAGCAGGGATTCACGTTTGTGAATCCCAACGCGACGCGCTCCTGCAGTTGCGGTCACTCGTTCACGGTGTAGCAAAAGAGCTTCGGGAGAGAAAAGCCGTCATCCCTGCCTGGAGTCCGACGCTCTATCTCTTGCGCGTCATCTCGACCGCCACGGATTCAATCTGCCCGGCCAGCTCGGCCGGAAACTTTCGTACTCTGATCTGAACCACGCTGGCGTGGGGATCCTCGAGCGCGACGTGGGCCAATCGGGAAGTCAGCGTTTCCAGCAGATGACATGACGTTTGCTCGGCCACGGCCTGCAGACGGTCGACCAGCTTCTTGTAGTCCATGGTGAGGGAAAGCTCGTCGGTATTCGCGGCGGCTTCGAGCTCCAGCTCGATAACCAGGTCGAGAAGCAGCTTTTGGGGGAAGGCTTGCTCCTCGGGTGACTCCCCCAACCGGGCCCGCAAAGGCACACCGTTCAAACAGATTCTGTCCATCGGTCCCCTCAGTTTACTCGATTCCGGACCTCCGGTATATTTCTGATTGAGCCGTGTCGAGGAGGAACGATGGAACAGAATCGTGCCGTTGAGCTGAAGTACCTGGGTCATGCGACATTCATGTTTACGACTCCCGCGGGAAACAAGGTGCTTGTCGATCCTTGGGTGAACGGAAACCCGGCCTGCCCGGAGGCGGACAAGAAAATCGATCGTCTTGACGTCATGCTGATTACGCATGGCCACTTTGATCACATCTACGACGCCGTCGAGCTGGCCAGGCGGCACAAACCAAAGATCGGGTGTATCTACGAGATCGCCAGCTGGCTGGGCCGCAAAGGTGTTGAAAACGTGAGCGCGATGAACAAGGGCGGCTCCCAGCAGCTTCTCGACGTGCGCGTGACCATGGTTGACGCACGGCATAGTTGCGGGATAACGGAAGAGGACGGCTCCATCGTTTACGGGGGTGAAGCGGCCGGGTACATCCTGCAATTCGAAAACGGCTTCCGGGTTTATCACACGGGTGACACGTGCGTCTTCGGCGATATGGCGATTATCGCCGATCTCTACCAGCCGGATGTCGTGCTGCTCCCGGTGGGGGACCTGTTCACCATGGACGCTCGCCAGTCCGCCTATGCCTGCAGGTTGATGAACGCCCGAAGAATCATCCCCATGCATTTTGGGACTTTCCCGGCCTTGACGGGACGCCCGGAGCAGGTCGCCGAGCTACTCAGAGACGAACGGACTGAAGTCATACCCTTGAAACCGGGCGAAGGCCTTCTGCAGACGAGACTCCTCGAGGCAGCGCGAACCTAGCGTCCAATTCAGGAAACAGATTGCCTCAAGAGCGGGCAACGAAGTGTCAGGGGGCACGCCAACGTCGGCGGTTACGCGATTGCCGCCTCCAACCGTTCGATCGTCCAGTCGGCCAGACTGTTGACGACCAGGTGGGCGGCGGCGAGCCGTTCGGGCGAATACGATGTGGACAAACCTACGCATTTCAGTCCGGCAGCCCGCGCCGCCTGGACTCCCAGGTAGGAATCCTCGAAGACAATGACGTTGGTCGGATCGAGGTCGGGTACTTCGGTCTTAAGCACCTGGAACGCCTTAAGGAAGGCTTCAGGGTGAGGCTTGCTGTGGGCCACGTCCCCGGCCGCAATGATGTGCAAGAAACGCCCGGTCAGGCCCAGTGCCTGGAGGAGAAACTCAATCTCCCGCCGGGCGGCGCCGGAAGCGATGACGAGGGGCAGGCCCGCGGGCAGGCTCCGAATGAAACCAATCGAGCCATCCAGAACCGGGATTTTCTCCTTGACGTGCTGGAAGTAATGGACCCCCTTGCGGCCTATTAGATCGCGGATTCGCGCTTCGTGGCAGGGCTCCTGGCGGTCTCGCAGGATATTCAAGATGCAGTTGTAGTCGTCAAAGGGCAGGTACCTGTCGTAGTACTCGGGCAGCGACAGCTGGATGTTCTCCTCCTGCAGCACGCGTTGGACGGCCCGCGCGTGCAGCGGCTCGTCGTCCACGATGACGCCGTTAAAGTCGAAGATAAGCCCGCCGATTCGCATAAGCGAACCATTATACCCGTCTGGTCTCGGTTCTTCGCTCCTGGCTTTGTGACTTAAGTCAAAGACGGCTGTTCTGCTCGGCTGTTACCCTGAGGCTGGAGGAAATGATTCGATGAGCGAATTGCTCGAGACGCCCGCCAGGCGGAAAGAAGTTCTCAAACACATGATTCTGCAGCTTCACCGGGGTACCGCGCCGTCCGCCGTCCGGACTCAGCTCATTCGGACCTTAAGGCAGGTTCCTTACGACGATGTCGTCGAAGTTGAGCAGGAACTGATCAACGAGGGACTTCCGACCGAGGAAGTCCTTAAGCTGTGCGACCTCCATAGCCAGGCTTTGAAAGGGACCATCACACTGGAAAAGGCCCGCAAGGAGCCCGCAGGCCACCCCGTGCATACTTTCAAGCAGGAAAACCGCGCCCTCGAGTCGGAATTGCAGTTGCTTCAGGGCCTTTACGCTGAGCTTCAAGACGCGGGGACCGATGTGGACACAGGTGACTGGCTCTGCCGCGTGCGTGAACGCTTTAACGCCTTAAGCGACGTCGACAAGCACTACAGCCGAAAGGAACACCTCGTTTTCCCCTTCCTGGAAAAGCACGGAATTACAGGGCCCTCAACCGTGATGTGGGGAAAGGACGACCAGGCCAGAGAGTTGATCAAGGCGGCTCTCGAAGCTCTGGAGGCTGGCCCGATCACCCGCGAGGAGGCCGAGGCGCTCGTAGCGCTTGTCCTCAAGCCGGCAAGCGACGCGATCGAGGAGATGATCTACAAGGAAGAGAAGATTCTTTTCCCGATGGCCTTGGACACGTTGACGGAAGATAACTGGCGCATGGTCTACAACCAGAGTTTGGAGATCGGCTTCTGTCTTTACGATCCCCAGGAAAAATGGGACGCGGCAGAACGAGACGCGGCGAACGAAAGACCAACCGACAGGATAAGCTTTCCGTCGGGCAGCCTCACGCCCCAGGAGCTGACGGCCGTTCTGAATGCGCTGCCCTTTGATCTCACTTTTGTCGACAAAGACGACCGGGTGAGGTTCTTTACCCAGGGGCCCGAGCGCATCTTCGTGCGCAGCCGGGCAGTGCTCGGCAGAAGGGTCCAGCTCTGTCATCCGCCGAAGAGCGTCCACATCGTTCAAAAGATTCTCGACGATTTCCGGGCAGGACGCGAGAGTCGCGCGCCGTTCTGGATCAACTTCAAGGGACGTTTCATCCACATCGACTACGTGGCTTTGCGAGACGAGGCGGGCGAGTACCTGGGAACGCTCGAAGTCACCCAAGACCTGACCGAGAAGAGACAATTGAACGGAGAACAAAGACTGCTCCAGTACGCGAGGGAGGGGAACCGTGACGGCCAACGGCAAGGCCATTGAGATTACGCCGGATACTCGGATCGGGGAGCTCCTTGACAACTACCCGGAGCTCGAAGCCGTTCTCATCAAGATGGCGCCCGGTTTTGCCCGGCTCTCCAATCCGGTCTTGCGTAAGACTGTGGCGCGCGTGGCCACGATCAAGCAGGCGGCCGCGATGGGCGGGATCCCCGTCCCCCGCATGATCAATGAGCTGCGCCGAGCGGCCGGCTTTCAGGCCGTGGCTGTGCCCACAGAAGGCGCTGCCGAGCCATCCAGCCGGAAGCCTTCCTGGTACCGGCCGGAGTGCGTGGTCGAGACAATGGATGCCAGACCGATGCTGGAGGCCGGAGAAGCGCCGATCAGCGCTGTTCTGAAAGAGTTGCGCCAACTGGCCCCCGGCCAGTGCTTAGAGTTGATCACGCCTTTCCGTCCGGCCCCGCTGGTGGATGTGGCCAGGAAACAGGGCTTCGAAGCGTGGTCTGTCGAGAGGGAGCAACTGTACCGGACGTATTTCACCCCCAAAGGCAGCCAGTGAGCAGAGGCCGGATTCTGCCAGATTCTGTTTGATAATAGAGGAATGGATCAGTCATTCCTCGATCAATACAACGCAGTTCGACAGTCGGTCGGGCTCTTGGACCTTGGTCCCCGACGAAAGCTCAAAGCCACGGGAGCCGACCATCTCCAGTTTTTTCAGGCCATGATCAGCAACGACGTGCTGGGGCTGGAGTCCCTTGAGGGGCGATACGGGACCCTGCTTCGGCCCACTGGAAAACTGGTTGCTGACTTCTTTTATTACCGCTTCCCGGACCACGTCCTCATTGATATCGCTCCTTCTCTTGCCGCCAACTTCCGGGAAGCCATCCAGAAACTGATTGTGATGGATGATGTGGCTCTGGAAGACGTCTCGGACGACTGGGCACATCTCTCGGTCCACGGGCCGAAATCCGGCGATCTGATTCGCGCCGTCCTCAACACGCCTGGGCCGGACCGGCCCTTCGGGGTGATCCAGGTGGTCTGGCGGGGAGAGACTTGCTGGTTGATCAAGAAGAGCGGCCTGGCGGAGCAGGGATTGGAAATACTCGCGCCTCTCACTTCGAGAGACGATTTGCGGAAAAAGCTCCTGGAGCCGCGGCCGGAGTCGCCGGCTGTCGAAATCACAACCCCGGTGGCGAACCTGCTTCGGCTGGAGCGCGGAATTCCGGTCTTCGGGATCGACATGGATGAAAGCAACAATCCGATTGAAGCGGGTCTGAGCGACGCAATAAGTCTCGACAAGGGGTGTTACGTAGGCCAGGAAGTAGTCTCGAAGGCGACCTATGTCGGAGGTGTGAGCCGGTACTTGCGCCCCCTGTCGATTGCGACCGCTCAGCCGGTCCCCGCTCGATCCGAGGTGGTGACGGGGGAAGGGAAACGGGTGGGGTATGTGACCAGCTCTGCCTTTTCACCGGGGCTTGGCCGGACCGTGGCGCTGGCTTTTGTGAAGAGGGAATATGCAGAAGCTGGACGCCGGCTGAGAATCAAGACGGGCCAAGCAACCTACGAGGCTGAAGTGTCGGAGAGCTCGGCGAGGGCCAATCAGCGACTGTAAGCGGGTCTCTTCCACTATCGCTCCGGCTTTGACTTCCGCAGCCTCGCTTGGAGTTTCTGAAGGGCCTGGTTTCTCGGGAAGCGGCCGAGCCCTTTTTCGACGACCGCTTCGGCCTGCGGGTTGAGTTTCTTTTTCAGGTAGGCTTCTGCCAGCTCCTGGTAAGCCTGCGGGAACGGCGCCTCGCGCCTCACTGCTCTCTCCAGGTACTCGATGCCCTCGGCTTGCCTGTTCATTCGGACGCAGGCGGCGCCGGTGTAGTAATTGAGCAGCGGGTCGTCCGGAGCGTCATGAAGCAGACTCCGGAAGATGTCGTAGGCTCGCTGATACTCGCCGGCGATGGCGAAGGAAACCGCTTCATCGCGGGCGGCGCGGTTCTGGGCGAGAGCAAGAAACGAAAAGCACAACAGCATGCCCAGAACGATACCGCCGGCTTTCTTTCGCAGTGCGGCGGCGTAGGCTCGCCCGTCCGGCCGCCGGCCTTGGCAGGCATGAACCGCCGGCAAACCGGGCAAACGGAAGTGCGGACAGGCTTTTATCGTGGCCGGACTCTCCAGAGTCCGGCAGCCCGGCCGTTTTTGGCCGGG
>JBHGBF010000212.1:0-13444 GCA_041946865.1 Acidobacteriota bacterium | reverse complement strand
CAGCCACACAGCAGCGGTTCCTGTTGATTCATCTGTATACTTTCGCCAAAGTCCAGACCTTTAGGCAACGACCAGCGGATAGACCTCACCAGAGATAGCTGAATAGGATCTACCACTGGCTGACGGTCCGTAAAAACGTCGTGCTGGCGGCTCTCGTGGGCTTCTGGCCGTTCAATTGGTACTTACATCTTACCCGATCGCCTTAACAGGGTGAAGGTCGGCTTTCATTGCCGTGGGTGGCACGCTGCTTCGAAAACGGCTGGCGGTTTCCGAACACGGGCCAGAACGCCCATCACGAAAACGATATTCGGTGGCCATCGGAATTCCCCAGCCCGCCCTTTTGCGGAGCGCGCCGGGTTCGAACCGTTTATGCATTCGATGGTGGACCACGTTCGCACCCGACACGCTCCGCAAAAAACACTTCGCTTGCGGCTCTGTCTCAGACCTCGCAGCACCGTTCGCGGATTTTCATAATCGTGGCGCTCCGAGCGCCGATGCAGCGGCGAATCGGAGGTGATCAGCTCCATCCACTGTTCGTCGGTGAGCCTGGCCTGGACGCTGCCGCTCCAGGCCAGGCTGGGGCCGCCATTCTCGCAAAGCCCGATGCTGCATACCGGTGTTATCTCCTAGCCTGGGTGGAGGCGAATCCCGACTTGTGAAGATTGTCAAAGGCTTTCCCGAAGCTCTTTATGGAATCGGTTTACTGCTTGTCGAGCTGCGTGGGCGAATTTTCATACTGTTCCAGCTCGCGGACCCAGATGTTGCGGTAATGCACCGGGTTGCCGTGGTCCTGGAGCTGCAGCGAGCCCTTTGCCAGCGGCTTATACGTGCCGATTCTCTTGTGGCTGGTCGGACCGATCACCTCGCGTTTTTCGTGGAGCAGGACGCCGTTATGAAAGACGGTGATGGTAGCCGGCCTGACCAGCTTGTCGCCTTCAAACCGCGGCATGTGATACACGATGTCGTACTGCTGCCATTCTCCCGGCTTCCGGCAGGCGTTGACCAGCGGTGGATACTGGCCGTAGATGGCTCCGCACTGGCCGTCGGCATAGCTCTTGTTTTCGTAGCTGTCCAGCACCTGGACCTCGAAGCTGCCGTCGCTGAAGAACACGCCGCTGTTGCCGCGTCCCTGGCTGTTGCCGCCGGGCGGCGCAGGGCAGGCGAACTCAAGATGCAGCTGCACGTCACCGAACTTCTGCCTGGTCCGGATGTAACCGGATTTGGGGATGCATTCCATCGCGCCGTCCACTACTTTCCACCTGGTCGGTTGGCCCTTCGCGTCCTCCCACAAGGCCATGTCTGCTTGTTTGCCGGAGAAGAGAACGATGGCATCCGACGGCGGTTCGCCGGGATTGGCGGCGGGAGTAATCACGGCCGGACGCGGCCGGGTATCGTCGTGGATGTGCCAATGCGTGCCGGGGATTAAAGGGGTGTCCATATAGCCGGTGGGTGCGGGTCTCGCGGGAGCGGCCGGCGTGGCCTGGGCCCTCTCGTCTTTGGAAGTATTCGCCTGCTGCATAAATCCGGCGATGACAAGCCCTGCCGTCAAGAGCAGGACTATCCACAAGTACTTTTTCATGGTCTTGACTCCTTGGTTTGTGGTTGGACTGGCCCGTCTGGAACCACCCGACCAGCGCGGCCCTAAGACAACCGGTCAAAAGCCCTGCAAACCGACATGGTTCAACGGCCGCTTCTCATCACGGGCACTCCTTCGGGGGGAGTATCCGATGTTCCGTAACCCGGCGCAAGTATTTCGCGAGGGAGGGAGCTGTGTGCGGTTGCGAGACGCCGGTGTCCGTTTCTGAGCGTCCAGGAAGGGAGAGCCGTTGTCGGACATACGGGGCCGGGGGCTCGAAAGCAGACACGGTCACAGGCGCCGGGCCCGGCCCTTGTCGAGGATCCCCTTTGGCACCCGGATTGCTATGAATGGCTGCGAATGGACAAGCTGTTAAAAGACGTGACGTTTGCCCTGAGAAGGTTCACGAGAGAGCCTTCACAGACGGTTGCCATCGTACTGGTTCTGGCCCTGGGCATCGCGGCAAGTACGACCATCTTCACCATCGTCAACACCTTCCTCCTGTCGCCGCTCCCCTATCCTGATCCGGACCGACTGGTAGCCGTCTGGGAGACTCCCGTGCACGGCCAATACCGCATCCTGGTGTCATACCCGAATTTCCTCGATTGGCAGAACGATGGTCGGGCGTTCGAGGCGACGGCGGCGTTTCGTTACGTGACGCCGCCGTTCCAGGCCGGGGCCGATCCTGAGATTGTCCGCGGGGCGATCGTTTCGGCAGACTATTTTACGGTACTTCGCGTTTTGCCCTTGATGGGACGCCAGTTCCTGCCTGAGGATTGTGAGCCGGGAGCGCCGCGGGTCATCGTGTTGAGCTACAACTTGTGGCGCAAGCTCGGGGGCCATGCCGGCATTCTCGGCCGTTCAGTCACGGTAGAGGGCCGAGACCACACGGTTGTCGGCGTGATGCCCCGAGAGCTGAAGGTCATGAAAGGGATCCAAGAGCCTCTTTTCTGGATCCCAGTCGATCCCTCGAACGAGGCCCGGTTCAACCATCGCTGGTTCGTCCTGGCGCGCCTGCGCCCAGGCGCCGGAATTGGTCAGGCTCGGGCCGAGCTGCAGGCCACTGCGGAACGTCTCAGCCGCCTCTATCCCGAGACGAACGCCAGGCAAAGTGTCCTGGTCGATGCGGACACGCACGAGGAGTATTTCGTCAACCGGACGGTGCGGTTGCCCGCGCTGATCCTTGGCTGCGCGGTCTTGTTCCTGTTGCTTATCATCTGTGTGAATGTCGCAAATCTGTGGAGCGCTGCGACTGTGACCCGATCGCGGGAATTCGCCATTCGATCCTCGCTGGGGTGCGGGCGCGCTCGTCAGATCCGCCAGATGCTGACTGAGTGCCTTTTCCTCGCCCTGACTGCCGGCGCCCTGGCCATCCTGATCTCATCCTGGTCGATTCACCTGATCGGCACCGCCTTAGCCGCCAGGGGCCTCGAGCCGGAGATGATTCGGCTGGACGCCCGCGCGCTCGCATTTGTCCCAGTCACCTGCCTGGCGGTTGCGCTGGCCTTCGGCTTTGTTCCCGCCGTCAGGCTGACTCGAGTATCCATAATGGAGAATCTGAAGAGTGCGGCAACGGGAATCTCCGCCGGTTTCCGCCGGCGCCGGAGCTCTGAGTTGATCGTCAGCATCGAAGTCGCCCTCAGTCTCGTCCTGCTGATAAATACCGGCCTGCTGGTGAAATCCTTCGTTCAGATCCTGGAGGCCAACCCGGGATTCAAGGTCGAACAAATCCTGTCGACGTCGACCTTTCTTTCGGAAGGGCGCTACTCGGACCCGGAACGCCAGGCGGTTTTTGTGGAACGCCTCACGGGAGCCATCTCCCGGCTGCCCGGAGTTGAAAAAGTGGGGGCAACCGGCCGCCTGCCGTTATGTGGGCCGTTTGGCTCTGCTTCTTTCCAGGTGCGCGGCATCGACGCTGCGCCGGGCGCTGAGCCGAACGAGTACTACCAGATTACGAGTCCTGACTATTTCAGCACGCTCGGCATTCGTCTTGAGGCCGGACGGTTCTTCCAGGTGACCGATGGCCCGCAATCGCCGAAGGTTGTCATTGTCAACCGGGCGCTGGCGGCCCGGTACTGGCCGGACGACGAAGCCGTGGGGAAACAGGTGAAGATCTTCGACCAGTGGAGGACGGTTGCCGGCGTCGTCCGCGACGTCAGCCAGGAGGGACCGGGCCTCCCGGCCCAACCCGAGATCTTCCTTCCTTATTCGCAGCATCCCTCCAGGACGGTTTACCTTGTGATCAAGACGTCCCGGGACAAAGCGGCGCTCGAACGGCTGGTCCGGGGAGAAATTCGCCGGATTGATCCCGGTCAGCCGCTTGCGCCGATGGAAACGATGGAGGGCGTGCTCGCCGACCGCCTGGCGCCGAGGCGTTTAACGCTAGTCCTTATGGCCGTGTTTGCCGGCATAGCGCTCATTCTTACCGTCGCAGGCGTCTATGGAGTCGTGGAGAACGCCGTTCAGGCCCGGAGACGGGAGATGGGGATCCGGCTGGCTCTTGGCGCCCGGCCTGCAGACCTGCTTTTCCGGAGCCTGAGGAGATCGGTAATCCCGGTCCTTGTCGGAGTGATTGCCGGGCTCGCGCTGGCGCTGGGGACGACGAAGTTCCTGGCGAGCCTGTTTTCAGGAGTCAGCAGCCGGGATGTTTTTGTGTTCGTTCTGGCGCCGATTCTGATCACTCTGATCGCCCTCGTCGCCGCTTACCTGCCGATACGCAAAACCGTGACTGTCCTGCCCTCCAGTGTCCTGCGCTTCGAGTAAGGATTGCGAGCCCAGATCCGCCGGGGAAAGTAGCCGGCCTCGAGCCGTTTTTCAGGCAACACCCCTGGAACCGCTCCCCAAATCTGAAGGAGTGGGAGGGAGACGCTCGCACCACTGGCAGTGGCCCCAACCAGGGTGCGGTAACTATTTCCCTATGATTCCTGGGTGTCGCCTGAAAAGCGGCTCCACCCCCGCGGCTGCTTTCCCGCACGCCCCGCGTGCGCTGACCCTCTGGCCTCGCTTTCCTACACCGGCGGCGTCGGACTTTCGGCGCCGGTCAACCCCTGGTCGGCTTTGGCTGGATCGTAGGCGGGGTTCTCGAGAGGCATGACGGCATCGACCGAGGAGCGCCACTCCTTCAACAGGGTTCGCAACTCCTTGGTTTTTTCGGGCGCGCGGGCGGCTAGATTCCGCCGTTCGCCGAGGTCGGCAGCCAGGTTGAACAACTCGACGCGTCCATCCTCGTAAAACTCGATCAGTTTGTATTCGCCCGTGCGGACCGCGCCGCTCGGAACTCCGCCCTGGTTACTGTAGTGGGGATAGTGCCAGAAGAGAAGCTCGCGAGCCAGCCGGCCCGCGCCTTTCAGGACGGAGACGAGACTGACGCCGTCGACTTGCGCAGGAAGCGCCTGGATGCCTGCTATCTCGTAGAAGGTGGGGAGAAAGTCAATGCTGCAGGCCGGCACGCGGCAGAGCGAACCGGGACGGGTCACGCCGGGCCACTTGACGATCAGGGGAACTCGTATCCCTCCCTCATACAGGTGTCCCTTGCCGGCCCGAAGCGGCGCATTGTTGGTGACCGCTCGTTTGGAAGCGCCTTCATAGATCAGGCCCCCGTTATCCGAGGTGAAGAGGACGACGGTCCTGTCGGCGATCTTCAGCTCCTCCAGTTTCCTGGTCAGGCGGCCGACAGCCTCGTCGACTGATTCCACCATGGCCGCGTAAACCGGGTCCTGCTGAATGTCACCGGGCTTGATCGTCTTTCTGTACTTCTCGATGACGGCCTCCCGCGCCTGCCTGGGGAGGTGAACCGCAAACTCCGGAAGGTAAAGGAAAAAAGGCCGGTCCCGGTTGGCTTCGAGGAACTCCTCGGCTTTTTCGGTGAGCTCTTCGGTCAGGTAATTGCCCGCGGAACTCTGCTGCAGACCGGGCAGGTCAAACGGGCCGAAGTACGACTGTGGAGAACCGCGTTGCGTCCCTGCGATGTTTTGGGAGAAACCTTGTGACTCGGGGTAAAAGCCGGGACCTCCCAAGTGCCACTTTCCGATGCTGACGCTCGTGTACCCCCGGTTTTTCAGCCCCTCGGCAATGGTTAATTCCCGATGAGGCAATTGCTGTTCGAAGGGAGGGGCGAGCAGCTTGGAAGTCGGCCAGGCCTTCCGGCCCGGGATCCAGTCAGTGAGATGAAGGCGGGCGGGGTATTTTCCGGTCATGATGCTGGCCCGCGTGGGCGAGCAGACCGGAGCAGAGGCATACGCGTCAGTAAAACGCATTCCCTGATCGGCCAGGCGGTCGATGTTGGGGGTCAGGTAAGTCGAGCTGCCGTAGCAACCGAGGTCGCGCCAGCCCAGGTCATCGATCAGGATGAGAATGAAGTTCCAAGACTGGTTCTGCCTGCGGGGCTGGCGGCCGGCGACGGATCGGGAGGACTGGCCGGCCGCCAGTCCGAGGGCTGCGGTCCGCTCGAGAAAATCGCGTCGGCTGGTCTTTTCCACGCTTGTCTCCTGACGCCGGAGCTTACCACAGCCCTCTGAGCTGCTCGGAATCAATTAGAAGAAGAAATGCAGCCCGAGCTGCACGGTCCGGTTGTTGTTCGAGGTGCGCGTGATCCTCCCAAAGTTGGGGTTTGCGAGGTCGCCGTTAGGCTCGGCAAACTGCGGATGGTTCGGCAGGTTGAGGAAATCGCCCCGAACCCTCAGGCGCGTCTCCTCTCCCCAGGGAAGCCCAATGTCTTTCTGCAGGGAGACATCCAGATTGTTCACCATCGGGTTGCGCACGTTTGAAAAGTACCGCGGCGCATTGCCATAAGCCTTGTTGCGATCTCTCGGACCGGTGGGATTCGGCAAACCCGGTGCGGGGTAATTCCCCGAGAAATCAAAGGCTTGAGTATCGAACCAGCGCTCGAGCGTCTGGTTCAATCCCGGCGGGAGCGGTTCGCTGATCATCATCGGGCGGCTGCCCATCATGTGCGCGGCATTGCAGTATCCGTAACAATTGTCGAGGATTCCAAAAGGTGAGCCGCTGCTGACCGAGTAGATCGCGCTGACATTCCAGCCTCCCAGCACCTGGCCTGCGACTCCCTGGTTCAGCCATTTCTGTCCGGGGCCGAAGGGAAGCCGCACGATCGAGGCCAGTAACAGGCGGGCGGGAATGTCGCCGGCGCTGACGGATCGGTCGCTGCGGCGGTCGTAAAAATCCTGTCCCAGTGTGTCGAGCGACCAGAAGCCGCCCCAGTCTGAGGACGAGTCGTCAATCAGCTTGCTCCAGGTGAAGTTCGCCAGCAGGGAGAATCCGCGAGAGAAGCGGCGCTCGAATTTGGCCTGCATGGCATGGTAGATGGAGCTGGAGAGTCCCCAGTAGCCGGGAACGATGATCAGATTGTCCAGGGAACCACCGCCCGCTATCATCCTTTCGGCGGCGAGCGGACAAGTAGGGCTCGTAGGAGCGTCCCAGCCGTATTGTACCGTGCTCTCACGGGTCTGCTGGCACATGTTGTACCCGTAATTGATGGGCAGGTGCACGCCCCGCGTTCCGACATAGGCCAGCTGCGCCAGGGTGCTGCCGGTAATCTGCTTCTCCAGGGTGAGATTCCAGCTCTGAACGTAAGTCGGAGTCTGCTTGCGTGGGGCCCAGGATTGAAACCCGACGTTATCGTTGATGGGGAGGGGCGCGCGGATGGCGGAAGGATCGGGGTTGCCAATAGCAGGCAAACTCGACCAGTCGGTGCCCTCTGGAAAGTTAGTGGTGGTGAGCAGGCTGGGGCCCGGCTGCCCATCACCCGCACGCCCGTGGCCGACGACGCCCGGATAGGTAATACCATAGCCGCCCCGCACCACGAAACCGTTCGCGGGGCTCCAGGCAAAGCCGAGTCGCGGCCCGAACATCTTCCGGGAAGGATCGAAGGGGGTCTTCGGCGCGTTCACGCCGAACTGTTCCCATTCAGCTGTGAACGGGTTGAAAAAGGCCAGCCCGTCGTGCAGTTCGCTGAATGACTGGTCATACTGGTACCGGAGGCCCAGGTTCAGTGTCAGCTGTGGCCTCAGCTTGAAATCGTCCTGGATGAACAGGGAGTAACTCCAGGCGCGAGTAGACAGCATGGCGTTTTGGACCGTCGCCGAGCCGGTGTGAATGCGTCCGAAAAGGAAGTCGGCGAAGGCGTCGCCCGTTTGTGAGCCTCTGAAACTGAAGTCCGCAATCTCGTCCGGCTGGTAGTTATCGATGGCGTAGCGACGGGCCTCGCCTCCGAACTTCAAGTTGTGCCGGCCAAAAAGCCTGGAAAAAGTGTCATTGATTTGCAGCGTATCGGCTGGTTCGTAGAGCATTCCCGAATCGCCAAGATCAGTAAACCCGGCAACACTGACGATAGGTGTACCGCACTTCTTGCCGCCTTCGGTGTTCGGCACACTGGACAGACAATCGGGGATGCCTTCAAGCCCGAAATCCGAGGGTGAAGTTGTTCCTTGCCCGTGGTTGCTGCGGTCGCCGATCCGGTGCATAAAACCGAACCGGAAATCGTTCAGCGACACCGAACCGAAAGTGTGAGTCCAACCGGCCGTGAAAGTGTAGTCGTTCTGGCGCTGAATCTGTTCGCCTGCGGGTCCTTCAAGGATACCGAGATGGGTCGTCTGGCTGCCGATCTGGCGGTGAAACACACCAAAGACGAGATCGGACGCCGACGCCTGGTAATCGATCCGGGGATTGAATCGAGTGGTCCGGTTGTCGCGAGCCCTGCTGAAGCTATAAAGATCGGTGCCCGGCACGGTCCCTCCCACCGTCGAGGTGGGCCAGGCATCGATAAACCTTTGTGAGATGGGGCTGATCTGCGACGCCGGAATGCGATTGAACGGAACCAGCTGACTAGTCCCCGGGAACCGGATCTGCTGGCTCGGGTCTGCGCAAACGCCTGCGCTGTCAAAGCCCGCCGTACACAGGGCGGAAAGATCGCCGCTGCGAAAGGCGGAATTCGGCACGACGTTGTTCACGCTTGGGCTCCATCCGTCGAGACGCAAGACCTGAAAGTCGGAAAAGAAGAAGAGCTTGTCCTTGAGGATGGGCCCCCCTATTGTCCCGCCAAGCTCGTGCTGGGTAAACGGGTTCTTCGGTTGACTGGGGTCTTCGAAGAAATTGCGGGCGTTCAGGCTTTCATTGCGGTGATACCAGTAGCCGGACCCGTGAAACTGGTTGGTTCCTGTCTTGGTTACCGCGATGATAATTCCGCCGGCGGCTTTGCCGTACTCGGCGGACATGCTGTTGGTTTCGACTCGGAATTCCGAGATGGAATCCAAGGCGGGGTTGAATGCCTGGCCGCCGAAAACCGGGGCGTTAATGGTAGTGCCGTCCAGAATGTAGTCCTGAGTGCGTGGCCGGTCCCCGTTGATACGCATGTTGCCGTTGTTCTCGCAGCCGTCACAGCCCGTCTGCTGAGACACGCCGGCCGAGAGCGGCAGAAGGCTGAACAGGTTGCGACCCGTGGGCAGCTGCTCGATCTGCTGCTGCGACACTGTCTGGCCCAGGCTGGATTGCTGGGTGGTCAGAAGAGGCGCCTCGGATGTCACGTTAAGTATTTCCGTTACCTCGCCCACCTGCAGCGCGATGTTGATTTTCAAATTGGCATTCACCTCCAGCCTGATATCGGAGATGACGGCTTTTTTGAAGCCCGGCATCTGGGCTTCCACTCGGTACACGCCGGGGATCAGACTGGTCGCGCTGTAAATACCTACTTCGTTGGTCACCGCCTCGCGCGAGACCCCGGTGTCAACATTGGTCAGAATGACGTTTGCGCCCGGGATTGCGGCCTGTTGCTCGTCGTGAACCGTGCCGCTGATCGTCCCAAACACGCCCTGGGCCCTCACCGGCAGCGGGCAAAAAAGAATGGCGGCTCCCACGAGACAAAGGAGCACCCGGCAAAAGCAAAAGAATGTTTCTCTGAAACTTCTCCTTTTCATTTCTGCCTCCTCACGCTCTTTTACCTGGGCGCGCCAACCCTGGGCTGTCTTGCCTAACGCCTTCGGCGTAAAAAAGCGTTCACACATTTGTTTGTTCGCCAAAGTCCACTGCGCCGCAGGCGCAGCATCGTGCGGGTGAAAAGGCTGTGGATGCGAGCGGAGCCCGGTCTTCTCGAGCAGGACTGATAACGGTTAACGGGGGTGCGAGCTTCCCGCACTCTCAGGATCTGATGCGGGTCGAGCGCCTCGCGTAGTGACGATGGTCAATAAGTGAGAGATTTACGGTTATGATAACCGCGGTAACCTTGCCTGGAGGTTCCCAAGCAGGCAATCTAGACGTGATTCAAAGAAAGAGGAGGAGTATGCCGGTTCCACACAAGAAGCAGCTGGGCGTGATGGCCGCCTGTTGGCTGGGCCACCTGGTTTTGGGCCTCTCGGCCATGTCAGCGCAAGGGGCCCCCCCGATCGATTACCCGCTTTACGGGGTGTCTTACTACCACGAATACATGCCGTACGAGCGGCTCGAGCAGGACGTCCAGCTGATGGAGAAGGCCGGAGTCTCGGTCGTTCGACTCGGCGAATCGACGTGGAGCAGTTGGGAGCCGAGAGAAGGGGTCTTCGAGTTCGCCTGGATGGAAAGGGTCATTGATCGGTTGCATCGGGCCGGCATAAAAGTGATCCTCGGGACGCCAACCTACTCGATTCCTCCTTGGCTTCACCGCAAACATCCGGAGATTCTGGTAACCCGGCTGGGTGGCGAGAAGGCCTTCTACGGGCTTCGTCAGAACATGGACATCACCAGTCCGACCTACCTCTTCTATTGCGAGAGGCTGATACGCAACGTCGTTTCGCACTTCTGCGGACATCCTGCGGTGATTGGCTACCAGATCGACAACGAAACAAAATCATATGGGACCGCCGGCCCGAGCGTGCAACTCGGGTTTGTGGACTATTTGAAAAAGAAGTTCGGAACAACCGCGCGGCTGAACGAGGTCTGGGGTCTCACATACTGGGGACAACTCCTCAACGATTGGGATGAGTTCCCGCCTCGTGACGGCGCTGTCAACCCGGGCTATAAGCTGGAATGGACGCGATACGAACACCAACTGGTCACCGATTTCCTTAAGTGGCAGGCGCGGATCGTGGCCGAGTACCGAAAACCAGGCCAGGTCATCATCCACAACTTCGACGGTGGAATCCGAACCGATCGCGACGAGTACGAGATCGCCCGATTTCTGGATGTCACCGGGGTGAATCCGTACCACCTGGTGCAGGATGACTTGGACGGCTGGTCCATTGCTTTGAACGGCGACCTCTGCCGCTCGCTCAAGCAAAAGAACTACTTCGTGGTGGAAACCAACGCGCAAACCGTGGGCTGGGCGTCTTCCTCCTACCAGTTCCCGCCGTGGGACGGCCAGTTGCGGCTGAATGTCTACGGGCACCTGGCGTCGGGCGCCGACATGGTGGCTTACTGGCACTGGCACTCGATCCACGCCGGCAACGAAATGTTCTGGAAAGGTATCCTCTCGCACGACCTCGAGCCCAATCGGATCTACAACGAGATGTCGATGGTGGGGCGGGAGTTGCGGGAAATCGGGCCGTCACTCGTTAATCTGAAGAAGAGAAACCGGGTGGCGATCCTTTACAGCGTGGACTCCTTCCACGCTGTCGAATCGATGCCTTTCAACAAGAAAAACGGCGTCATGAGCGGCTTCGAGACGTTCGAAGAGAAGACTGACTATATGTCGCTGCTGCACCAGTTCCACAAGGCGCTTTACGATCTGAACGTCGAGACAGACATCGTTTTTCCCCAAACGCCGGCTTTCGAGGACTACCAACTGCTCATTGTCCCGCCGCTTTTTGTCGCGAGCGACTCGCTGGTTGATAAGCTGGTCCGTTATGTTGAAAACGGGGGAAACCTGTTGCTGACTTTCAAGAGCGGCTTCTGCGACGAGTACGCGCGGGTGCGCTGGACCCGGATGCCGGCCGGGTTCCGCAAGGCGTGCGGTTTTTCTTACCAGGAGGCGTCGACGCTGACCAAACCGCTCGCGCTGCGCGATGATCCGTACGCCGCCGGCGACGACAACCGCGTGTCCGTCTGGGCCGAAATGCTGCTGCCGGAAGGCGCGACCACCGTCGCCTGGTACGATCATCACTTCTTCGGCAAATATCCCGCCATTACCCGGAACCGCTTCGGAAAAGGGACGCTGACCTACGAGGGGACAGTCCTGTCCGACGGGCTCCAGAGGAAGGTTCTGCTTGAGCTCCTCGAGCTGGCGGGCCTGACCGGTCCTGACCAGAAGCTGCCGGCAGCCGTGAAAGTCAGGCACGGACAGAATCGGAAGGGGAAGCAGGTGCACTACTACCTGAATTACTCGGGGCAACCGCAGTCGTTCACCTACACGCGAGCCACCGGCCGCGACGTTCTCGGGCGCCGTCCGGTCCAGACCTTGCAGAGAGTCGAAATCAAGCCCTGGGACCTGGTGATCGTGGAAGAGGAGTAAGACCACAGCGGAGGCGACGCCTTTGCTAGCTCGTTCCCGGAAGGACACGAACGCCTACGAGGTTAGCTTTGCCGGGGACTGCATTCTCGACAGTCGTTTCGATCAGCGCCTGAAAGTAAGGCGGCGTCTTCCGATCGGGTGATACTGCGACCAGTGCTTCGTGCAACTGGCTCAGGTGCTTCTCGGCGGTCACGTATTCGAGGGCTGCCTGGGATCCCTGAGTATAAATCCCGTAGATCAGCAGGACTCGTTCCTGCTTCTTCTCGTTGGGCAGCATCAGGATCAAGGCGTAATCGCGAACCAGGCTGTTGGTTACCGAATCAAACTGGGGTTTGTAGACGGGAAGCTCACCGGATCGCGGGTGCGGGTTATTGATGACTCCTCGGTAGAAGTGGAAATTTTCCGGATAAACGAATATCCGGCCGCTCCAGGCCTGGTTGCCGCCAAGCAGGATCGTGTTCCGGGCTTTGATCGTCTCATAGTCCACCAGACGCCCCGGCCGCACTTGAAAACCCTGGTCGGCCTGGTGAAACAGGTTGAGGAGGCCGACCAGCCCCACGGCCTCGCCGACTGCCGTGAAATCGGTGGTGGACGGAACGAAACAAAACCGCTCCAGCTCACGAAAGTGAATGGTGTCGCGAAACTCGGGAAGTGATTCCTTCGGAATGACGCGGCCCTGTTCCCAGGTCTTGGCGCTGTCGCCGGCGTGGGCCGCCCGCAGCAACGGATGCACCGGCAGAACAATCAACGGTGGAGCCGCCGGAGGGAGAAACGGTCGCCAGAACCATTCCATCTCCGCCGGCACGGCTGGCTGGCTGGTCTCCTGCGGCGTCGGCTTCTGAACCACTGTGCGGACCCAGAGGACGGCGAAAAGGACTGAGGCGCAGGCCAGGAAGACGAGAGCGATTGTGCGACCCCCGACACCCGTACGCCGAGCCCCGGCGGGCCTTTCCTCTGATTCAGCTGATGGGCCCGGTGACGAAACCCTCGAGAACTGCGGGATGTAATGTCCGGCGGGCAGGTCGAGCCGCAGCGTGCTCTCCCGGCCCTCGTCTTCGTAATAGCGTGCCAGCAGACGCCGGATCTGGTGCGCCTGGACCCGGACAATCGGATCCGCCTGGGGGTTGAAATCCTCCCCCCGCTCATAGATCTCGATCCCGATCAGGTACTCGTTCAGCTTTTCTGCGTTCCCCTGAAGGGTCTGCTCGGTGACGAACTCGAGAAAGCGAGCTTTTTTCTCCGCTTTTTCGAAACGCTTGCTGGTCAGGATCCGTCGTAGCTCTGCCCGTTTTTCAAAAGGGGAGATCGTGTCCATCTCCTCCTCCAACGACTCAGTTTACCCTGATCCTGACTGAAAGAGAACGACTTAATCTGGCACGGGTGTGCTGCAAACCCGTTGGAGGCTCCGTTTTTGATGTGAAGTGCAATGTGGACTT
>JBHGBF010000211.1:0-9839 GCA_041946865.1 Acidobacteriota bacterium | reverse complement strand
TCATGCTTCACGCTTTCAGCGTGATACAGCCACACAGCAGCGGTTCCTGTTGATTCGTCGCGCGCACCCGACGCGCTCCGCTGAAAAGCGCTGGGCTTGCGGCTCTGTTTCGCCTGGAGCAGCGCCTCTGTCCTACGGTAACCCCGCAGCCGACCGCGTCGAAGAGGCGCTCGAATACACAAACCTAACGCGGCTCAACCTCTGGGTCCCCGCCCCGACTACCTTACCGTGCCGTTCTCATCGATCCCGTTCACCTGCTCCCGTTCGGCTAGGGCGATCGCGAGCAGCGTTGTGCGCACCTCTCCTCCCGGCCCGAGCACTCGGTGGGTCCCTGCCTTGATCGATTCGGTTAGTGTCGGTGGATAGGAGGTCACGGGCTCAACCGCGATCGTGTACGTGCTGCCGAACCAAGGGAAGCCGAAACCGCCGCGGTAAAGCTGCCAGAACCAGAGGGAAGGGAAGAGATCCTTGTCCCACCGCAGGGCAAAACCGAGCCGCTTTTCGGGATTCACAAGTGCGAACCAGCCGTCGGACAATTCGTGCATGTACGCCATGTCGTGCGAGTGGGTCTCCGGGGCCGCAATCCGCGACAGATCGATTCCGTCTCCGTTCCTCCCTTTCACGCGGGGCCACTTTGAGTCCAGCCCTTTTTCCAGCCGGCTGGTCGGAGCCGCGTAATCGTCGGGCGTCCGCACCCGACAGGGCGGAAGAAACAGCCGGCAGGACTCGTCGAGAAACGGCCAGCCGAAACTCGGATGCTGCCCCCACATGTACTCCATCGCCTCGCCGGACTCGTTGACGATGCGCTCATCAATCCTCAGGACGGGGCTTTCAGCGTCGAGGCTGTATCTCTTTTCGACGAGGAATTGCGTGCGGTAGGTCCGGACGTGAAAGGCTACCTCGATCTGTTCAGGATCATCCCTCTCGATTCGATAACGCCAGGGAAGCAGGCAGACTTCTCCATGCGCTCCCTGTGGCGAACCTTTGTGGATGCAATTCATGCCGGCATTTGGAAACAATTCCTGCCATCCTCCGGGGTAATAGTCGATAAAGGCGCCGGACGGGCAGGGAATAGTCGGCGTGTAGTTTTGAAAAGCCGGCAAGCCGGTATAGTTGCGCCACATGAAATCGACGTCTT
Organism: Acidobacteriota bacterium; assembly: GCA_041946865.1. GTDB lineage: Bacteria > Acidobacteriota > UBA6911 > RPQK01 > RPQK01 > RPQK01. The sequence continues at coordinate 8,701 of JBHGBF010000211.1, read as the reverse complement.
GAGGCTTGTACAGAAATTCGACGATGTCCGTACCCTTGCCCGCCGCGATCGCCACCCGCAGGAACCGGTTTTCAAGCGCTACCATCGCGTAGCCCCGATAAGTGTACTCGGTGATCCGTGCTCCCCAGTTTCGTTCGTGTTGATAACGGTTGTATCGCATGCCTGAGACTCCTTTTCAATTGGTGCTCGAGAATTGGTGGACAGCTCGAACTCCACGCGGCTATAATTCGCTGCAAAATACGGAAGCAGTTTACGACATTCTGAAGGAAAGAGAATGAAAATTAGTAATCTGGACTTGCTCGTCGTCCTCGGCTATTTCGCCGTCACGCTTTGGATCGGTTTCTGGTCGGGACGTAAAGAGAAGAAGACGGCGGACGACTATTTCCTGGCGCGGACATACCTTCCCTGGTACACGATCGGCGCCTCGCTGGCCGCAACCACGCTTAGCACGGAACATTTTGTGGGAATGGTGGGCAGTTCCTACCAGCACGGCCTGGTGGTCGCCAACTACTGCTGGTTGGGAATCGGCACGGTTTTCCTGATCTGGGTCTTCCTACCCTACTACCTGCGCAGCGGGCTGTATACCATGCCCGAGTTTCTGGAGAGGCGATACGATCCGTCCAACCGACTGTGGTATGCCGTGATTACGACATTGACTTACATCGCCGCCTTCCTGGCGGCGGTGCTTTACGCCGGTGGCCTGGCCCTTCACACGATGTTCGGCTGGTCGCTGGTTCCGGCCATTCTGCTGGTCGCTATTACGACCGGCGCATACACCATTTACGGGGGGCTCCAGTCGACAGCCTGGTCGGCGCTGTCGCAGTTCGTCGCGCTCTTTATCGGCGGCTTGCTGGTCGCTGTGATCAGCATCAGCAAGGCGGGTGGGATTGGAACGCTCATGTCCGAACAGCCGGATATGTTTCACCTGCTCACCCCGGCGAGTCATCCTGTATTTCCCTTTCTCGGGATCCTCTTGTCCGGCCTGACCGTCGGAATCTGGTACAACTCGACTAATCAGTTCTACATCCAGCTGTGTCTGGGCGGGAAGGACGAGTGGCACGGCCGGGCAGGAGCTCTTTTCAACTATTTCCTGCTGTTTTGGATACCTTTCCTGGTTGTGATTCCTGGCATCGCGGCACGCAAACTGTACCCGAACCTCGCTGCTCCCGACCTGGCGATGCCGACGATGGTGCGCGACCTGTTGCCAAGCGGTCTGACCGGTTTCGTTCTGGCGGGACTGATCGGCGCGATCATGTCCACGGTCAGCTCGGTCTTGAACTCGACTTCGACGGTCGTGAGCCTGGATCTTTACAAGAGGTTTCTCCGCCCTGACGCGACTCCTCGGCAGGTTGTCCGGTTCGGTAAGATCGCCGGGATTGTCATTCTGACGATCGGCGCCACCTTAGCCCCACTCGTAGCCAAAATGGGCTCCCTCTTTGTCTATATTCAGAACATCTACACGTACGTGGCGCCGCCTTTTGCCGTCATTTTTCTGGCGGGTGTGTTCTGGTGGCGCGCGACCGGGCGGGCGGCACTTCTGACGACGTTACTGGGGATTCCCTTCGCCGTCGTCGTTGAGCGGATACTGTTTCCCGATATCAATTTCCTGTACCGCGGCTCGATAAGCTTCGTCTTCTGCGTGATCGTCCTGGTTGCCGTCAGTACGATGACAGCGGCGCCGGACTGGCAGAAGGTCAAGAGCATTATCTGGACGCCGGCCTATGCTCGGGTGCCGTCGGATTTGCGTGGTCCCCTATACAAGAATCTGGCGATGTGGCACGTCCTGTTCGGCCTCCTGGTCCTGATCGTGTATCTGCTCTTTGCGTGAGTGAGATGGAGGCAGGCAATAAACTGCCGCCTCCATCTCCGAGAACGTCTGGCCACAAAGCATGTCTGTATCAGCTTGCGGCCTGCGCCTGCCAGCGGGTGACGGCCACCTGGTACTGCTCGCCGTTCATGACGTGTTGCAGGACTTTGATGCCGTTCTCGAAGAAGATGTCGCGCAGGCGCCTGGCCGGCAGTTTTACCATATCGGCGGCCCGCTTGACAGCCAAGGCGATTTCCCAGGCCATGAAGGTGGCGTGGATGTTGTCGCCGGCCACCCGGAAGGCGCTCGGCGGATAACCTTCCAAAACCACGTCGACCCAGTGGTCCATAACGTAAACCCGGCGTCCGCGCATGGCCGCCACCGGGAAGTCGGTCGCGTAAAGCAGCCGGCTCGAGTCGATGTTCTCCAAGACCATCTGCAACACCTGCGGCTCCATCACCATTGAACTGTCCATGTAAACGTTGGAGAGGTCCGCGATTGCGCCGATTGCCTGGCTCATCTCGTCCGGGTGATAGGCCCGGCCGCAATGGGCCAGCACGAAACGGGCGTTCGGACAGGCTTCGGACCAGGCTTTGACGCCTTCCTGAACGAGAGGGTCGGCGAGACGCCGGGCGGCGGGCACGTGCAGCAAGACCACCAGTCCCAATCGATCGGCCAGCTTGAGCTCGTCCGAACCGAGCATGTCCCTGACACGCACGTGGCTGTAGTTGTCCCCGTACCAATTCAGGAAAACTTTGTATCCAAAAAAGCCGCGATCACGCACCGTCTTTTCAATCTCTTGGATGGGGGTCAGACCGTTTCCGGCCAGATAGAGAGGGAATAGCCCCGGCCGCTCACCTGCCCCGGCCACGTAATCATTTTCCTTCTCGAGGTGGGCGGCAGGCGTCGGGTATCCAAAACATACGGCCAGATAGTCCCGGTCGGGGAAAATTCTTTTGCCGTCCGCCAACAGGGTTTCGACGCCGTACTGCTCGGTCGTAACGAGGTAACGGGTTCCCTCCTTGCCGGTTTCCCAGGGGACTTCTTTCCAGTGCTCGCTTTTCCATGTGTGAGCGTGGAAATCCAGGACCCTGTCGGGCAAGAAGGGAGCGACGTTCTTCTCATAAAAAGGCACATCAATCTGCTGGTAACGTTCCTGCTCGTTCATGTCAACTCCTTCGCAACAGACATCAGCCGGTCGGAAAAGCTAAGCCGACGGTGGCGCCGCAAAGCCGGCCTTGCCCACGACGTCGAAGCACGCCCGTTCGATCCGTTCCAGGCTGGGCAGGACCTCCCTTTCCAGGCTTTCGGCAAAAGGTATAGGGGTCTCGAGAGCGCCGACGCGGCCGATGGGAGCGTCCAGGTAATCAAACACCTTTTCCATCACCAGGCTTGCGATTTCGGCGCCGATCCCGCCTCTGCGATACGCTTCGTGCACGATCACGCATCGCTCGGTCTTCCTGACCGATTTAACCACAGTATCGACGTCCATCGGGACCAAGGTGCGGAGATCAATGACTTCGGCCGAGACGCCCCGGTGTTCCAGGCTGTCGGCCGCCTGCAGGCATCTGTCGACCATAGAGGCGTACGTCACAAGCGTCAGATCGCGTCCCGTCTTGCGCACGGCAGCCTCCCCCAGAGGCACCGTATATTCCTCCTCCGGCAGCTTCTCTTTCTTGTTGTAGAAAAAGGCGTTCTCGAGGAACAGGACGGGGCTGTCGTCGCGGATCGCGCTCTTGAGAAGCCCTTTGGCGTCGTGGGCGGTCGCTGGGGCGACGATTTTGATCCCCGGGACATGAAAAAACAGCGCCTCCAGGTATTGGGAGTGAGTGCACCCTTTGCCTCTGCCGCCTCCAGCCTGGGTTCGGATCACCATCGGAAGCTTCACCTGACCGTTTGAGACGTAACGAATCTTGGCCGCCTGATTGATGATTTGGTCCATGCAGGTGGCAGCGAAGTCGAAATACATGATCTCCGCGACCGGTCGCAAACCGATCATCGAGGCGCCTATGGCGGCGCCGACTATGGCGCTCTCGGAGATCGGGGTCTGCCGGACACGTTTCGCGCCGTACCTGGCAAGCAGACCCTTGGTCACACCGAACACTCCGCCATAGAGCCCAATGTCCTCGCCGATCAGGAAGACGTTCGGATCGCGCGTCATTTCCTCGTCCATTGCAGCAGTCAAGGCTTCTCGAAAACTCGTCTCCTTCATGGCCGGCTCTCCTCTCCCCAAACGAAATCCAGCACGCTGCGCGGATCGGGCTGGGAGCTTTGGCGGGCGAACTCCGCCGCATCCTCCATCTCGGCCCGGGTCTCCTGTTCAAGATGCCGAAGCTCCTCTTGGCTTGCGGCGCCGGAGCAGAGCAGTTTCTCGCCCAGCCTTCGGATCGGGCACTTCTCCTTCCAGTTTTCCAGCTCCCCGGGCTTCCGCCAAAGGCACGGGTCGCCAATGTGATGGCCCTCCCATCGGTAGGTCTTGCACTCCAGCAGGGAGGGGCCGTCGCCTCCGCGGGCGCGGTCGACGGCCTGCCGGACAGCGGCATAAACCGCTTCAGCATCATTGCCGTCCACGACCTGGCCGGGGATCCCGTAAGCCGAGGAACGGGCCGCAATATCGGGGATGTTGATGGTCTGCAGAAACGGAGTAGTGTCGGCAACCTGGTTGTTCTCGCACAGATACACGATCGGGAGCTTCCAGATCGAACCGAGGTTGATGGCTTCGTGGAAGGTGCCGTGGTTGGCCGTCCCATCGCCGAAGAAATTCAGAACCACCTGTCGGGCCTCCCGCATCTGAATCCCTAGGGCGACCCCGGTGGCGATCGGCAGGCCGGAACCGACGACCGCCGCAGCGCCGAGCACCCCCTTAGAGGCGTCAAAAGCATGCAGGGAACCGGCCCTGCCCCCGCAGCAGCCTGTCTGTTTGCCCAGGATCTCAGCGAGGAGGCTGCGACTCGTGACGCCACGCGCGAGACAATGGCCGTGGCCTCGGTGGGTGGTGATGATATAGTCCGCCTCCTCCAAAGCAAGACAAGCGCCGGCTGCGACCGCCTCCTGACCCTGAGAGACGTGTATCGTGCCCCGGATCTCCCCATTCAGGTACAGTTCTTTGGTCTTGTCTTCAAAGCACCTGATCCTCAGCATCAGGCGGTACATCTGGAGCAGCAGGTTATCGTCGTGTTGCATCGGGTTTGCCTCCGGTTACATCATTTGAAGGACGACGGGACTCAGACAGGTAGAGCAGAAAGGGCTCCTGCACGTAGTCCCTGACCTTTCCGAGGAATCGGGCCGCGTAAGCGCCATCCACCACGCGGTGATCGAAGGTGAGGCTCAGCACCACTGTTTTCGCGACCTGCATCGTCGAATCGATCACGACCGGGCGATCGGCAATCCGGCCGACACCCAGGATCCCGACCTCAGGGGGATTCAGGATGGGTGTGAACACATCCACGCCCAGCGAACCGAGGTTTGTCAGGGTAAAAGTGCCGCCCTGCATCTGATCGGGCGTCCGCTTTCCGGCGCGCGCCGTCTGCACCAGCGATTCGATTTCCTGCTGGATAGCGATAAGGTCTTTCTGATCGACGTCGCGGACAACCGGGACGACCAGTCCTTCGTCGACCTCCGTGGCGATTCCGACATTGACCGACTGCCATAGCGTCAGCTGGTGCCCGTCGCTACTGGAATTCATCAAGGGATATTGCTTGAGAGCGTGTCCCAAGGCCTTGAGGAAAATCGCGTTGTACGAGATCCTGAAGGACGCGTCCGGCTGTTGCGCCAGCGTCTTCCGCAACCGCCAGAGCTCGGACGCCTGCGCCTCCATGCTGATCGTAAGCTGGGCCGAATCCCGGAGGCTCTTCTGCATGCGCTCCTGGATAAGCGCCCGCACGCCGGTCACTGGAAGGACCTGTGCGGCCTTCTTGAGAAAACCAGGCACCGGTGCGGGAGGCGTCTCGGGCGCCCTCCGAACGTTCCTCAAATGGGCTTCCACGTCTTCCCTGACGATTCGCTCCCCCGGCCCCGTTCCGGTGATCCGGGACAAGTCGACGTTGTGTTCGCGAGCCAGGCGGCGGGCGGAAGGCGAGCTGGGAGGTTTTCCCTTGCGCTCGGCAGGAGCGGCCGCCTGGGGTGAACTCGTTTGCGATACCGGTTGTTCAGCTCCGCTTCGAGCCGTCTCGGCCTGGCCCTTTGCCGAACGGCGCCGTTCGTATTCGGCCGGATTATCGGCGGTCCAGGCGATGACCGTGCCGACCGGATAAGCCTCTCCGGCTTGCTTTTCCACGTGCAGGAGCCCGGTCGAGGCCGTGATTTCAAACGTGGACTTGTCGGTCTCAATCACCGCCACCGGCTCGCCCTGGGCGACCGATTCCCCTTCCTTCTTGAGCCATTCGACGATCCGGGCCTCCTCCATGGTCAGTCCCAGGTTGGGGATCGTGATCTCTGTGACCATCCGAACCTCCGATGTTTCGACTTGCGTGGGCAGGAGCAGGCAAGATGGCTGCGGCGCCCCACATTGTAGCGATCTCAGCAGGGTCTCGATACAACTCGTCACAAAACGGCGAGTCACTCGACCGCCGCTTCGATCCAGCCGCCGCCCTCCACGCCCGCGCTTGTCGGGATTCCTCAGCTCTCTAATGGGTTCCGGGCGCTGAAGTCCGCTTCCTGCAGCACTCCCAGTCTCTTCCTGATCTCGTTTCCGATCACATCCGCCGGATGGCGGGCAATTTCGGACAACAGGCGCCGGTAGTTGGGATAACTCCGGCAATAGTCGTTCTTCCAGTCGGTGTCGAACGTACCGTTCTTGATGTCGCTGAGGGCCGCGCGAATGTTCTCCTTGACTCGCCCGTCGATGATCTTCGGCCCGACGGTCATCGCTCCGTAAGCGGCTGTGTTCGAAATCCGCTCGAGCATCCCGGCCATGCCGAACTTGTAGATCAAATCAGTCGTCAATTTCGATTCATTTACCGCTTCGTAAAAGGCGACCTCCGGGTCAAAGCCCTCCTCGACCATCACCTCGAACACCGTCTTCAGCAACTGGACAATAGCCCCCCAGGCACAATGCTCCCCAAGCAGGTCGGTGCAGGTCTCCTCCTCCACGGTCGTCTTCTGGACGCCGGCGCGCGTAAACCCGATTCCCTTGCACAGGGCCAGGCCCAGGTCCCACGCCTGCCCGGACGCGTCCTGGTGAACGGCGAGGATACCCGGCACTCCGCGCCCGGCGGCAAACTCGGTGCGGACCGCCGCCCCCGGGCCTTTGGGCGCCGCCACGACCGCGTCGACCGTCGGGGCGGGCTTGATATGCGCGTAATAGAAGTTGAAGGCGCTCGAGAGGCAGATCAAGTGTTGCGGCTTGGCAGCCGGCTTGATCTTCTCGTTGTACACCGCGGCGCATCGGTAAGCCATGTCGGGCACCTGGAGATTGAAGACGTCCCCTTCTCGCGCGGCCGCCTCGGTCTCGTGGACCGGAAACCCCTCCTGCTCCGCTTTTGCCCACTCGGATGACGATCGTTCGGCGGCGACCACGACACGCAGGCCCGAGTCCCTCAGGTTCAGCGCTTGGGCCTTCCCCTGCGTCCCATAACCGACGGCCACGATTGTCTTTCCCCGGAGCACACTCAAGTCCACATCCTGGTCGGTATAGATTTTCCTGCTCATTGTCTTCCTCTATAGGTTCGAAGTAATTTGCTCCTCGTAGACCGAGGCGCCCTTTCGCACTTCCTGGTCGTAGGCCTTCATCAGCAGCTCGGTGACGGGTCCGACTTTGCCGCCGGAGATCGCCTCTTTGTCGACTTTCGTGACCGGCAGGATCCCTGCGCCGGAGCCGGTCACGAAAACTTCGTCGGCGTTATACACGTCGTACAGGCTCATGCGTTTCTCGCGCACGTTCAGGCCTGCGCATTCGGCCAGCTCGATTACCGTCGCCCTCGTGATTCCCTCCAAAGCGGACTCAACCGGTGGCGTCCGGAGGCAGCCGGCGGCGACGAGAAAGATGTTATCGCCGCAACCTTCGGAAACGTAGCCCTCCAGATCAAGCAGGATCGCTTCGTCTGCTCCCGATGCCAAGGCCTCCGCGCGGGCGAGGATATGGACCAGGTAGTTGCACGACTTGATCCGGGGGTCAAGGCAGGCAGCCGGGACTTTCCTGACGCTAACGGCAGCCAGCGTGAATCCGGCGGTGGCGTCAAACATGGACCTGCCGATGGGGCGGGCTGGGATCACGATATTCGGGGCGGTCGTGTTACGGGGATCGAGGCCCAGTTTCCAGGCGATGCCACGCGTCACCTGCGGCTTGATGTGCGCATCTCGAAAGCCGTTCTCGCGCACGACGCGCTTGATGGCCTCGCCAAATTCGTCCTTTGAGAGCGGGATTTTGATGTGGACGGCGCGAGCCGAGCGGAAGAGGCGGTCGACATGTTCGCGAAGCTTGAAGATCTTGCCGTCATAAGACCGGAGACCCTCGAACACGCCGTCTCCGTACTGGAACCCTCGATCGAAAACGGAAATCCTGGCGTCACGCCACGGAACCATTTCCCCGTTCACGTACACCTTCCAGTTTTCTTCCATATCACCTCCTTAGCCCGCTCTCCTATCCGTATTTGGAATTCAGTTGCGAGTTATTGTAAAAGGCAGCTATTCTTGTATCGTTAAAACAGCCTTCCAGTCAAGGCCGAAAGGCAGGGGAGGGTAATCCCTCAGTTTTCGTACGGCGAGGCTCCGCAGGGCCACAGAGTCAAGCGCAAAGCGCCACAGAGCCGCAAGCACAGCGCTTTCCAGCGGACCGTCAGCGGACGGGGAGCGCGTCGGCTGCGTGCCGGAAGCAGGATCGATTCGTACTGAAGGTACGCACCCGACGCGCTTCCCGTCCGCTGACGGTCCGCTGGAAAGCGCTGCGCTTGCGGC
>JBHGBF010000210.1:0-9888 GCA_041946865.1 Acidobacteriota bacterium | reverse complement strand
GCTGCGCTTGCGGCTCTGTGGCGCTTTCGAGCCTCGCCGTACGAAAACTGAGGGGTTACAGGAGGGAGTTGAAAAAGGTCCTCGGACGATAAGAACTGCGCTATTCTACGAGAGCTGTGTCGAACCAGACGATAGAGTCCGCATCAGCTGAAATCCGTCCCACCCTCTCGAAAGCCGAAGAAAGGTTTGAACACTGGCGAAAGACCATCGGGCTTTTCCTGGGCCCGCTCGCCGGCGTGATCGTCTACCTCTTGCCGTTCGGTAACGTTCAGTCGCATCGCCTCGGCGCCATCCTGGCTTGGGTGATTATCTGGTGGGTCACCGAACCGGTCCCGATCCCGATTGCCGCACTGCTCGGTGTCATTCTTTGCGTGGTCACGGGTGTTGCCCCGGCAACCAGGGCGTTTGCGCCTCTGGCGGACCCGATCATTTATCTTTTTCTGGGCAGCTTCCTGATCGCACGCGCCATGTCGGTCCACGGCCTGGACAAGCGGTTTGCATTCAGGATCATGTCACTTGACATCATCGGGAACAGCAGTTTCCGGCTTCTGCTGGCCTACGGGGCGGTGGCCGGCGCCATCTCGATGTGGATCAGCAATACGGCGACAACGGCGATGCTCGCGCCGATCGGTGTCGGGATCATCGGCACGATGGCCCGCGCGGCTGCCAACGGCCCCCGGACCGGGGACCGGTTCGCCAGTGGGTTCCTGCTCATGGCAGCGTACGCCGCCTCTGCCGGCGGTATTGGAACCCCGATTGGAACTCCTCCGAACCTGATCGGCCTGGCGCTTATCGAAAAATCGACCGGGGTCCGGATTCCTTTCTTCCAGTGGACCGCGCTGGCCTTTCCCTGCCTGATTGCCATCCTCCTCCTGCTGTTCATGCTGCTTTATCTGCTGCACCGGCCCGATTCCGATCAACTGGCCGGAAGCCAGGAGTACGTGAGGCGCGAGCTGGCGGCCTTGGGACCGTGGAGCCGCGCGCAAAAGAACACTCTGCTTGTGTTCGCCATAACGGTCATCCTGTGGATCACCCCAGGGATTCTGGCCCTGGTTTGGGGCGTTGATTCCCCGGTCTTGAAAGGCTATAACAGCCGTATCCCCGAATCGGTTGCGGCGCTGATTGGCGCGCTTCTCCTTTTTGTCATCCCCGTCGATTGGCCGCACCGGGTGTTCACTCTCACCTGGAAGCAGGCGGTTGGGATCGACTGGGGCACGCTGATTCTGTTTGGCGCGGGAGTCAGCCTCGGAAATCTCATGTTTGAGACCGGGCTGGCGGAGGCCATTGGAAAGGGAGTGCTTGAGGTCAGCGGGACGACTTCCGTCGCGGGAATGACGCTGGTCGCGATCATTGCCGCGATCGTAGTCAGCGAGGCGACCTCCAATACCGCGTCGGCGAACATGATCGTCCCGGTGATGATCTCGATCGCCATGGCCGCAGACCTGAATCCCATTCCGCCGGCGATTGGAGCGACGCTCGGCGCCAGCTGGGGTTTTATGCTTCCCGTTTCCACGCCGCCAAACGCGATCGTCTACGGCACCGGGCTGATTCCTATAACCAAGATGATCCGTGCCGGCCTGATTTTTGACGTTCTAGGCGCCCTCGTCCTCTGGCTTGGCCTGCTCTTCCTTTTGCCTGTCCTGGGACTCTGGTGAGTAATTCCGGGAAGTCCCGCTATTGATTTCAGGACGCCGCCGGCTGTCTAATGAGGACCGTGTATCCCAGACCTTGCTTGGGCCTGATATTCCTCTTCGCGGCGGGGCTATCCCCGGCCGGCCTTGCGGCCCCTCAGGAAGAGGAGATTGATTACGCCCTGGTGCGTGCCAATCCCATACTGCGAGAGGTTCTTTCCACGCACGCCCCTTATCCGGAAGTCACAAGCCAGTCCAGTGTCGAACACAAGTTCAGAGAAAACTGGGTCGACAACCAGGTAGACCACTTCGTCAGACAGACGCACCTGAAGCTGACCGAGCTGAAGGCGAATGTGCAACGCGCTTCGTCGGCGTCATCCGACCTTGCCGCCATTGACTCTGATAAGCGAGGACGAGCGCTGGCCACGCTGAGGCAGGCACTGGCGAAGGCCGAGGATCAATCCAAAGACCTCCGTGACCGCCTCTCCATGGTGCTGGTCGACCTTCCCGGCAAAGACAACTTCGACATCAAAGTGGACCAGGGAGCGAAGGCACAAGGATTCGAGGTCGAACTGCAGTTGCTCGCCGAACAAACCGCCCACGCGGAGCGCTCCATCCGGGATTACTTCTTCAAGCCGACTCACGTCACCAGCGTGACGGATCTCCAGGCGCCCAACATGCTCGACTACCTCAAGCGGGTCGAGCGGATTGCCCGGGCCATCCGGGAGAGACTGTAGCGCCGAGTGGCGCTACTGGGCACGGAGGCGCCCCCGCGGACCTGAGGCGCTCCCCGTCCGCCGGCAGTCCGCTCGAAAACGCGCGCTTGCAGCTCTGTGCCCGGCTGTGGACCACCTGCGCGCGCTCTCTGCCTCAGGCGCTTTTCACTTCCGCCAACTCCCGGCTCGCCGATTTCGACCCGGCAGGCCGGCCCGCTCCTTTCGCTGCCATGGCTGCGGCAAAACGAGTGAACTCTTTCTCGTTACAGACCAGATTGTCGGCCGTCATTTCAGCCGGCGCCGGGAGGCCGAGGAGATGGAGGACCGTGGGGGCAAGGTCGGCCAGCTTCCCGCAGGGACGCAAAGTCATCCGAGGCGTGTCTTCGCCGACCAGGATGCATTCCACCGGGAAGAGAGTGTGGCTGGTTTTTACCATCCCTGTCTGGTAGTCGACCATTTGCTCGGAGTTTCCATGATCGGCGGTGATCAAGACATAAGCGTCCAGCTCCAGAAGCCTGCTGACCACTCGGCCCACGCATTCGTCCACGACCTCGATGGCCTTTCGAGCCGCCTGTGGGTCTCCCGTATGACCGACCATGTCTCCGTTCGCGTAGTTCACCACGATGAACTGATACGGATTGTCCGCCAGCCGGCGGAGAATTTCCTCCGTGACGTTATACGCGTCCATTTCGGGATGTGAGGCAAAGGTCGCCGGATCGAACCGGCTTTTCACCTCGACCTGGTCCTCGTTTTTGTACGGAGTCGTCGCTTTGCCGTTAAAAAAGCTGGTCACGTGGCGGAACTTCTGCGTCTCCGCGATCCGGAGCTGGCGGAGGCCGGCGTTGGCGATGACTTCGCCGAGCAGGTTGTCCATGGCGCCGCTGCCGCTCATCGGGCCCATGATGTAGTTCTCGAACTCGTCGTAATAGCGGGTCAGCCCCACGTAGACGACCCGGGGCCGGACCGACAGCCGGCCTGGGTAGCGGGGATCGACAAAAGCCATCGAAAGCTGAATGGCGCGGTCCTGCCGGTAATTGGTGTGGATGACGCTGTCTGCGTCCTTGATTCCCGGATAGTCATCGATCACATAGGGCGGGATGTACTCGTCAAACATAGGGACGTTGTCCGGCGTCTTGTCGTTCGCATACGACTCCGTCACGGCCGCTTCTGCCGTGGGCGCCTTCCTCCCCTGAGCCAGAACCAGGCAGTTGTAGGCCATGTCCGTCAGCGCCCAGTTCTTCGACCGGTCCATCGCGTAATAACGCCCCATGACCGTTCCGATGGTGCACCCTCCGACCTCGTCCATGACCTGGCGCAGCCTGGCCATGTATTCGAGAGTGCTGCGCGGCGGTGTGTCGCGCCCATCCAGAAAGGGGTGCACGATCATCCGGCCTTCAGGGTATTCGTGCCGGGCCCGGCGCATGATCTTGAAGAGATGCTCCTGATGCGCGTGCACGCCTTCGTCCTGCAGCAGGCCAAGCAGGTGGAGGTTGCTGCGGTTCTTCTGCCAATTCTCCCTCAGCAGGCGCCACTTCTCCGCCTTGAACAGCTCCCCCGTCGCCAATCCGTCGTCAATTCGCTTCAGCTCCTGAATGACGATTCGACCTGCGCCCATGTTGAGGTGACCCACCTCCGAAGAGCCCTGATACCCGTCCGGAAGGCCGACCGGCTCGCCCGAGGCGTCGAGCAGGCACCAGGGATACTTCTCCTTGTATGAGTCGATGTTTGGCGTATGTGCCGCCAGCACAGAATTGCCCTTCGGGTTCTCGTTATAGCCCCAACCATCACGAACGATGATGCACACTGGACGCATAAGTGTTTCTTCTCCTCGGGAAAAGCTGATCATACAACGGACTTCAGCACCACCGCAAAAGCGCGAAGACGCGGAGAGAAGGATGAAGGATGAAGGATGAAGCAAAAGCCCACGGAGCCGCAAGCGCAGCGCTTTTTGCGGACCGTCAGCGGACGGAGAGCGCGTCGGGTGCGTGCCCGGCGAAGGGACGAACGGACGAAGGGACGCAGAAAGGAAAACCAGGTGGTAGAGCAAGACCTGTAGCGGCGCCTCAATCTCTGTCTCTCTCGTAGTGTTTTGAGGCTTTCGGCTGTTATATTCATACCTGATGAAAGAAGAGATGGAAACCCCCGATAGTGTTGTTGATGAAGCAAAACCGGGGGCTGAGGGATCCCCCGCTCCAGAGGGTTCGGACACGAGCGTCGTGCTCGCCGGTGAGCTTTTGCCTGGCACCCTTCCCATCTTGCCGGCCAGGCGGCGGCCTTTGTTCCCTGGCCTGCAAATCCCGCTTGAGGTGCCGCGCGATCAGGTCGCCGCCGTGGAGTACGCTCTCCAGTCGACCAACCAGACGATCGGCATTGTCCTCGTCAAGAATCCCGATGCCGAGACCAGCGCCCAGAACCTTCACGACGTCGGCGTGGCGGCCAAGATCGTGAAGATCTTACGAGTCGAAGAGGGAAACCCACAGATCCTGATTGCCTGTATGGAGCGATTTCGGATCGTAGAGGCAGCTGACGCCGAACCCGGAGTGCTCGCCCGGGTCGAATACCATCTCGCCACCCAGTATTCTGTGAATCCCGAGCTGAAAGCCTACGCTCGCGCCGTTATTCAGGCGTTGCGCGAACTGATGGATTTGAACCCGCTTCAGTCGGAAGCTATCAGGATGTTCCTAACCCGGACGTCGCTGGAGGATCCGGGACGTCTGGCCGATTTCGCTGCCAGCCTGACCACGGCCGAAGGCCATGAGCTCCAGCAGGTGCTGGCCGAATTCGACGTGAGACACCGCATCGACCGGACTCTGGTGCTCCTGCGCAGAGAGGTCGAGCTGGCCAAGCTCCAGCAGAAGATTACGAAACAGATCGAAGAGAAAATGACAGGCCAGCAGCGTGAGTTTTTCCTCCGGGAGCAGCTCAAAGCCATCAAGAAAGAGCTCGGGCTCGAGAAGGAAGGCAAGCTGACCGAAATCGAGACGTTCGAAGAGCGCCTGAAGGTTCGAAAGCTGAACGCCGAGGCCCAGCAGGCGGTGCAGGAGGAGATGGAGAAGCTTAGAATTCTCGAACCGACCTCTCCCGAATACACCGTCACCCGTAATTATCTGGATTGGCTCACGATCCTCCCCTGGGGGATCATGAGCCAGGATAACTACTCGCTGAAAAGGGCCCGCAAGATACTCGACCGGGATCACTACGGCCTGGAGGACGTCAAACAGCGCATTATTGAGTTCCTCGCCGTCGGCAAGATCAAAGGCGATATCTCAGGATCGATACTTTGCCTGGTCGGCCCTCCCGGAGTTGGAAAAACATCCGTCGGGATGAGCATCGCGGAGGCGCTCTCCCGCAAGTTTTATCGTTTCTCGCTCGGCGGAATGCGTGACGAAGCGGAGATCAAGGGGCACCGCCGGACTTACATCGGCGCCATGCCGGGCAAATTCATCCAATCGCTGAAAACCGCCGGCACCTCCAATCCCGTCATCATGCTTGACGAAATCGACAAGATCGGCGCCTCCTTTCAGGGCGACCCAGCCTCGGCTCTGTTGGAAGTGCTCGACCCGGAACAGAACAGCACCTTCAGGGACCATTATCTGGACGTCCCTTACGATCTGTCGGACGTACTCTTTGTCACCACCGCAAACCAGCTGGACACGATTCCCGGGCCGCTGCTCGACCGCATGGAGGTCATTCGCCTGTCCGGTTATATCCTCGAAGAAAAGATCGAGATTGCGCGGCGCTACCTGATTCCGAAGGCGCTGCGTCAGCACGGCTTGCCCGAAGACCAGGTGACCATCCACAAAGATGCGCTTGTGACTATCATCGATCGGTACGCCCGGGAGGCGGGGGTCCGTAATCTCGAGAAGCAGATCCGGAAGATCATGAGAAAGGCGGCCCTCCAGCTCGCCCAAAATTCCGAGGCCAGGCTCACAGTCAGGAAGAGCAACATCGAGGAAATCTTGGGGAAACCCTCGTTCTCCGACGAGATTCTCTTTGAGATCCGTCCGGGGATCGTCACCGGCCTGGCCTGGACCAGTCTGGGCGGCGCCACTCTCCAGATCGAAGCCACCGCCGTGAAGTCGCAGCAAAAAGGATTCAAGCAGACCGGTCAGCTGGGTGAGGTGATGGTGGAGAGCTCAGAGATCGCCTACTCCTATGTTATGGCGCATTTGCCGGATTTCGGCGCCAGCCCGGATTTCTTCGATGCCCACTTCGTGCATCTCCACGTCCCCGCCGGCGCCACCCCGAAAGATGGCCCTTCCGCCGGCATTACCATGGCCACCGCGCTGGTTTCGATGGTAACGGAGAAATCGATCCGCAAAGACCTGGCCATGACCGGCGAATTGAGTCTGACCGGCCGCGTCCTTCCCATCGGCGGAGTGAAAGAAAAAGTCATCGCCGCCCGGCGAGCGGGGCTGAAGACCCTCATCTTTCCGGAGGCGAACCGCAAGGATGTCGACGAACTGCCGGAATACCTGAAAAAAGGCCTGGCGTTTCATTTCGCCCGTGAGTTCTCGGACGTCTTGAAGGCGGCGTTTGACCGGCATGCAGGCTGAAGCACCGCCGCGCACGCAGCCCAGGCCTGCGTGCGCGGACCTGTGGCGCGATTCCAGCCGGCGCGCAAGAGGAGAAGCCTTGCCCCTTGCCCTGCTGTCCCTCCCCGGCATAGGCTGTCTGACTATGCGATACCCGACTCTCTTTGTCGCTCTCGGTGTTATTTTCCTGCAGACCGCCCTTGCCTTCGGCGCGCGCAACTTGCTTTCGGGGCGCTGGACCGAGCCGAATCTGGCCCGAATCCTCGTCTCACGCGCCGATCTGAAACCCTATCCCACAATCGACGACAGGCAAGCGTGGGCTCAAGTCCCGGAAACCATCAAGGCCGGCTGCGTCAAGGAAGCTGAGAGGCTCCTGGGAACGGCGTGGGAGCCGCTGCCGGCTTCGCTCTTTTTGGAATACAAGCGCAATGGCAACCGCACCAACTACGAGAGAGTGTCTTTTGGCCGCCGCCAGCGTCTGGCTACGCTTGTCATGGCTGAAGTCTTCGATAACAAGGGCAGGTTCCTCGACGAGATCGCCAACGGTGTCTGGGCGGTCTGCGAAGAGACTTTCTGGGGAGTGCCTGCGCATATCGGCGTGCAAAAGAAGGGAACCGACCTTCCGGATGTGACCGAGCCCATCGTCGACCTCTTCGCCGCTGAGACGGGCGCGCTCCTTGCCTGGACAGACTACCTGCTCGGTCCGCGGCTCAAGACTGTTTCGCCTCTGCTTCGTGAGCGGATCCGTCTGGAACAGGAGCGGCGGATTATCACTCCCTGCCTCGATCGGGATGACTTCTGGTGGATGGGGTTCGGTCCCCGCAAAGACGTGAACAACTGGAACCCGTGGATCTGTTCCAACTGGCTCACGGTTGTCCTCCTCAACGATGAGGACGAGGTACGCCGGCAGAACTCGGTTTTCAAGATCATGCGGGTGCTCGACAACTTCCTGAACATCTACCCGGAAGACGGCGGGTGCGACGAAGGTCCGGGATACTGGGGACGGGCCGGCGCCTCTCTCTTTGACTGCCTGGAACTGCTCAAGACGGCGTCGGCCGGCAAAATCGACCTCTACCAGGCGCCGCTCATCCGCAGGATCGGCCAGTACATCTACAAGGTCTACATCAAGGACGATTATTACGTGAATTTCGCGGACGCGAGCGCCCGCCTGACGCCGGAAGCGGGCCTGATTTACCGGTACGGCAAACGGATCAACGACCCGGTCATGACCGGTTTCGGAGTATTCCTGGCCAGGCGGCAGGGCATCGCACAAAACCTGAAAGTGTCGCGAAACGGCTCCCTGGGCCGACTCCTCCCCGATCTCTTTGCGCTCAAGGAACTGGCCTCCGCGCCGGCCGAGGAACCTCTGCTCGGTGAGTGCTGGTTCCCCGACCTGGAGGTCATGACTGCTCGTTCCCAGCCCGGGTCTTCGGCCGGGCTTTACCTGGCGGCCAAAGGCGGCCATAACGCCGAAAGCCACAACCACAACGACGTCGGGAATTTCATTGTTTACGCGGATGGCCGACCCGTCCTGATTGATGCCGGTGTCGGCACGTATACGTCAAAAACCTTCAGCTCGCGCCGGTATGAGATCTGGACCATGCAGTCTGATTTTCACAATCTGCCCACGATCAACGGCGTGATGCAGAAAGAAGGACGCAATTTTCACTCACGAACGCCGCGTTTTTCCGCGGACGCCGGAAAGGTTCAATTCGCAGTCGATATCGCGGGCGCCTATCCAGCCGAAGCCGGAGTGGAGCGTTGGGAGCGGACGCTGATCCTGAATCGCGGAAAGAGCATCGAGCTTCTCGAGGATTACCAGCTTAAGGAGACGGTCAAACCGGTCCGGCTGAACCTGATGACTCCGCTGGCGGCCGACTTGAGCCGGAAGGGAAAGGTCGTATTGTCCGACCCGATGGCCCACGTGCAGTACGCGATCTCGTACGACGCTTCTGTCTTCGACGCCTCCCTGGAAGACATCCCGCTTTCGGATCAACGCCTGAAAAGCGCGTGGGGAGAGCGTCTGACACGGATTTTCCTGACTGCGAAACAGCCGGCTGCAAAGGGCAGCTACAAGATTGAGATCGTGCCGGAAGACTAGGCGCCCCGGGGGGCGAGGGCGCCATCCGCCGGGCATGGCCACAGCTGTCTCCAACCCTTCATCACTGCGCCGGGCCTCACAGGATTATGGATTCGATCTGATCAATAGCCTCGTAGTGCCTATCTCTGGTGAACAGCGTCCCTCCGACCTCCATGCAGCATGCGGCAATCCACACATCGTTTAGCGGGATCTTCTTTCCCTTTCTTACGAGAGACATGTAGATGATCGCGTATTTCCGGGCAACCTGCTTATCGACAGGGACAACCTCGATGTTGAGGCGGCTGATGATCTGACGAAGCTTCTTTTCGTTGAGCTCCTGGCGAGTGCCCTTCAGGAACCCGTACTGGAGTTCACCCAGGACGACGGAGGGCATAAAGAGGAAGTCCCCGAAGGTCGCCATCGTATTGACCACGTCGGGCAGGCCCTCCGCGAAATCACTATAGATACAGGTGTCCAGGACGAGCTTCAGGGCCAGTCCTCCTCGTGAACTTCCTCGAAGCGCTTAACGGAGTGCCTCAATTCATCGGCTTCTTCGTGGGACATCCAGCCGGAAAGCTCTCTGATGGCCTGTGCGCGGTCTTTCAGAATACCAAGCTTCTCGTCAATGGCCTCAAGGATGTAAGCGGTCTTAGACTTTCCGGCTCTGGCTGCCGCTTTCCTGATCATTTCCTCTTTATCCGGAGGGACTCTCAGACTGAGTGGCATCACAACTCCTTGTATCGCAGTCGGCCGTATTGTATTTCACCAGGGCCCCCGACTGTCAATGACACGAATTGCCTCATTAAAATTTTAGGCTCGTTCGGGGACTCCGCCCCGAACGAGTGGCCCCTTCGGGGCAGCGCAAAAAGAATTTTCCATTTTCCATCTGTTATTTTCCATTTGCCATTTCATCCATAGCTCTGGAG
>JBHGBF010000021.1:0-38814 GCA_041946865.1 Acidobacteriota bacterium | reverse complement strand
TCGGGAGTCTAACCGATCCTGGCCGAAAGAGCCTTCGAAATGATTTTCAAGCGCAGCGCTTTCCAGCGGACCGTCAGCGGACGGGAAGCGCGTCGGGTGGGCTCTGTAACCACGGGCGGAAAAGGGTAACGGGGTGCAGAAATATGTATAAAGTTCAGTCGTTACCACCGCACTCCAAAAAAGCGGCTGGTCGCCGGCCCAACGTCACTGCATTTTCACACCTGTCCTTTCCCGAGAGCCTTCATGACCTCGTCCGTCACGAGCCGGACGACCGTCTCGACATCCTCCTGGGAAGCGGCCTGGCGCTCGGCGCAGCCTGTCCCCACGGGGCAGGCGGTGATTCCCTGAGGGAATTCGGGCGCGTCGCATAACCGGCATTCCTGAAGCTCGTAACGGGGATCCGGCAGGCCGAGGCGTTTCTTGATCCCCAGCAGGTCCTTGGTCTTTTCTTCGGAGATTCTCTTGACAGGTACGCCGAGCGGGGCAGTCAGCAGTAGAATTCGACAGGTCGTGTCCACGATCTCGTGGTACCACTCCGCGTGCGTCACGGTGTCCGCCCAAGTGACGACGCCGTGGTTGCCGAGGAGAATCGTGTTGTGGGTCTTCACGTAAGGCAGAACAGTCTCCGCAAATCCCTTGGTGCCGGGTGTCTCATAGGGCGTGACCGCGACGTTCCCCACAAAGACCTCGTGCTCAGGGATGACGCAGGCGGGCGGGACCCGGCCGACCACCGCGTAAGCTGTCGCATGGGGCGGGTGCGCATGGACGACGGCTTTCGCCTCCGGAACGGCTTTATAGATCTCCAGGTGGAGGAAAATCTCGCTCGTCCGTTTCCGCTTCCCGGCCAGCTGATTCCCCTCCATGTCGACCAGGCAGAGGTCTTCAACCGTGACGTCGGCCTTGCTGCACAGGGTGGGAGTGCAGATCACGGCGTTCTCGGCAATCCGGTAGGAAAGATTTCCGCCGTTGCCGTCGACATACTGCCGGTTCCAGAGCTTCCTGCTGTTCCGGATGATCTCTTCCTTGATGGGAAGCGCCTCCGGCGAGCCCAGGAGCGCCTCGTACCGGTCCACGGACGACGCTCGAGGACTGGCGGCGGCCGCGAAAGCGGGCCGGCTCGGAGAGTCGACTGTGCCGGCCCGGACCACCGTCAGGTGTTTCGCGTAGGCAAAATCTTTGGCGGCGGGAGTGATCAGCGCTCCTGTCGCCACCTCCACCTGGTCGGCCTTGGCCGCCAGAGCTGGCTCCAGGTCCCGCGCTGTGATGACTTTCAGACACGTCAAATCCAACTTATTCATAGTTCGTTTCAATCCGTGGGTGGACGATAGTCAAGCGTATCGACGATCAGGCTGCAGTAAGCGTCGACCGGCGCATGACCGGGCCAGTAGGGGTTCGCGCCTTCCCGTCCTTCCACAAACGCGATGATCTCGCCTTCGTTGGGTCCCAGCCGGTCGGCCACGATCAGCTGTTTGCCGCCTCCCGGGTCAGCGGAGTTCAGGCGTTCGGCCGTGATGGGTTCGACGACCAGAAACCGTGTCCCGAGCAGGCTTGGGTCAGCCAGGCTGAGAATCACCTTTCCCCTCACAACTGCGAGTCGCAACTCGTTCTCCTTTTCGGTCAATCCAATATTCCGACCACCACCAGCCGCGTGGGCGTCGTGTTGTCCCGCAGCATCTGCCTGGCGAGATCTCCGTCCGTGCTGATCAGGACCCGGGCGCCACGGGCCGCGCGCATCGGGTCAATCACCACCTGCGGCTCGCCCGCATCCGAGCCGTCCGCATTGAGCCGCTGGGCGATCAGGAGCGACCACCCGTCCAGGCTCTTGTGCTTGACCGTCGACGTTACGCATCCGTCAATCCGCGCGATAAACATAAGAAAAACTAACTCGCACCGACAAAGCCGGCGACTGACTGTAAGCTCATAATCCTTTTGTCGGTTGTCCGTTCTTATGTGATCCTCAAAGCCCCGACGACTGCGATCTGGCGCTGACGTGTGAAGGTCAGCGGGGTCGTTACGCCTTCGCCGGTGGGCGTCGCGATGCTGTAGCTCAGAAATCCGGGGCCGCCCAGGCCCAGGCTTGCCGAGCAGGGTGCGTTGTGGACGAACAGCGTGGTGTTCATGACCCGGGCCATTTTCGTCACGTTGGCCACGTTGTTCGAATGGATCATGGCCGTGTGCCCGTACCCGTGCTCGGCGCGCAGCGCGGCCTCGATCGCGGCGTCCACGTCCGGCGCCCTCACCACGGGGAGGAACGGCATCATCTGTTCCTCCTGGACAAAGGGGTGGTCTTCCCCGGTTTCGCCGAAGAGCAGCTCCACATTGGCGGGGAGCTCGAGCCCGATCGCCTTGGCCAGAAAAGAGGCGTCCTTCCCGATCAGGTCCCGCTTCAGGTGCGCCCGTCCGCAGCCTTTCCCCGTTCCTTCCCGGAAGCTGAAAGCCGCCCGGGTCAGCATTTCGATTTGCTCTCGATTCAGCAAGTAGCCACCGTGGCGTTGCATGGCGGCGATGAACCGATCCGCGACCGAGCCGACGACAAACACTTCTTTTTCCCCGATGCAGAGCAGGTTGTTATCAAAGGCCGCTCCGAAAATCACGTCCGCCGCGGCTTTCTCGATATCGGCGGTCTCATCGACGACGACCGGGGGATTGCCGGGCCCGGCGGCGATAACCCGTTTTCCGGCTTTCATCGAGGCCTTGACGACCGCTGGGCCGCCGGTTACGCACAACAGCGCGACGTCGGGGTGATGGAACAGCTCTTCGGCTGATTGAATTGAGGGCGCTTCGACCGTGGTCATCAGGTTTGCCAGCCCGGTTTTCCTCTCGATTTCCTGGTTAAACAGGTCGAGCGCATAGCCGGCAACCTTGGCGGCAGCCGGATGCGGGCTGAAGACCGCGGTGTTCCCGCCGGCGAGGACGTTGATGGCATTGCTGGCCAGGGTCGGGACCGAGTGCGTGGCGGGCAGGACCATGCCGATGACGCCGAAGGGGGCGTATTCGAGGATGGCCAGCCCCGTGGAGTCGCTGCGGGCCTCCGTCCGCAGGGCTTCGACCCCCAGCACTCGGCGGATGATTTTGAGCTTCTCGATCTTGTGGTCGAGCCTGCCGATGGCCGTTTCCTCGTACTCCATTTCGGCCAGTTCCCGGGCGCGGTCCTCACAAATCCTGCGGATGATCTCGATGATCTCGTTCCTCTGATCGAGGCTGAGCTGGGCGAGGCGCGGCTGGGCCTCGGCCGCGGCTTTTGCCGCCTCGTCGACCGTCGGGAAGATGCCGTGGCGGCGCGCCCGGACCTCTCTGGCCCTCTTCGAAGGGCCGCCATCGGCCTGCGCAGCCTGGCCCCCGAGTCCTTTCAGCCGCTCGAGCACCTCCCGGACGATGGACGAGACCAGCTCTTCTGAGGGCCTCGTTGTCGGTCCTGATTTCACGGTATTAAGGTTTGGCAAGGCGCTTTCCTCCGATCTCGACCGTGTCGACGATCCCGACGATCACCGTATCGGTCGGCGAGTCGCGGGTGATGTCGGTCAGCCGGGCAGAACTCCCTTGGGTGAACATGACAAGCTCTCCCAGACCCGCGCCGACGCTGTCGACGGCGACTACCGAGCTGCCGGACTGGACCAGTGTGTCTTCCCGGGTAATGTAAGGCTGAATCAGAAGAAGCTTCATCCCCTGAAACTTGGGATTCTTCTGAGTCGAAACCACTGTGCCGATGACCTTGGCCAGAAACATAGGCGCTTCCTGTCAAATGCCTTGGTTGCAGCCGGACTTCCTTGAACGAGAATCCGGCCGCCACCAAGGCGGGTAACCTCAAGCTCGGGCCGGCTGTGGAACTATGCGGCCCACGTCGTCGTGCGGGCGCGGGATGACGTGCACGCTCACGACTTCGCCTACCGTGCGAGCCGCAGCCGCCCCGGCATCCACCCCCGCCTTGACGGCGGCGACGTCTCCCGCGATAAACGCGGTACAGAGCCCGCTGCCGATCTTCTTCCAGCCCCGGAACTCCACATTAGCCGCCTTCAGCATCGCGTCGGTCGCCTGAACCAGCGCGACCAGGCCTCGAGTCTCAATCATGCCAATTGCCTGCTGTGCCATCTCGTTCTCCTATAAACTCCGCGGTTCCCGGCGTTTATTCGCTTTGTCCGCGGTTATCAAACTGGCTGCCTCCCGGGCGACAATCCATTCTTCGTCGGTCGGGATCACGAGCACCCGGGCCTTGGATTCCGGCGCGGCCACATCCGTCTCTCCGGCGGCCTCCCGGTTCCGCTCTTCGTCGATGACGATCCCGAATGACTGAGCGCTGCGGCAGACCGCACTCCTGATCGCGGCGCTGTTTTCGCCGATTCCTCCTGAAAAGCTCAGCACGTCGAGCCCTCCGAGCTGAAAGGCGAAGGCGCCCACGTAATGGCGGATCCAATAAATCAGGACGTCCACCGCCAGTTGCGCGTGTTCATTGCCCTGCGCCGCACACAAGTCGCGCAGGTCTCCGCCGACGCCACTGATCCCTGCCAATCCCGATTCCCGGGCCAGCGCAGCCGCCATTTCGTCGATCCCCAGGTTGAGCTGTTTCATGGCAAAAAGCACCGCAAAGGCGTCCACCTCGCCCACCCGGTTGTTGTGCGGAAGCCCGGATTGTGGCGACATCCCGAAACTCGAATCCACTCCCCGGCCGTCCTTGATGGCGGCCACGCTCGAGCTCCCTCCCAGGTGGCATGACACGTGGCAAAGATCCGGGCGGCCGAGCAGGGCCGAGGCGCGCTCGGCCGCGTACCGGTGGCTGGCGCCGTGAAAGCCATAACGCTGGACCCCCAGCCGCTCCTTCCAGGCGTTCGGAACGGCGTACGTTCTGGCCGCTTCCGGAAGGTCGAAAAAAGCAGTCTCGAACAGCGCGACCAGCGGGAGGCCTGGATGCCGGTCCCGGAAGGCCCTCATCGCCCGCAAATAGGGAGGGTTGTGCGCGGGGGCCAGGAAGCAAAAGCGCTCCATGTCGGAAAGCACCGCATCATCGACCAGGCAAATCCCGCGCCCGGGACCGCCGTGAACCGCTTTGAAGCCGATGGCGCTCAGCTCCGACAGGCTCGAAAGCGGTTTGCCTGCCCCCGTGATAGTCTCCAGGCAGGCGTCAATCGCGGACTCGTAATCAGGACAGTCGCCGGGTGTTTGCCCGATCCGTTCCACGCGTCCCTTGGCCAGGACCGACCGCGCAGAGACGTCGAACAGCTGGAACTTGAAAGAAGTGCTGCCGATGTTCGCGACCAGGATCTTCACGCTCTTGCCTACTGTAGGAAGGCCTCAACCAGGCCTTCATGCGGCCGCGGAATGACGTGAGCGGCGACCAGCTCGCCGACCGCCTTGGCGGCCTCGGCCCCCGCGTCAACGGCGGCGCGCACGCTTCCCACATCACCCCGGACCACTGTTGTCACCAGGCCGGCGCCGATCTGAATCGTCTTCACCAGTTCGACGTTGGCGGCCTTGCACATCGCGTCGGTCGCCTCGACCAGACCCACGAGCCCTCTCGTTTCGATAATTCCGATTGCTTGATTCATCGAGCCTCCTCAGGAGGAGGCCGGTGGATGACACGCACCAATGATCCGCGCCATCCGCCAGCCCTCACTTCGCCGGTTTTGCCCCGGGTTTGGATATGTTCGCTTTTCCGGGCAAAAACACACCGAGATCTTCGTGCGGACGCGGGATGACCTGCAAGCTGACAACCTCCCCCAGCCGGCCCGCCGCTTCAGCGCCCGCGTCGATCGCCGCCTTTACAGCCGCGACATCGCCTTCGATGAAGGCCGTGACCAACCCCGAGCCAACCGGCTCCCAGCCGGCGAAAGTGACGTTGGCTGCCTTCAGCATGGCGTCAACGGCCCCAATCAGCGGCGACAAGCCGCGTGTCTCAATCATTCCCAACGCTTGTTTCATCGCTCTCTCCTAGACTGAGCAGTTACAGGCCTTTCATTCAAACAGCTGAACGTCCCGCGTAAATCGCAGACCGCAGGCGTTGGCCTCATCCGTGTCCATGTGAACTTCCAGTTTGTATGCAGGATCGACACGCACGTGCACGTTCGTGAACGTCACGCCGGCGGCGCCCCCCACCCGGAGCTTCATGATGTCCCGGTGAGCCACGCCATAGAACTCGGCGTCGGCCGGATTCATGTGCACGTGAATGGCCGCGCGGATCACCCCCTGCTTCAGCTGCAGCACGCCCTTCGGCCCCATCACCAAAGCGCCGGGTGTGCCGGCAATGTCTCCGGACAGGCGTATCGGCACATCATCGATACCCAGGGTCACGGCGTCCGTGAAGGCCAGCTCGATCTGGGAGTGGCCGCGGCAGGGACCCAGGATCCGCAGGTTGGAAATCAGGCGGCTGCGCGGTCCGATGAGCGTCACGGTTTCCTCGGCGGCGAAATGTCCCTCCTGATACAGAGGCTTCAGGGGGGTCAGTTGGTGGCCGGAACCAAACAGGATCTCCAGGTCGCCGGGACTGAGATGCATGTGCCGGGCAGAGGCATTGACGACGAGCGGGGACGAGGTCAGCCGAGGGCACTGGGCGCAGCCGGCACACCCGGTCGAGAGCCGGCTGCTGACGACAGCGCGGACGACGTCTTCAATGGCAGAGCGCGAGAGGCTCAGGGACATGATGACCGAATTTTGAGGGAATTAACAAAAAAGTCAAGCAATTTCTGTCATTTTCGTTCAAATCCGGCCAGAATCGTGCTAACCTTGCCGGTATGAAGGCGGCTGAGCGGCTTTTGCGGATTCAGGAGTTGTTTTCCAGCCAGGAATTCGTGGATGTCGAGACCCTGTGTCGCCTGCTCGAGGCGTCGGAGTCGACGGTCCGCCGTGACCTGAGCGGGCTGGAGAAGAACGGGTTTCTGCGCCGGGTTCATGGCGGCGCCCTGTCGCTTCAGCAGTCGCGAGACGATTTGTTGGACTTTCAGCGGCAGAGTGTCCGCTGCCAGGAGGAAAAAAGGCGTATTGGGAAAATGGCGGCGGCCTTGGTCGAAGACGAGCAGACGCTCATTTTGGACGGCGGATCGACGGTAGCCGAGGTGGCTCGCAACCTGCTCGGCCGCCGGCTCCACATTGTCACGAACTCCCTCCCGATCGCCGAGATATTCTCCGACTCTCGCACGGTCGAGCTGACTCTGACGGGCGGATTTCTGTACCCGCGGCTGGGCGTGCTGTTGGGGCCGTTTTGTGAACAGATGCTGGGAAGTGTTTCCGCTGACCTTCTCATCATGGGCATTGGGGGGATCACGGAATCGGGCTTGAGCAACAACAACTCGCTCATCGTCAGCTCGGAATGCCGGATGATCACTGCTTCCCGGAAGGTCATCATCGTAGCCGATCACACCAAATTCGGCCGTAAGGCGCTCGTGCACCTGGCCGCGCTTGAAGAAGCCGACACGATTGTGACCGATTCGGGGGTGCCGCCGGAATTTCAGGAATTGGTGCGTTCGAAGGGAATCGAGCTCGTGGTGTCGTGAGAGTCGCCGAAGAGGCGCTACGGGACGGTGAGGCTTATATCCACTCCTTGAACAGTTCCGGCGACGGCCGCGCGATGACGGCGCTTGCGACCAGGATTCCTTCCGCGGCGGCGAGCCTGGTGGCTGTGTCGACGGCTGCCCGGACGCTGGCGATGTCGCCGCCCATCAGGACGAAGCCTTTGCCGCCGATGGCCATGGCCAGGTGGAGGCGCAGAAGCTGGACATTCGCGGCTTTCGCAGCTGCATCGGCGCAATCGATGATACTTGTGGCCGAGAACGTCTCCACGACTCCGAGCGCGCCGGTCGGCCCTTTCAGCTCGACATTGCCGCCGATGGCGGGGAAAACCGAGGGATGGACGCGGGAGATGACGCGGGACTCGATCAGAAACCCTTCCGCTTCCTGGGCGGCGTTGTCCACCGCGGCAGTCACGGACGCCACGTCGCCGCCGACGGCGATCAGGTACTTTCCGGAGCAAATGGTCCGAGCCACGAGGAGCTCGACCCGAGCGCCTTTCAACACGGCATCCTGGACCTTGAACCCGATGGCGATGCTGCTCAGCTCAATGATCCCTATTGCGTCAAGTTCAGCCATATGGGAGCCTCGTTACTTCTCGATTACTATTTGTTCTTCGCTCGCGCTGGTGACCGTCCCGCTGATGCTGGCGTGGATGTTGGCGCCCAGCGCGCCCGCCGGCGGCTTCCCGATTAACTCGCCCTCAGTCACCTGTTGATTCGCCTTCACGACCGGGACGCAGGGCCGGCCCAGGTGCTGTCGAAGCGGCAGGACGACCCGTCCGGGGGTCAGGACCCTGGACGACAGCGGCGCCTGGTCGTCAAAACCGGCCAGCCCCAGTTTTCGCTTCAGTCGTGTAGTCGGGACCCGGCGGGCGGCGAAGAGAGGATGTGGTCGGTAGTTGCCGTCGGCGTTTGTCCGGGCCTCCCGCTTCATCTTCGATTTGTTGAAGACGCAGACATTCTTGGGATCAAGGTCTTCGGGGCAGGAGTACAGACTGCAGAGGTTGCATTCGCAGCAGTGGAGTCCTTCGCTCTCGGGCCGCGCGCCCTCGCCGCCGAAGCCGATACTGCGCATGGCCTTATGCGGCTCAATGGGGTGACCGAGCAGGTAGCGCGGGCACAGCTCCGTGCAAAACGTGCACTGGTCGCAGGCCGACCTGGCTTTCCGCGCTACCTCACGCCAGCCGAGCGCGTAGCGGACGATAAGCGGGTGACTAGACGGCAGGACGATCAGTCCTCCGGTGGTCTTTGTCACCGGCTCCTCGGGGCTCTGGGCCAGTCGTCCCATCATCGCGCCGCCGACCAGGATTCCGAAATCCGGGACCGTTGCGCCGCCGGCCGCTTCAATGACTGAGGAGAAAGGAGTCCCGACCGGCACGCGAAGCGTGACCGGTTCCCTGACCGCGCCTGCCACGGTCAGGTACTTGTGGGTCACGGGGCCTTCCGATCCGATGTTGAACAAGGTCTCGACGTTGGAGACAACGACTCCCAGATGAATCGGCAGGCCGCCTGGCGGGATCACCCGGCCCGTCACGTCGTACACGAGAATGAATTCGTCGCCTGAAGGGTAGGCGTCGGCCAGAGGACAGAGCGTGGTCTTGGGCGGGAGTTGCTTCCCGAGTCGGTGAATCAGTCTTTCGTGCTTTTCCTTGATCCCGATGACGGCGCGTGACGCTCCCGTCCGGGCGACGGCGATTTCGAGCCCCCGGCGAACCTCGGACCAGTGGTGGATGAGCAGCTCTTTGTCCTTGTGGAGGAGCGGCTCGCACTCGGCGGCGTTGAGGATGACGGTCTCGGCTCGCGACGAGAGCTTGACTGCGGCCGGAAAGCCCGCTCCGCCGGCGCCAACCACCCCGTGTTCGGCAATCAGGTCTTTCATGGAAAGCGTAATCATACAACAGGTGTTTATGGGGTGGGGGTTACAAGTTGCGCGTGCGTCTTGCCCCGCTCGGCTGCGTGTGTAACCCGCAACCGGAACGTAAGTTGTCCCGCTTCGGGGCTTGGTTGTAAGATAGCGTCCGATGATCCGCCTCCTTGCCCTATGGATCGTGTTTTCCTGTTCGGTCGCCGAAGCGGCAATTAACAAGGTGAAGATCGACGGAATGATCGATCCGATCACCTCGGAGTTTATCGGGAAAGCCATACGACAAGCGGAAGAGAACCGCGCGGAATTCCTGCTCTTGGAGCTGTCCACGCCTGGTGGTTTGGGCGTTTCCATGCAGGAAATCATTCAAGACATCCTCAACTCGAAGGTTCCTGTGGTCTGCTACGTGACGCCCCAGGGAGCTCACGCGGCCTCGGCCGGCTTTTTCATCCTCTTGTCGTCGGACATTGCAGCGATGGCCCCAGGGACGAACACCGGATCGGCACATCCTGTTTTCCCTTTTGGGATGGAAAACAAGATCATGCTCCAAAAGGTCCGGAATGACGCTTTGGCCAGCCTTCGCAGCATCGTCAAGCAGCGCAAGCGCAACTACGAAATGGCGGAAAAGGCGGTGACGGAAAGCAAGTCTTACACTGCCCAGGAGGCGCTTGACGGCGGGTTGATCGACCTCATTGCCCGCGACCAGCGCGACTTGCTCGAGAAGTTGAAGGGCCGCCAGGTGACGCGGTTTACGGGGGAGACCCAGATCCTGGAGGTTAGGGGCCAGCCCATTGTCACGATTGAGCCGACCGTGAGGGAGAAGGTGCTCAGTGCGGTTGCCAATCCTAACCTCGCCCTGGTGCTTGGTCTGCTGGGACTGCTCGGCATTTACCTGGAGTTTACGCACCCGGGGCTGATTCTTCCGGGCGTCGTGGGGACGATTGCCTTGATCCTGGCCCTCGTGGGTTTTTCGCTGGTCCCGATCAATCTGGTGGGCGCTCTGCTGATCCTGGTGGCGATTGGGCTTTTCGTTGCCGAGGTGAAAGTCCAGGGATTTGGGCTTCTGGGCATTGCCGGAGTGATCTCGATGGTTCTGGGAATGCTCTTTCTGGTGGACACGCCTTATCCGGAGGTCCGTATCGGTCTCGGCCTGGCGTTCGGGGTGGCGATCCCCTTTGCTCTCATTTTTGTCTTTCTGCTCCGGCTCGTCATTCGCGCTCAGAAGCATCGAATCACGACCGGAGAGGCGGGTCTGATCGGGCTGATCGGTGAAGCGCGAACCGAGATTACGCCGGAAGGCGGCAAGGTATTCGTTTATGGGGAATGGTGGCGGGCGACCTCGAGAACACCGATCCCTGCTGGGACTCGGGTCAGGATTCTCGAGGCGCACAACCTGGATCTGGTCGTCGAACCATACCTGCAAAACCGGACACCTGCAGTGTCGGGAGAAAGCGGAGAATCGGCTCGACAAGATTGAGCGAGGAGGCGGCGTGACAATCTCACCTTGGATTATTGTCGTCGGCGTATTGGTTCTGTACCTGCTTTCGGTCGTCAATGTCCTGCGCGAGTATGAGCGGGGTGTCATCTTCAGGCTGGGGCGTCTCCTGGCGGACGCCAAAGGCCCGGGTATCATCCTCGTCTTCTGGCCCATCGATCGTATGGAAAGGGTCAGCCTGAGGACCGTGACCATGGATGTTCCAGCTCAGGACGTCATCACGAGGGATAACGTCTCGGTGAAGGTGAACGCGATCGTCTACTTCCGGGTGGTTGATGCCAATCGGGCGATCGTGTCGGTGGAGAATTACTTGTATGCGACTTCGCAGCTGTCCCAGACCACCCTGCGGTCGGTCCTCGGCGAAGTCGAGCTGGACGGCCTGCTGAGCCAGCGTGAGTCGTTGAACCGCCGGCTGGCGGAAATCCTGGATGAGCAGACCGACCCCTGGGGCATCAAGGTCACGCTGGTGGAAGTGAAAGCGGTGGATCTGCCGGCCGAAATGCAGCGGGCGATGGCGCGTCAGGCGGAAGCAGAGCGGGAGAAGCGGGCCAAGATCATCCACGCCGACGGCGAGTTTCAGGCAGCGGAGCGATTGCTCCAAGCTGCCAAGATGCTCTCGCAGGACCCGGCGGCGATGCAGCTGCGCTACCTCTCGACCCTGACCGAGATTGGCGCTGAACACAATTCGACCATTATATTTCCCATTCCCGTTGACATTCTGAGCGGCTTGGTTAAGAAATAGCTCGAGAAGCGAGGGTAGGAACAGTGAAAGGCAAGCTAACACCAAAGCAATCATATGTCTTGTACACGGCTTGGATTGTGGTCGTCTTTGGGCTGTTCTTGCTGGGACTCTATTGGGGGAAAGGGCAAGTGACCGGGCTCAGCCAGGAGATTTCGACTCAGCCGGTGGGGGCTGTCGCCCCGGCAGCGTCCGAGACCCAGGCGCCAGGTCGGTTGGATCTGGCGAACCGGGAAACGACTCCCGCCGGTGGAAGCCAGCAGCCTCCGCCGCCCTTGCCTGCCTCGCCGGCCGGCGGTCCTTCGGACGCTGCGGTTGCGCCGCCGGCCGAACCTCCCCTTCCTGCGGCGTCCCGGGCGAAAGAGATTTACAGCATTCAGGTGGGAGCGCTCAACACCGAGGAAGAGGCCCGAAAAGTGATCGTCCGTCTGCAGACTCGAGGATACACAGGCATTTTGGACAAGCCGCTTTCGCAGAAGGACCCCTATTACAGGGTCCGAGTGGGGAGCTATCTCACGCGCGAGGAGGCTGCCCGAGCGGAGGCGCTGCTCAAGGACGAAGGGTTTCTGACGTTCATTAAGAAGATCAAATAAATCCGGGTCTTCGCCGATCATCCGCTGGTAACGCGCAACTTCATGTCAAACGCATCACTCCTGCTTCCCTTGATTTCCGGGATCGCGCTCTGGCTCGCTTTCCCTCCCTTTTCGATTTTTGCGCTGGCCTGGGTGGGGCTGATCCCCTACCTCCACTTTCTGACGCGCCGTCCGGGGTGGGGAAAGACCCTGCTCGGACACCTGTTGCTGGCCTTCGCTTACTTCGGCGGAATCCTTTATTGGATCCCCCGGGTGATGGTCACCTTCGGCGGTTTCGGCTGGCCGGGCGCAGTGGGTGTTTACCTGCTGCTCCTGCTTCTGCTGGCCGCCTTTCTGTTCCCTTTTACGTTACTGACCAGGCTGGTGGCGGCGAGATCGGAGCAACAGGCGCTGGTCTGCGCGGCGGGTTTCTGGCTGCTGACTGAAGTGCTCCGGAACTACTACGCCGTGAACGGGTTTCCGTGGGCGCTGCTGGGTTACTCACAGTACCCCTATCATTGGGTCATTCAAATCGCCGACCTGGGCGGCGTCTACCTCATTTCCTTTCTGCTCGTCCTGGTGAATGCCTCGATCCTCGCTCTTTTCCGCTTCCGCGCTTTCAAGTTCGTGGCGCTGGCGGTCAGCCTCATGCTGGCGGCGAATATCTACGGCATGTACCGAGCCTATTTCTGGAAACCGGGGAAGTTCAAACAGGTCCAGGCTGCGATCGTCCAGCCGAACGTCGACCTGGCGGCGGGAAGGGAACACTACGCCACCAAGTATTTCGAAGAGTTGCCGGCGGCGTATCGACGGGCCGCGCGCTCGGGCGCCCGCTGGGTGATCTTTCCGGAAGCGCAAAATCCCTATTTCTTTACGCAGGACTTCTATTACCGTAACTTCCTGACGCGCCTGGTCTCTGAGGTGGGCGCCGAGCTTCTTTTTAACAGCACTTCGGTGGATTCCGACACGCGCTACTTCAACAGCGCTTACCTCCTCGGCAAAGGCGGGAAAGTGGCTTACCGCTACGACAAGCAGCACCTGGTGCCCTTCGGGGAATATGTGCCCGCCAAAGAGTGGCTGAGTTTTGTCGACCCCTTGACGCATGAAGTCAGCGCGTTCACGGCCGGCAAGGATTACCGTCTCGGTCGCACCGGAGATCTGAGGTTTGCGACCCTGATCTGCTACGAGGGGATTTTCCCGGAGATCGCACGCGAATTCGAGAAGCGAGGGGCAGAAATATTCGTCATCGTTACCAATGACGCCTGGTATGGGCGGACAGCGGCGCCTGAGCAACACCTTCAGATCAACGCCTTTCGGGCGATCGAGAATCGGCGCATGATTTTGCGGGCAGCCAACAGCGGCTACTCGGCTGTCATTGACCCGCTCGGACGTTTCCGCCGCCGGACCGATCTGTTCGAAAGCGATTTGATTCTTGCAGATGCGGCCGGGTACCAGGGCCGAACTCCTTACTCTTATGTCGGTGAATGGCTTAATATAGTACTGATTGGCGGCACGCTTCCCCTGGCCCTGAGGAAGGGGGCCAAAAGATCGAGAGGAAAGGTTTCGAAGAAAAGACGATGAACGTAGAGGACTTTCACGAGCGCTATCGAGATTTGGAAAAGAGGATCGGGCACCTCTGGGAGTATCTTTGACGTAGAACGCAAGAAACAGGAATTGAGAAGCATCGAGGAACGGATTTCCGATCCCAATTTTTGGACTAACCTCGAAGAATCTCAGAAGGTCCTGAAAAGACGCAAGCAAATAGAGGAGACCATTTCGCTGGCCGACCGCTTCCATGGTTCGCTCGAAGATGTGGAGACACTGATTGAGCTTCACGACGAAGGCGAGGAAGTGGTGGATGACCTGGAAAGCACGCTCGGAAGTCTGGAGAAAGAGATCTCTGAGACCGAAATCCGGACCCTGCTTTCGGGGCCTCACGACGAAAACAACGCGATTGTGACCATCCATCCGGGCGCCGGCGGCACGGAAAGTCAAGACTGGGCCGAGATGCTGCTCCGGATGTACTTGAGATGGGCCGAGAGGCACGGATACCACACCGAAATCACCGATTACCAGCCGGGTGAAGAAGCGGGCCTTAAATCCGTGACTTTTCTTGTCGAGGGTCAATACGCTTACGGCTATCTGTCGGCCGAGATCGGCGTCCACCGGCTGGTGCGGATTTCACCATTTGACTCGAATGCGCGCCGTCACACGTCGTTTGCCTCCGTCTTCGTGACGCCTGAGGTCGAAGAGGACGTGGACATCGACATTGACGAGAAAGATCTTCGAATAGACACGTACCGGTCATCCGGAGCCGGCGGGCAGCACGTCAACGTCACGGATTCAGCAGTCCGGATCACGCACCTGCCGACCGGCATTGTCGTGCAGTGCCAGAACGAGCGTTCCCAGCACCGTAACAAGGACATGGCGATGAAGATCCTCAAGTCCAAGCTTTGGGAGCTGAGGATGGAGGAGAAACGCAAGGAATTGAACGAAATTGAGGACAGCAAGGCGGACATAGCCTGGGGTAGCCAGATCCGTTCGTACGTGCTGCATCCTTATCGCCTCGCCAAGGACCACCGGACCAGGTTTGAGGTAGGCGACGTCGATTCGGTGCTCGACGGCGATCTGGACACTTTTGTGACAACCTATCTGAAGCAAAAGAGCCAGCAGAAGAGCAGAGAGGAAGGCTGAGCCGGTGCCGGAAGAGACTCCCCGCTCCGAAGAAAAGGTGAGATCAATCGACCCGGAAGCGTTACGCCAGCAGGCCGAAGAAATCCGACAGTCGGGTTATCGCCGGACCGAAGAGCCTGCGGTCCAGCAGGCTTCACGGTGGGCGCAGGCCGTTTACCTTGCGATGCTGATCCTGACCATCGGCCCCGTTATTTTTCTCCTCGTTTCACGGGGAAGTCGTCTCTGGCTGCTCGAAGGCGTGGCTCGCGGCTGGAGCAAGATCTCCTCCACCAAACAGAGTGCCGAAGTTTTCAAACTCCCCCCTCCTCCGCCAAAGACGGTAGAACCGAAAGTTGTCCTGCAGGGTTCCCCTACCTTTGTGTTCCGAGGGGGTGGCGCTTCCGGCGCGACGGCGCCCGGCGCGCCGACCCAGGCGGCCGAACCCGAGACGACCTCCGAGACTCCTCAGGACGAATCGAAGCCCCCCGCCCCGCCGGAAAAAACTACCGGCGCCAAGGCGGCCTACGATCTCCTGGTGAAGAACTCCGAAGTGGCTCAGAAACTGACAGGCAACGGTTTCCCGGATCTGCAGTTCAAGGAATGGAAGCCGGTGAAAAACAGCCCGCCTGAGTTCTGGATTAATGTCGTCGCCACGCGGGCAGGCCAAAATGTCGAGTTTGTCTGGATGGTGAACACCGAGAGCGGAACCGTAACCGCCCTGAGCCAGAACGCTCGAGATCTTCAACAGCGAGAATAAGGGCGCCCTGGGCGCCGAGTTTTGCCTTTGCCAGGGTGCTCAAGCAGGCAGGATGCCTGCGGCCCGAACGGGTGCGGGCCGGATGGCTACGGCTCCCCCGGAAACCTTACTGGTCGCCTATGAAATGCCTTATTACCGGAATTTCTGGATTTGCCGGGCAGTACCTGGCCCGCGCCCTCACCGATAAAGGAGCACGGGTCATGGGGGTCGAACGCGCTCCTGCTCCGCGATCCGCCGGTCCCTGGGAGGTGATCGAGTGCGATATTCTCGAATTTCCCTGCCTGCTCGGTGTCGTCGCCGATTTCCAACCGGACCAGATTTACCATCTTGCGGGATTGACCCGCCCTTCGGAATCGCTTCAAAAGCCTCGCGAATACTACCTGGTTAACGTTCAGGGCACGGTCAATATCCTCGAGGCCGCTCGTCAGGCCGCCGCCCGCGCCCGCACTTTGCTCGTCAGCTCGGCGGAGGTCTATGCCTGTTCGACCTGCTCCGGACCGGTCGATGAAGGCTGCCGGCCGGTTCCGTCCAATCCGTACGGCGCATCCAAACTGCTGGCCGAGCTGGTCGGACTGCGCTACTGCCGGGATTTTGGGACGAGCGTCGTTATTGCCCGCCCCTTCAATCACTCCGGGCCGGGCCAGAGTGAAACCTTCGTGATCTCCGATTTCTGCCGCCAGGCGGTTCTGATTGAGAAGAAGGTCCAGGCGGCCGGCACGATCCAGGTGGGCAACCTGGCGTCGGCCCGGGATTTTCTGGACGTACGAGACGTGGTTTCCGCTTACACCGGTCTTGCCGAAAAAGGCGTGGCGGGCGAGATCTACAACATCGCCTCCGGTCGGGCTACCAGCATTCAGGCCATTTTGGATACAGTGCTGGGACTCGCGAAGGCGACCATCCAGGTAGAAGTGTCGGCCGAGAAGTACCGGCCGGGCATTGGGAAGGCCTTGGTCGGAAACAGCGAGAAACTCCAGAAGCTCCTCGCCTGGCGGCCTCGCTACCCGCTCGAGCAGACGATAGCAGACACCATGGACTTCTGGCGGAAGAACCTGAGGGACACGGGAAGAACCGAGTTAGGCTAGCGCAGATATCGCTTCTCAAGTGCCGTGTACAGTTGCGTCGCAATTACTTTATTGCCTTCTTCGGTGGGGTGTGCGAAGTCGAAATAGAGAGACTTACCTCCTCCGCTTCGCATGGGTTCAGTCATGTCGAGGCA
Organism: Acidobacteriota bacterium; assembly: GCA_041946865.1. Classification (GTDB taxonomy): domain Bacteria; phylum Acidobacteriota; class UBA6911; order RPQK01; family RPQK01; genus RPQK01. The sequence continues at coordinate 22,002 of JBHGBF010000021.1, read as the reverse complement.
GGGCAATTTGCGGCGTTCGGCCTCCGCCACCGCGCGCTTGACCAGGCCGGCTGCGAAGCGGCCGTAGGACCCTGTCGCCGGGTCAAACATGTACTGTGTGGGCATAATCACGAGCAGGAACTGCACGTGGTTCCGTCCGAGCAACTGCGCCGTCCTTTCCAGTGCCCCGAAGACCCGCTTCCAGCCCTGTTCGATCCGGTCGTGATCCAGCAGGTAACGATCAAAGCCGAGGGAGTAATAGGTGACCCCTTCCGCAGTGGCAAAAGGTTCGGGCGGGTTCAGGAAGTAGAGCAGGTTGAGAACGCCCCTGGTGAGAACCGTGTAGGTATAGGTCCTTTCGAAGAAGTAGGGCCCGCGGCAGTAGGTGGCCAGCAGATTCCCGTCCCATCCGACGATATAGCGCCCGCCCCGAACGCGCTCCAAGGCAGCGGGATCGCCGGGTTTACCCTCCCAGCGAAGGAGGGCCTCATCGGTGACGTCGTTGCACAGCTCAATTTCAATGATGACGAGGCGAGGCCTGAGACGAAGCCCGTCGTTTTTCAGGTAGAGATGGTATCCGGACGGGCTGTAGCCCGGGCCGGCGGCATTTATGACCCGGTAGCGGATCTCGGAAGAACGGCCGTTGAGCGCGCGTTCCAGGAGTTTCGTGTAATGAGCCTGGGTGGGGATTTTAAGCCCAAAGGCAATGGAATCTCCGAGAGAAAGGATGCGATACTCGTTTGCAACCGGGTTCTCGGGGAAGTCCTCTTCGTCCTTCAGACCATAGCGGTTCGTCTTGAACGGGACGCCCAGAATCTGTCCCTGGTAGTGCGGCTTCATCCGGGCCGGCATATAGTCGGCCTGAACCAGGTGATCCCGCGTTTCTCCTCCTTCCGGAGAGTACATGTAGCGGAGACTCAGCTCGAGAATTACGAGAACGATCCCGAAGGCGAGCGTGAGCAGGAGAAGGCTGAGGAGATGAAGCTTCAGACGACTGGATGGTTGGCTCATTTCTGCTATTGTTTCCGGGCAATGAGGACGAAGAACCCGTTCTCGGTCACTTGACCGAACAGCTGGCCTGCTTCGACGATCATGCGCTCGACGCTGTTCCCGGGCGGTTCCGGCTCGAACAGACGTTCGTCTCTCTCGAATTTTCCGCCAAATCGGGTTTTGGGGAGACTCTTTACGAAAGTCAGGCCGTGGCGTTCGAGCCATTTCAAAACCTGACCGATGGTGTGTTTCGACTCGTGAGGATTCCGGTATTGATCGGCAAACCACGCCTTGCGCCGGTCGCGGGTCAGCCCGGCCTGCCGGATTCTCGGGTCCAGCCAGGCGGCGCCTTCGCCCACCACCCGGAAGGCAGCGCGGCGCAGATCCGTCCAGATTCGGCCAAAGCGATGATAGAGTCCCACGACCAGGTAACCTCCCGGTTTGAGCAGCGTCGCCAGGGTGGCCAGCCCTTTCTCCGGGTCGGAAGTATGATGGAGAACTCCGTTACAGATGACGACGTCGAAAATCGCCGGCTTGAAGACCGGGCGGAAGATATTCATCTGCAGAAAATTCACGAGATCCAGCTCGTGTGTCTTCCGGAAGTCTTCGGCGAGCCGGAGCGAATTAAGGCACATATCGGTGCCGAAGACCGACCGCTGGGCTATGCCCAGAAAGTTAGTGAGCTGGCCGGTGCCGCATCCGCAATCAAGCACCCGGGTCTTGAACGGGATCTGCTCGTCGAGCAGACGGGCGAAAATGCCTTGGCGGGCCTTATCGACCAGGGAGGCCAGGTCGTCGAAATCGTCGTAGTTGGGGAACGGGTTGGTTTCGTAGAACGCCCTGACCCGCGAAGTTACGGAAGGGCCATTCTTCTGCAGGTCTTCGGGCCAGTAGAGCTGGGGGATGCCGTTTTCGACCGGGAATCGTTCCCGGCACCCCGTGCACAAAATGCCTGCCTCCGCCTCTTCCAGGCGCCCCTGACATTGCGGGCATTGGAGCAGGGACAGGTAGAGCATACGAACGGGTCATTGTAACACTTCGGCGGCTTCTGGTAGATTCTTGGGAGAGATGGGGAAGCTGAGCATCACGGCCGAGTTGTGGGAGTTTTTGCGGGTCAGGAAGAAGATGTGGCTGCTTCCCATCGTTGTCTTTCTGATCCTGGTCGGGGCTCTCCTGATCCTGTCAGAGACTTCCGCGATAGCGCCTTTCATCTACGCGCTATTCTAAGCCGGTGCCGCTGCCGCTGATCTTCGCGGATTTGCCGCGGATCTTCGCGGATTTTACGCGGATCAGCGCCGATCCGCGTCGGATCCGCGCCGATCCGCGGCCGCGCTGATCCGCGTCAGATTCGCGCCGATCCGCGGCACGGCACTGACAGAGGCGGCTGATAGACTCCGCTCGTGCAAGCGCGATGGAACCTGTTGGCTGCCCCTGAAGACCGAGTGCGCGAGCTGGCCTCGGAGCTGGGTGTTACGGAACTGGCGGCGCGCTTGCTGATTCATCGCGGCCTCGATTCCCCCGAGCAGGCCGCCGCTTTCCTTTGCCCGCAGTACGCGCAGCTTCATGATCCGTTCCTGATGAAAGACATGGACCGGGTTGTTGACCGTGTGCTTCAGGCCCTGGAACGGCGCGAACGGGTTCTGATTTACGGCGATTACGATGTGGATGGGATCACCGCGATTGTGGTGCTGAAGCGGGCCCTCGAGATGCTGGGCGGTTGCCCCGAATTCTACCTGCCGCGCCGGCTGGAAGAGGGCTACGGCCTGAAGCCGGAGGTGATCAGGCAGGCTGTCGACAAGGGTTACAAGCTGATCATCAGCGTCGACAGCGGGATTCGCGCGTTTGAGGCCTGTCGGGCTGCCCGGGAGGCCGGCAGCGAGCTGATCGTAACGGACCATCACCTGCCGGATAGGACGCTGCCTCCGGCTTTTGCCATACTCAACCCGCGTCGTCCCGACTGCCCTTATCCCGACAAGGACCTGGCGGGCGTCGGGGTGGTCTTCAAGCTGGTCCAAGCGCTTTTCAGCCGCTTTTCGAAGGAACGTGTCGTTGAGCATTTCCTGAAGCTTGTGGCAATCGGAACGGTTGCCGACGTGGTTCCGGTCGTTGGGGAGAATCGAGTCATCGTTCGCTACGGGCTGGAAAGGCTGGCCGATCCTCGCAACCTGGGGCTCAGGGCTTTGCTGGAAGGAGCGGGGGTCGGGAAGGAAGTCAGTATGGTGGATGTCGGGTTCCGGCTCGCGCCGCGCATGAATGCGGTGACACGCATGGGCGGAGGTCGCGAAGTGGTCAATCTCTTCTCCGTGAAAGACTCCGCTGAAGCCGAGGCGATTGTTCGGAAGATGAATGAGATGAACTCGACACGCCAGCGCGAAGAAGCCCGGATTATCGAGGCGATCGAGGCGCAAATCAGTCAGGACCCGGCGGGTCATGATCGCTCTTTCATGGTCTGCGCAGGACAGGGATGGCATCGCGGGGTGATCGGGATCGTGGCCTCCCGGATTGCCGAGAAATTTCACCGGCCGGCCCTGGTGCTGTCTTCCGACGGGGAGAGCTGCCAGGGGTCGGGACGCAGCATTCCCGGCTTTCACCTGCTTGACGCCCTCGACCAATGCCGGGAGCTGCTGACCCAGTATGGCGGGCACGCCCAAGCGGCCGGCTGTACGCTTCCTCTCAGCCATTGTCAGAGCCTGGCCGATCGTCTGAACCAGTACGCTTCGGAAAAGCTCAGCCCCGAAGACCTCTGTCCCACGTTCCAGATCGAATGCCTCCTCCCCATCGAGCAGCTTTCGCTGCCGCTGGTCCGGGAGATCGAGCGGCTGGCGCCCTTTGGCATTGGTAACCCTGTTCCTGTTTTTGCATCTAGGAATGTGGACATCGCTGCCGGGCCGTGGGTGCTGAAGGATAAGCACTTGAAGCTCCAGGTCGGAAGAAACGGCTCGCGCCTGGATGCCATCTGGTGGAAGAACGGGCAGGCCGCGGCCCGGGTCAGCTCCAGGAAACCAGTCGACATTGCTTACACGCTTACCCGTGAGACCTACCAGGGAAGGGAGAACCTGCTGCTGGGGCTGTGCGACCTGCGGCAGGAATGACGCGGCGCGGAACGCAGCTGCATTCGTAATCGGATCTATAATTAGCCTCTGATGTTGCGATCAAAGTCGGTCCGCCTGACCCTCATTGTCTTACTGGCTGGTGGAGCTCTTATCATTGCGTTCAACTACGTTTCCCGGTGGTCCCCGCCGTCCAAGGGAAAGCACGCCGACCTGCTGACCCCGCAACAGAGCCGCAGCCTGACGAACGCTGTTTATCAGGAGCGCAAAAGCGGGCGGCTGACATTTGAGATCCGAGCCGATTGGAGCTCCGAGACGGCCAGGAACGAAATCATTCTGCGGAACGTGGCGTTGACGCGCTTCGACGAGCAGGGAAGACCGACCAATCTCGTCTCCGGAAAGGAAGCCCTGTACGACCAGGACGGAAAACAGATCAGGATCTCGCGCGACGTCCACTTGAGACTGGCCGACGGCACCGATGTTTACTCGAACAGCATCAGCGCCGACCTCAAGAACGAGGTTGTGAACATTTCCGAGAAGTTTCGCTTCCAACGTGGAGATGCGTCGGGAAGCGGGCAGGCACTCGAATACCGCATAGAGCCTAAAGAGGTGGAAATCACAGGGCAGTTTCAATTGGCGCTGCCGCTGGACGAGGGAAGCGCCGAGATCCGGGCCGTGAGGGCCGTGCACAACTTGAATACGCACGTGATCGACCTCGTGGGTGCAGCGAGCATCGAGGGCGCCGGGAATCGATTGTCGTCGGACCGCATCAGGGTCGAGATGACCGAGCAGCACAAGGTGCGCACAGTCAGCGGCCGCGGCCAGGGGCGACTCGAGATTGGTCCGGGGCGGGCCTTCACAGGCCGGCAGATTGATATGTTGTTTGATCCGGCGGCCGGCAGCCTTACCAGGCTGGAAGTCGCGGGAGCCGCCGGCTCGCCGGACAGGGCCGTTTACCAGGAACAAACGCCTGGCGGGGAGAACTACCTGGAGGCTTCGCGGATTGTCGCGGTTCCACAAAAGGAAGGGAAGAACACGGTCCTGAAGGACTTTCGGGCGGACGAAAGAGTGATGTTCCGTTCCCAGCCGCTGCGGATTACGGAGTCGCGGGCCGAGCAACTCGTGGGCTACATGGCCGCCAGAGGCAAGGACCTGGAAAGAATCCATCTTTCGGGGCAGGTCTCTGCACTCAGACAGTGGGAGGATAAGCCGGCCACCGGACCGATCTCCGAGCGCCTGACAAGTGAAGAACTCGATCTTCGATTCAGACCGGGACGCATGCTTGACCAGGGACTGGCGCTTCGCAATGTGATGCTAAGGCAGACATCCGCACGGCTCGACCGCAGTCTGTCGGCGCGTGAATCGGTGCGTGTGATTTACCGGGAGGGTCAGCCGGATCGGCTGGAGAGCCGGGGCGATTCGCAGCTGGCGGAGAACGACGGGGTCGTCCGGCGAACGGTGACGGCGCCGTCGATCGACGTCTTCTACATGGCGGGACGGGTCAGCCGGGTAACAGCCGGCCCTGGAGTGGCGCTCACAACGGAAGAAAAGGGTATCAAGCGGACCTCTGCCAGCCAGACGGCCGAAGCTGTTTACACGGCGGGGCAACTGGCAGAGGTGGTCCAGCGAGGGGATGTGCGGATCCGTGACGAACAGGAAAAATCGAAACTCGAGTTGCGCGCTGCCGTCTCCCGCTATGAGGCCCGGAATGCTGCCCTGACCTTGTCGGGCGGAACTCCCTTGCTTCGCTACTGGAGCGGCGGCGACGCGACCGGCGCAGGACAAGAGACCGAGACAACCGCGCGCCGGATCGAGCTTTTCAGAGAGACGGACCAGATCCGGGCTGAAGGCTCGGTCAGAACAGTGCTGAACCAGAACGGCGACCTGATCGTCGTCGAGTCGGGGCGGATGGAGGGCGACCGGAAGTCTGGATGGGCAGTCTATTCCGACTCTCCGCGGATCACCCAAAAAGCGGGATCGGTGGCGGGTCGGGTCGTCCGATACAACAGCCAGGACCAGACTGTGCGGGTTGACGAGGATGTGGTTAGCGATCTGACCGATCAGAAAGGCAAGAAATATCGTGTGACGTCCCAGCATCTGGTTTATGATCGGCAGTCGGGACGCGCTCGATACGAGGGTCAGGTGGAAGTCACTGCTGCCGATATGAACCTCAAAGCTCCCTTCGTGGAGTTGATTTTTGAAGGAGAACAGAAGAACCAGGTCAGCGAGGTGCAGGCCTGGGGAGGCGTCACAGTCGTCCAGGGAGAGCGAAAAGCCAGAGGACCGCGTGCCGTTTACTTCCCGGATACGCAAAAGGTGGTCATGACGGCGGAGGAGGCGACGAGACGGTGAACCCGAAAGTAGCCATGGTTTTTTATCCACGAACCAACCCGAACCAACACGAACAAAGGCCTTTTTGTTCCTGTTGGTTCGCTGGGTTGGTTCGTGGATAGAAAACAAAGACTACACGGCGCCGGTGCCATATGCTCCAGGAGGTCAAAGCGAAACTCGAAGCGACGCATTTGTTCAAGTCGTTCCGGGGACGCACGGTCGTTCGGGATGTCAGCCTCGAGATCAGCGCGGGCGAAGTTGTCGGCCTGCTCGGACCGAACGGCGCAGGGAAAACCACGACCTTCTACCTGGTGGTGGGACTCCTGACTCCGGAAACAGGGGCTGTCTATTTGAATGGGCAGGATATTACGGCCCTGCCCATGTACGTCCGGGCCCGAAAGGGTATTGGCTACCTGCCGCAGGAACCGTCTGTCTTCCGTAAGCTCTCGGTCGAGGACAATCTGTACGCGATTGCCGAGACGCTCCAGATGAAGCACGGCATGGCGGACCAGAAGGTGAGCGAGCTGCTGGACGAGTTCGGCATCGCGGGCTTGCGGAAAAGCCCGGCTTACACGCTCTCCGGAGGCGAGCGCCGCCGGCTGGAAATAGCCCGCTCGCTCGTGATCGGACCGTCATTCATGCTTTTGGACGAGCCCTTTGCGGGAATCGATCCCTTGGCGGTGCTGGACATCCAGCGAATTGTCATGCAGCTTAAGTCGAAGAACATTGGTGTGCTGATCACGGATCACAACGTCCGGGAGACTCTCAAGATCACCGACAGAGCGTATATCATAAAGGAAGGGGCCATCTTTCGTTCCGGCACGCCGGAGATGCTCTCGTCGGATCTGGATGTGAGGAAAGTTTACCTGGGCGAACATTTCCGACTATACTAAAAACCTAAGGAGTACGCGAGTTTAGGATGGTTAGACGAGGACAGTTAAGACCAACTTTGAGCGTTCGGCTGACGCAAAGGTTGGCCATGACTCCGTCCCTTCTCCAGAAGATCGAGCTGCTGACTCTCAGCAGGCTCGAGCTCTCCGAATTGCTCAATCAGGAGTTGGCGGAGAACCCGGTTCTCGAGGAGGTCCAGGAGAGCTCTGACTTTGAAGCGCCTGAAAAGCCGGTCGAACAACAGAAGGCCGAACAGGAGCAGGGTGACACTTACGAGGATTTCGACTACGAGTACTTCTTCGACGAATATCTCGGATCCTCCTACAGTCCTTCAAACAACCGGGAGCGCGAGAGTGACGACGACCGTCCGTCATTTGACTTGTTCCTGGCCAGCCCGTCGACGCTCAGTGATCATCTGACCTGGCAGTTGAACCTGTCGGATGTCTCTCCGTCACTGCGACCCACCGCGGACTTTATTATCGGGAATATCAACGCCGACGGGTATTTGACGGTGCAGGTCGACGAGATCGCGTCGACTCTGTCGGTGCCCCTCGAAGAGGTGGAGCGCGCGCTTTCCGTGGTCCAGAGTCTCGATCCGACGGGGGTTGGGGCTCGCGACCTGCGGGAGTGTCTGCTGATTCAGATCCAGGCTGCCAATTTAGGCGGATCGCTTGCGGAGAAGCTGGTCCAGGGCTACTTGCCGCTAATACAGCAAAAGAAATTCAAGGAAATCAGCAAGGAACTGGGCTGCGAGTACGAGGACATCTCCAAAGCACTCGAGACAATCCGGCATTTTTCACCCAAGCCGGGTCAGAAATACAGCTCCGAGAAGCCGGTTTACGTTCAGCCGGACGTTTACATCTATAAAGTCAACGACGAGTATCAGATTGCGCTGAATGACGACGGCCTGCCGCGGCTCAAGCTCAACCGGGCTTACAGGGAGATGCTCAAGGAACAGAACGTGTCAAAAGACACGAAGAGTTTCATCAAGGAGCGTTTCCGCTCAGCTTTGGAACTGTTGAAGAGCGTCGACCAGCGGCAGCAGACGATTTTCCGCGTCTGCCAGTGCATCGTGAATCGGCAACGCGACTTTCTGGACCGCGGCTTGATGTACCTGAAACCGATGCTCATCAAGGATGTCGCGGAGGAACTGGGGGTGCATTCCTCGACCATCAGCCGCGTGGTCGCGAACAAATATGCCCACACGCCGCAAGGTGTCATTGAGCTCCGGAAGTTTTTTACGGTTGGAGTGGAGAGCGCGGACGGCGAGAATCTCTCGATTGTTCATGTCAAGGAAAGAATCAAGCGGATCATCGGGAACGAGAATTCATCGAAGCCTCTGTCCGATCAGAAGATTGCCCGTATCCTGAACCAAGAGGGCATTCAGATAACGCGACGCACCGTCGCCAAGTACCGGGATCAGATGCACGTCCCGGGGTCCCGTGAGCGGAAAATGACGGTCTTGTTCTAGAACCGGCGTCTTTTATCCACGAACCAACACGAACCAAGACGAACATATCCACGAACCAACACACACGACCTGAACCGGGCGGCGCGGTTCCCGGTTTCGTGTTCGTGTTGGTTTGTGTTGGTTCGTGGATAAAAGACGCGGAAAGGGTAACGTTGAAAGCCGTTCCAGAACTGAAATCGCTCGTTGTTATCACCGGGATGAGCGGTTCCGGGAAAAGGACTGTCCACAAGGCCTTTGAGGACATTGGCTATTTCTGCGTCGACAACCTGCCTACCGCGCTGATTCCCCGCCTTCTCGAATTGTCGGCGGTCTCCGGCGGCAAGATCAGCCAGTTGGCCGTGGTGATAGACATGCGCCTGGGAGAATCCACGGCAGGGATGAAGGCGCTTTTCACCAGTCTGAAACAGAATCCTTTCAGGACCACCATTATTTTCGTCGACGCTTCTGACGACGTTATCGCCCGGCGATACAGCGAAACCAGACGCGTCCATCCGCTGGCTCAGCACCGGTCGTTGACCGACGGCATCCAGGCCGAACGGCGAAAACTGAGCGAGATCCGGGCAATGGCCGACCTGGTTATCGATACCAGCGACTTCAGCGTTCACGACCTCCGACGCCTGATCTATGACAGCTTCCAACAGACTGAAGCCGCCGAGCAGCTTAACGTGACAATCATCAGTTTCGGCTTCAAGCATGGACTGCCGTACAATTCCGATCTGGTCTTCGACGTCCGCTTTCTGCCCAACCCGAATTTTGTCCCCGAGCTGAAGCCGCTGACGGGCAATGACCCCGAGGTCTGCCAGTATATGGCCGGTTGCCAGGAAACGCAGGAAATACTAGAGAAGATTCAGGATATGTTAGAATACCTTCTCCCGCGCTATTCGAGAGAAGGGAAAAGCTACCTGACAATTGGAATTGGCTGTACCGGAGGGCGGCACCGGTCTGTCTTGCTGGCGAACGAACTGAGGAAACGCCTGGCGAACGAAGGCCGCAAAATAAACCTGATTCACCGAGATCTGCATTTAAGATGACAACGGATCAATCGCTCGTCGGCGTCCTGGTTGTCACCCATGGACAACTGGCAAGCGAGCTCGTCGCTGCCGCCGAGTTAATCGTTGGAGAGATAACCCACATCGTCCCCGTCTCGATCGGGTGGCATGTCGACGTCAACGAGTCGAAAAAAGAGATTGAGCAGGCGATTCAGACCGTTAACCAAGGCAAGGGTGTCATTATCCTGACTGACATGTTCGGGGGGACGCCGTCGAACATCGCTTTGTCGTTTCTTCGAAAAGGTGAGCTCGAGATTGTCACCGGTGTGAACCTCCCCATGGTGATCAAGTTGGCTCAGCAGGCCGGAACAGAGACAGTGTCGGAATTGGCGTCGTTGGTCAAGGAACAGGGACAGAAGCAGATCTCGATTGCCAGCGAGTTGTTAGGGGAGTAATGCCGGCTCTAAAATCGATGGTGAAACGGTGTTACGCAGAGTTATTCGCGTAGAAAACCGGCTGGGCCTGCACGCCCGCGCGGCGGCCCGGCTGGTCAGAACAGCTTCGCGTTTCGAATCGCAGATCAAGCTCACCTCGCTCAGCAACACCAAAGAGACAGACGGGAAGGACATACTAGGAGTGATGCTCTTGGCTGCTTCCTGCGGCACCGAGCTGCAGATCACAGCTGAGGGCCGGGACGAGGACGCAGCCATTGCCGAGCTGGTCCAACTGGTTCAGGAGAATTTTCAGGAACCGAAATGAAGCGAGAACGTGACCTGGCCTCATGCAAGCTGCAGGGAATATCCCTGTCGCCCGGTGTCATTGTCGGGACGGCCTACCAGGCGGAGTCGTTTGCTCCGTCCTTCTATCGCCTGCGCATCTCCCGGAGCGAAGTGGATCAGGAGCTGCGACGTTTTCAGGAAGCGGTCGAGCAGTCGCACAATCAATTGACGAGCATCAAACGCAGGCTCGAGGCCCTGGTTGGGAAGGAGCGCGCCTATATCGCCGATGTTCAGCTGCTGATCCTCGAAGACCAGCGCTTTCGGACCGAGATCCAGGAGCGTATTGTCCGCCACCTGTGCAGCCCAGAGCGCGCGATTCGCGAGGCCGCCGAGGAGTGGCTTTCCTTGTTCCGGTCCCTGCAGGATCCCTTCTTTCAGGAAAGGGGGTCCGAATTGAAGGACGTCGAGGATCGGCTGCTGGCCAATCTGACCGAGGTCAACGGCAAGAACGGTCAACTGCCGGATGCCCTGATTCTGGTAGCTCCCGAGGTGACGCTCTCGGTACTTGCCGATTACCAGCTCGAGCGCATTAAGGGCCTGGTAGTGACCAAGGCCGGGACAACTTCGCACGCCACGATTATCGCCCGCTCATACCAGATCCCGATGGTTTCCGGCATCGAGAATCTGGCTCAGCTTGTCCACACCGGGGACACGATTCTGGTCGACGGTTACGAGGGAGTGGTCTATCGAAACCCTAATCGTCGCGTGGTGCGGCGCTGCCAGGCCTGTGTGGAAAAGGCAACGGCGGCCGGGGAAGAGCATGATGCCGGCCCGTTTCTGACGGCTGACGGCCGGCCCGTCCACCTGTATCTCAATACGGAGACGGAAGCCGAGATCCTGTCTGGTCTGGGCCAGGGAGCGGAGGGAGTCGGGCTCTCGCGTTCCGAGTTCATGTTCGTCAAGAGCTCCGCGGCGGAGCTGCGCCGGTCTGGCCGGCGAGCGCGGGTCATGGTGTCCAACTCGCTCGTGACTGAGCAGGCGCAGTTCGAGGTCTACCGGGGCCTGGCTCTCGCGGCTGGCGGTAAACCGGTCATTCTCAGGACGTTGGATACCGGCGAACCGGGCTTGATCTCACCGGGCCAGGCCCGCGCCGACAAGGCATCCCTTGGACTACGCGGAATCCGGCTCAGTCTGAAGCACCCGGAAGTCTTCCGTGTGCAGCTGCGGGCCGCGTTGCGCGCGAGCCAATACGGAAACCTGAAGATTGTTTTCCCGATGGTTGCCAGCGTTGATGAGATGGTCAAGGGCCGGCAGGCGATCGACGAGGTCCGGGCAGAGCTGCAGAAAGAAGGGATGGTGTTCCAGGAGCCGCTTGAGATCGGCGTCATGCTCGAAGTCCCGGCTGCAATCCTGACGCTTGACGCGATCCTCAGCCAGGCTGATTTCGCCGCCGTGGGCACGAACGATCTCATCCAGTACACGCTCGCGGCCGCGCGGGCGGACGACCTGGTTGCCGACCTGTTTAATCCGTTGCATCCCGCCGTCTTGATGAGCCTGAAAACGGTGGCGGAAGCGTCCTTGCGGGCGGGCAAGACCGCTTATATCTGCGGTGAACTGGCATCCCAGCCTCTTTATGCCTACATTCTCATCGGTCTTGGCTTTCAACACCTGTCCCTGCACTTGCGGGGACTCGCTTTGTTGAAACGCGTCATCCGCGGCACAAGCTACAGCGAGGCGCGAGATCACGTCGAGCAACTGCTTGGCTTACCGACTATTGAAGCGGTGAGCCGGTTTGTGGAAGATCGCCTGATACCTGTGAAGACCTGGGAGAAACAGGCTGCGGGCGGCGCCCAGGGCCTAATTGCGCCGTAGAACGCAAGGGGAGGTTGCGCTTCTGCAGCCCGCCGTTTGGGATTGCCCGCCCTCCGGCGGGTAGGACGGACATGTGACCCGGCCCCTCGAAAGAAGTATGGGCACTCTCATGAAACGTGACCATGCCCTCCAGCAGATCCAGGAGCGCCGTCGATGGGACCTGCTCGTCATCGGCGGCGGCGCCAGCGGGCTTGGAGTCGCTCTCGAGGCCGTCACGCGCGGCTATCGGACGCTGCTGGTCGAACAACACGATTTTTCGAAGGGGACGTCCAGCCGCAGCACGAAACTCATCCATGGCGGTGTCCGCTATCTCCGCCAGGGCAATTTCACACTGGTGCGTGATGCCTTGCGCGAACGCGGCCGACTCATCCGGAATGCGCCCCAGCTGGTTCACGACCTCGCCTTTGTGGTCCCCCTTTACCGGTGGCGCGATTTTGGCTTTTACGGCCCCGGCCTGAAGCTGTACGACCTTCTTGCCGGCCGCCTCAGCCTGGGGAAGTCGCGCATCTTGTCACGCCTTGAAACCATCAAGCGACTCCCCGGCATCAAAACCCAAGGCCTGAAAGGCGGTGTCCTCTACCACGACGCGCAGTTTGACGACTCCCGGCTGGCGATTTCCCTCGCCCAGAGCATCACCGCTCTCGGCGGGGTAGTTGCTAATTATGTCCAGGTCGTTTCGTTGTTGAAAGCCGGACGAAAGACGATGGGCGCGGTTGTCAAGGACGTGCTGTCGGGCGAAGTCTATGAGGTCGCGGCGCGGGTCACGGTCAACGCCACCGGAATCTTTGCAGATCGGATTCGTCGTTTGGACGACGCCAGCGAATCTCCGGTGCTAGCTGCCAGCCAGGGGACGCACATCGTCCTCGACTCCTCGTTTCTGCCCGCAAGTACCGCCCTGATGGTCCCGAAAACGGAAGACGGCAGGATGCTGTTCGCCATTCCCTGGCACAAGCGCCTGCTGATCGGCACTACGGACGTGCCCTTGGAAGAGGTTTCGCTTGAGCCTGTCCCGCTCGCCGAAGAAGTGGATTTCCTGCTCCGCCACGCAGCCCAGTACCTGAGCAAGGCGCCCCAAGCCTCCGACATCCTGAGTATGTTTGCCGGTATACGTCCCCTGGTTTCGACGAAACAGGGACCAACCTCCCGCCTGTCGCGTGATCATCAGATCCTGCTTTCCAATTCGGGTCTCGTCTCGCTGGTCGGCGGCAAGTGGACTACCTACAGGAAGATGGGAGAGGACGCGGTTAATGCCGTGGAAAAGACGGGCGGCATTGAACGCCGACGGGGCGGCGGCACGTATGACCTCCGGATCGAAGGAGCGGAAAACGGAGGCGGAGGCGAACCCGCCGAAAGGCTTCATCACTCCCTGACGGACACGCGTCAGGACGTGTTGCGGGGAGTCCGGGAGGAGATGGCGTGCACGGTCGAGGATGTGCTCGCTCGACGAACCCGGGCTCTCTTTCTTGATGCCCGGGCGGCCATCGAGATCGCGCCGGAGGTCGCGGCGATCATGGCCCAGGAACTGGACCGCAGCGAGGCCTGGCAGCAGGAGCAGGTCGCGAGTTTCGTAGAACTGGCAAAGAATTATCTGCCGCCCGCAACCAGTTGAAAAGTCATCCTTCCATCCACCCCATGCTCTTCTCCACGGCTTTTTGCCACTCCCGGTAGTGCGATTCGCGGCGATCCTCGCTCCAGCGAGGCTCCCATCGGCGGTCGGCCTTCCAGTTGGACCGCAGGCTCTCGGGGTCGGTCCAGAACCCGACCGCCAGCCCGGCCGCATAGGCCGCGCCGAGCGAAGTTGTTTCCGCCAGGCTTGGACGGACGACGGGAACGCCGAGAATATCAGCCTGGATCTGCATCAAAGTATTGTTGGCGGTTGCCCCGCCGTCGACCTTGAGCACGCTCAGCTTGATTCCCGAGTCTTTTTCCATCGCGTGCAGGACGTCTCTGCTTTGAAAGGAAATGGCCTCGAGCGTCGCCCGGGCAATGTGCCCTTTCGTGGCGTATCGGGAAAGCCCGACAATGGCGCCGCGGGCGTCAGCCCTCCAATAAGGTGCGAAAAGCCCGGAGAAAGCCGGCACGAAATACACTCCGCCGTTGTCCTTCACGGTCGATGCCAAAGTCTCGATCTCCGAGGCGTGGCGAATCAGGCCTACTTGATCGCGCAACCATTGAACCGCCGACCCGGTCACGGCAATCGAGCCCTCCAGAGCGTAGCTTGTCGAGTCGCCTTTGAGGCGATAGCAGGCGGTGGTCAGGAGGCCGGCGCGTGACGGTACCAGTTCCTTTCCGGTGTTTAAAAGCATGAAATTACCAGTTCCGTAAGTGTTCTTTGCTTCTCCGGGACTGAAGCAGACCTGGCCGATGGTGGCGGCTTGCTGATCTCCAAGATCGCCTGCCAGCGGGATTTCGCCTCCAAACGGACCATCGGCTCGCGTCGTGCCGTACACTTCCGAGGAGGAGCGGATCTCGGGGAGGAGATCCGCAGGGATTCCGAGAAGGTCGAGAAGCTCCGGGTCCCAGCGGCAAGTCGAGAGATCCATGAGCATAGTCCGGCTGGCATTGGTTACATCCGTTGCATGCGTCCCGCCGGCTGTTCCCCCTGTCAGGTTCCAGATGATCCACGCATCGATGTTTCCGAACAGGGCCTCCCGGCGCGCCACGGCCGCTCTGACTCCCGGCACATGATCGAGGATCCAGCGGATCTTGCCGGCCGAGAAGTAACTCGAAGGAGGAAGTCCTGTCCGGGCGCGTATCAGCCCACCCTTCCCCTCCTGTTCGAGTTGCGCCATCAGTGGCTGGGTTCGCGTATCCTGCCAGACGAGCGCGTTGCTCCAGGGCCGGCCGGTCTTCGGGTTCCAGACCACGGTCGTCTCCCGCTGGTTCGTCACTCCAACGGCCGCGAAATCTTTCGCGGTCAGCCGTTTCTCAGCGAGCGTCTGCCGGATGACGGCTTCGGTGTTCCGGAGTATCTCGAGAGGATCGTGCTCGACAAGGCCAGGTCCCGGGAGTATCTGCCGGTGTTCGAGCTGGCGCCTGCCTGCTTCACGTCCTTCGCCATCAAAAACCATAAACCGCGTGCTCGTAGTTCCCTGATCAATTGCCCCGATGAGGTCTGCCATGCGGCTATTCTACAAGGGGATTCCCATCGTGTCTGCCTGGGTGCTCTTGCTGTCCTTGGGGTGCCTGGTGGAAAATGTCGTGTTCACGAGGCGTCTACTTTGAAATCGTGTTTGTTGGCACTGTTGTTTGTACTGACCGCGGCGCCCGCGCCGTCGCTCTGCCGTTTTGAGTACGCCCGCTTGCGGATGGGGACGTCGGTGCGAATCGTGCTTTACGCGCCGGACGAGGTGCAGGCCCGGCAGGCGGCCGACGCCGCCTTTTCGCGCATCGACGATCTGGAGGCCGCGTTAAGCCACTATCGGCCGGACAGCGAAGTCAGCCGGCTGTCGGCCTCGAGCGGGCGTGGAGAAAGGCGGGTTGAACCGGATCTCTTTCGAGTCCTCGATGCGGCCTGCCGGTTTTCCCGGCTTACGGACGGCGCCTTTGATGTGACGGTCGGGCCTCTGGTAGGGCTGTGGCGCGAGGCCCGTCGAAACAAGAATCTGCCCGATGCGGCTCGTCTCGAGCAGGCGCGCCGGGTCGTGGGGTATCAAAATATCGAGATTAGGCGGGACAAGCATACTGTCCGCCTCAAGAAAGAAGGCATGAGCCTGGACCTGAGCGCTATAGCCAAGGGGTACGCGGCCGATCAGGCGCTGCTGGTCCTCAAGTCTAAAGGAATCGCAAGCGCCCTTGTCGATGCGGGAGGCGACATTGCCCTCTCTGGCCCGCCTCCCGGCCGTCCAGGATGGCGCGTGGGTGTGCAAGCGCCCGACAGCGCCGCGGATTCGACCGGCTCGTTGCTCCTCCGGAACACGGCGATTGCGACCTCCGGAGACGCCTACCAATACGTCGAACTGGGCGGAAAGCGCTACTCGCACATCCTTGATCCCCGGACCGGCCTGGGGACGACCGACGCCGCCAGCGCGACCGTCATTGCTGGAGACGGGATGACAGCCGATGCGCTGGCAACCGCGCTGTGTGTGATGGCGCCTGAAAAAGGAATCCGGCTGATCGAATCGCTTCCCGGCGTCTGTGCTCAGGTGATTGGCCGGACGCCTGCCGGCCTCAGGTGCTACCGGTCGGCCGGTTTTCCTCCTTGACCTGCGCCGATAACGCAAGGAAACTAGTAGTTTACCGTATGGATGCTGCTTCATATCAGAATCTGCAGGTCTCGGCAGAGGAGGAAATAGCCCTTGTCCGGATCAGCCGTCCGGAAGTGCTGAACGCCCTGAACGCGCCGCTGCTCAATGAACTGGAGCGCGCCTTTCAGATGTTGGGTCAAGACGAGGCGGTCAAGGTTATCATCGTGACCGGGACCGGCGAAAAGGCTTTTGTGGCCGGCGCCGACATCAAAGAGCTGTCCTCACTCGACGGCCTTTCTGGAAGAATGTATTCCCAGCGCGGCCAGCGTGTCTTCGATAGCATTGAAGCCTGCCCTAAGCCCGTGATTGCCGCCATAAACGGCTATTGCCTGGGCGGCGGCTGCGAGCTTGCCCTGGCCTGTCACATCCGCGTTGCAGGCGAAAATGCGCGTTTTGGCCAGCCTGAAGTCAAACTGGGATTGATACCGGGTTACGGGGGCACTCAGCGTTTGCCTCGGCTGGTGGGCAAGGGCCGAGCGCTGGAGATGCTTCTGACGGGTGACATTGTCGAGGCGAAGGAAGCGGAGAGGATCGGGCTGGTTAACCGAGTGGTGCCGGCCGGCGAGTTGCTCGATTACTGTCGGGAGCTGGCAAAGAAGATCATGGCCAATGGGCCGGTCGCCATCCGGCTGGCGCTTCAGTCTGTTCATTCCGGCGCCGGCCTGCCCGTCCAACAGGCCCTGGCAATGGAGGCGAGTCTGTTCGGCCTGGCCTGCGGAACCGACCAGATGAAGGAAGGAACGAGAGCGTTTCTGGAGAAACGGAAACCGGAGTTCAAGTAAAGAGACAGAAGTCAGGAGTCATAAGCCACCTCGCTTTCATGTTTTATTCTGACTACTGACTTCCTGGCTTCTGCTTTGGCGGATTTGGCGGAGGATACGTGAAGGAAACAATCGGGAAGTTGAGCTCGAGCGGTCTGCGAATTGGTATCGTCGTCAGTCGCTTTAATTCGAGTGTCACCGAACGCCTTCTGGAAGGAGCGATCGACATTCTACGGCGGACGGGGGCGGCAGAATCCGACATCGAGGTTGTTCGGGTCCCCGGGAGTTTCGAGATCCCACTGGCAGCCAAAACCCTGGCCGAGAAAGGATCCTGTGACGCGATCGTCTGCCTGGGCGCCATTATCAAGGGCCAGACGGATCATTACAGCTTCCTGGCGTCTGGCGTCACCCATTCACTCAACGCGATCTCAGTCGAGCATCGGGTTCCAATCGGCTACGGCATCATAACCGCCGATACCGTGGAGCAGGCGCTCGACCGGGCCGGTCTGAAGCACGGCAACAAGGGCGTCGACGCGGCCTTGTCGGCGATTGAGATGGTGGACGTGGTGAAGGAACTGATCGAGGAATGACTCGCAGGCCCTATGAGCAGTCGACGCAAAGCACGAGAATACGCTCTCCATTTACTGTTTCAGCACGATCTGGGGAACAACAAGCCGGACGAGATACTTCCTCTGTTCTGGAAGCTCAATGAGGCCGACGACACGACCAGGCAGTTTGCGGAGTTTCTCTTTCGGGAAGCGCTGCGAGACAAAAAGAACATCGATCGGCTGATACGCCGCCACGCGCTCCACTGGCGAATTGAGAGGATGTCCGCCGTGGACAGGAACGTCCTTCGGATCGCCGTCGCCGAGTTCTTGTCCACTTCAACCCCAAAGGTTGTGGTGATCGATGAAGCGATTGAGATTGCGCGCAAGTACAGCGGCGACGAGGCCACCGAGTTCGTAAACGGCGTGCTTGATGCTATCCGGATTGAGCTGCAGGGAAGTCCAGAAAAGGGGGGAAATGAGCGAGCAGACTAACCGCTACGAGAAGCTGGAAGAAATTCGCAGACTGGGGTTTGATGCCTATCCGCACAAGTTCAATTGGACCCATACCGTCCCCCAGTTGCTTGACCTCTTCTCGTCGAAATCCGCGGAGGAACTGGAACATCAGCCGGTAAGAGTCAGCACCGCCGGCCGGATCGTGGCGCTGAGAGGCCATGGAAAAGCCGGGTTCGCCCACCTGGCCGGCGGTGGAAGCAGGATACAGATCTATGCGCGCCAGGATCGCCTTGGCGAAAAGGTCTACGAGCTGTTTCGGCTTCTCGATCTTGGAGACATGATCGGGGTGTCCGGAACCATGTTTCGGACCCGGACCGGCGAATTGACCATTGTGCTTGACCATCTCGAACTGCTGGCCAAATCGTTTCTGCCGCTCCCCGAAAAGTGGCACGGGCTTCAGGATGTCGAGATCCGATACCGCCAGCGCTACCTGGATCTGATCGCCAACCCCGAGGTGCGCGCGATTTTCGTGAAGCGCAGTCGGGTCATTGCCGAGATCAGGAAGTTTCTGGAAGCTCGAGGTTACCTGGAAGTCGAAACTCCCATGATGCAGCCGGTCGCTGGAGGCGCGACCGCCCGCCCGTTTCGGACCTTTCACGAGGCGCTCGGTATCCCCCTCTATCTGCGGATTGCTCCCGAGCTGTACTTGAAGCGGCTGGTGGTCGGAGGATTTGACCGTGTCTTCGAAATCAATCGGAATTTCCGCAACGAAGGCATTTCGACAGAACACAATCCGGAGTTCACGATGCTGGAGTTCTATCAGGCGTACAGCAACTACAGCGACCTGATGGACATGACGGAAGAAATGCTGCGAGCGGTGGTGTTGGCCGTGAACGGGCGCCTTCAGGCAGAGTACGGCGGCGAACAGATCGATTTCGCGCGCTACGAGCGCTACTCCATGATGGAGGCGATTCTCAGGTTTTGGCCAGGCGAGAACCGGCCTTCCCTGGAAGACCTGAACGACGCGGCGCGCCTGGAATCGATCCTGAATGAGAAGGGCGTTTCCAAGCCGGGCGACAGCTGGGGCTACCTGCTGGGTGCCCTGTTTGAGGCGGTCGTCGAGGACCACCTCGTCCAGCCCACGTTCATCTATGATTTCCCAGTCGAGTTGTCGCCGCTGTCCAAGCGCAAAGACGAGGATCCGCGGCTGGTCGAACGTTTCGAGCTGTACGTGGGGCGGTTCGAGATCGGGAACGCCTACAGCGAATTAAACGACCCCGAGGAGCAGCTCCAGCGTTTCCAGGAGCAGCTTGCCGCGCGTGAAAAGGGAGACGAGGAGGCGCATGCCATGGACGAAGACTACGTCCGCGCGCTGCGGTACGGCATGCCGCCAACCGCCGGCGAAGGCATCGGGATTGATCGGCTCACCATGGTTCTGACCAATTCCAGATCCATCCGGGACGTGATTTTGTTCCCGCACATGAGACCGGAAGAAGGAAGGCCGGCCGAGGCTGAATGAATTTGTCCACGAACCAACCCGAGCCAATGCGAACCAAGACGAACAATGACCCTCTTCGCACGTCTTGGTTCGCATTGGCTCGGGTTGGTTTGTGGACAAATCCCTGCGATCAATCATGCGATTCGAGCAATTCGTTGCCCTGCGGTATCTGAAAGCCAGGCGCAAGCAGGCGGTGATTTCGGTCATCAGCCTGATTTCAGTGACGGGAGTGGCCGCGGGCGTCGCCGCCCTGATTGTCGCTTTGTCCCTGAATGCCGGTTTTCAGCGCGAGTTCCAGGAGCGAATCCTGCAAGCCACGTCTCATATCACCCTCTTCCGCACGGGAACCGGGCCCATCGCCAACTACAGGCGGCTGGTGGGCGAAATTTCGAAAGTGCCCGAAGTCGTGTCGGTCAACCCTTCGATCTACGGGCAGGCGCTACTGCAGAGTGACCTTCGCCAGCAGGCCGCGATCCTGAAGGGCATTGAGCCCACCGGGGAGGCTTTCACCCAGTCGTTGCCTGAGATTTCCGAAGGGAGTGTCAGGGGGTTCGCTAACGGCCAGGGAGTTCCTCCCGTGATTGTCGGCAAGGAACTGGCTGAGAATCTCGGAATCCTGGTGGGCGAGCAAGTCCGCGCGATCGGCTTCGGAGGCGAGCTTTCGCCGCTGGGCCGGATGCCTCGGATCCAGGCGTTCCGCGTGATTGCAATCTTTGAATCCGGGCTTTGGGAATACGATGCCAACTGGGCCCTGATTCCACTGCCGGCTGCCCAACACTTCCTGAATCTCAGTGCCGGCCAGGTCTCGGCGCTGGAGTACCGGGTGACGGACGTCTATGCCGCCCAGGAGATCGCCCAGCGGATCAGAGCGGCTGCCGGGAAAGGCTACAGCACCAACACTTGGATTGAGCTGAACCGTCCGCTGTTCTCGGCTTTGCGGCTCGAACGGCTGGCGATGTTCATCGCCATCGGGCTGATCGTGCTGGTCGCGTCTCTGAACATCGTCAGCACTCTGACCCTGATGGTTATCGAGAAGAACCGTGACATCGCCATTATCACGGCCATGGGGGGGACGTCTCGAACGATCATGAGGATTTTCATGCTTCAGGGACTGATTATCGGCGCGGTGGGGACAATCATCGGCGACGTCGTGGGCTGCGTGGTGGTCTGGTATTTGGACGCTTACAAGGTGTTTCCGCTCGAGCCCCAGGTCTATTCCATCCCCTACGTCCCCTTCCGTCTCGAGTTCTCCGACGTCGTCATGATCTCGTTTGTCGCCCTGATTATCAGCTTTCTCGCCACACTCTACCCGGCCAGGGCCGCCTCCCGCCTGGATCCCATCGAGGCGCTCCGCTATGAATAACGTGGTCGAGGTCGCCCACCTCTTCAAATCATTCCGCTCCGGCGAGGAACGGCTCGACATACTTGTCGACCTTGAGTTGCAGGTCCGCCTAGGCGCGATGATCGCGGTTACAGGCGCCAGCGGTTCGGGGAAGAGCACGTTCTTGCACCTGGTCGGCGGAGTCGATACGCCGGATTCCGGTACGATCACCATTGCCGGTCAGGACATCAGCCACCTGAACAAGTCGGAGCTGGCCCGGTTTCGGAACCGGCACGTGGGTTTCGTGTTTCAGTTCCATCACCTGCTCCCCGAGTTCTCGGCCGTGGAGAACGTGATGTTCCCGTTGTTGCTCCGCGGCGTCTCTCGCGCCCAGGCCCTGCCCTCGGCCATGAAACTGCTGGAGGAAGTGGGGCTCGGCGACAGGAGTGACCACCGCCCCGGGGAGCTTTCCGGAGGAGAGCAGCAGAGGGTGGCCGTCGCCCGGGCTTTGGCCGGGGAGCCGTCGTTACTGCTCGCCGACGAACCGACCGGTAACCTGGATGTGCATACGGCCGAGACGATTCACCGCCTGATCATCGAAGTGCATTCCCGGCACGAGCTGACCTCGATCATCGTCACGCATAATGCCCGGCTCGCCCAACTTTGCGACCTGGAGTACCGGATGATCGGCGGCCGCCTGGTACCAGCCGACCAGGTTGCCGCGGATCTGCGCGGATAAACCACGGAACCACCCAGACTATTCCCAGAGTGCCGCGGATCGATCCGCGTTGGTCCGCGGACACTCCGCCTCGTTCCGTAACCCCTGCTTTACCAAGCCTCGAAGGCGATGGCGCACTGCTCCGGAAAACACCTATCGGAGTG
>JBHGBF010000209.1:0-9923 GCA_041946865.1 Acidobacteriota bacterium | reverse complement strand
TGATGAACTCCAAAAGCGCCTGCCGCTTCGCTCGCAGAAAACTGAGCGGTTACGAGGAGGAAAACTTTTTTCTTGGTCCCCTCCCCGATTTGCGGTAAGACTTGTGTCCGCTGTGACAAAGGACACAACCAAGAGAGATTTTTTCAGGATCACGAAGAAGTACCGGAGCCGGAACGTGGTCTGCGGACCCAATCGCGCCGGACACCGCGCCCACCTGCGTTCCCTGGGTCTTCTGGACGAGGACTTCGAGAAGCCGTTTATCGGGATCGCTAACTCATGGAACGAGATGCATCCGGGACACGTCCATCTGCGGGGCCTGGCTGAAGAGGTGAAGAAAGGGATCTGGCAGGCTGGCGGGATTCCATGGGAATTCAACACGATCGCGCTGTGCGACGGCCTCGTCCACGGCCAGCCCGGAATGCGTTTTACGCTCCCCGGCCGCGACTGGATTGCCGACAGCATAGAGATCATCGCCGAAGGCCAACAGCTTGACGGCCTCGTCTGCATCTGCTCCTGCGACAAGATTGTGCCGGGCATGATGATGGCCATCGCCCGGCTCGATCTTCCTGCGGTGCTTGTGACCGGCGGACCGATGATGCCCGGCTTTTTCCAGGGCAAAGCAGTTGCCATCCCCGACATGCGGGAGGGAGTGGGGAAATGGGTTACCGGCGTTTACTCAGACGAAGAGGCCCTCGAGCTGGAATGCTCTGTCTGCCCGGGACCCGGCTCCTGCGCGATGAACGGAACGGCTAATACCATGAGCTGCGTCGCCGAGATTCTGGGGTTGAGCCTGCCCGGCTGCGCCACCGCTCATGCCGTCACGGCAAGCAAGAAGCGGATCGCAAAGCAAAGCGGCCGCGTGGCTGTCCGGCTGGTCGAACAAGATCGAAAGCCGTCCAGTTTTCTTGGCCCTGAAAGCTTCGAGAACGCTCTGAAGCTGACAGCTGCTATAGGAGGCTCGAGCAACGCCACGATCCACATTCCTGCCATCGCAGCCGAGCGCGGCCTGAAGATGACGCTCGATAACGTTGAGAGAGCCAGCCGTCACACGCCACACATCTGCAGCCTCAAGAGCTCCGGGCCTCACACATTCTGGGACCTTGACCAGGCGGGCGGCGTCCCCGCACTCATCAAAGAACTGCTGCCGTTGCTCGCTCGTGACGCCCAGACCTGCTCAGGCTTGAGCCTTGCCGAGATTGCCCAAAAGGCGGTGAACCGGAATCCTGAGGTCATTCATTCGATCGGCAACCCGATTCATCCGCAGGGAAGTTTCGCGATCCTGAAAGGCAATCTGGCCCCGCTCGGATCCATCGTCAAACAAACGGGTGTCGCCCCTTCAATGATGGAACATACCGGGCCCGCCCGTGTCTTCGATTCCGAGAAGGAGGCGGAGGCCGCAATTTACGAGGGCCGGATCAACGCCGGCGACGTGATCGTGATCCGCTATGAGGGCCCGAAAGGGGCGCCGGGAATGCCCGAGATGTACTCGGCGACGACAGCCCTGATGGGCGTAGGGCTGGGCAGCGCCAGCGCGCTCGTGACCGACGGCCGCTTCTCGGGCGCCACTCGGGGGCCCTGTATCGGCCATATCTCACCCGAAGCCGCCGCCGGCGGTCCGATCGCTTACGTCCGTGAAGGAGACCCGATCCGCATCGATATTCCGGGCCGGCGCGTTGAAGTGCTGGTGCCGGAGGAGGAGTTGGAGGCCCGGCGCCGGACCACGCCGCTGAAGCAGCCGGCTCAGGTGACGAGCCGCGTTTTGCGGCGCTACGTGAAAGGCGTCGGCGATGTGGCTTCAGGGGCAGTGTTGGAATAACCCAGTGGACCAATTGGACGGCGCGGCCACGCCCTCTTGTCCCATCGTCCACTTCGCCACCTTGTCCATTTCCTCCAGGGATCTTTCAGAATGAAACTGGAAACCCCGAGCAGCAGCGTTGAAAACGCCCGAAAGACCAACATCCGCTATTGGATTCTCCTCACGCTTTTCGCCGTCACGACCATCAACTACGTCGACCGGGCGACGCTTTCAATGGCGGCGCCGATGATGAGGAATGACCTCGGTATCGACGCGGTGGCCATGGGGTATGTATTTGCGGCTTTCGGGTGGTCTTACGCGGCCTTGCAAATTCCAGGCGGGTGGTTCCTGGACCGCTTCGGTTCGAGACTGGTCTACGGACTGGCCCTGGTCTGCTGGTCCCTGATGACGTTTCTGCAGGGCATGGCCGGCCTTCTCGCCGGCACGAGCGCCTTTGTCGCGCTTCTGGTCCTCCGATTCCTGCTGGGAGTGGCCGAGGCGCCGGCGTTTCCTGGGAACAGCCGCATCGTCACATCCTGGTTTCCGACACACGAGCGGGGGTTTTCGTCCGCCGTCTTCAACTCGGCCCAGTACTTCGCCCTGGCGGCCTTCACGCCGCTCATGGGCTGGATTCTGGCGAACTGGGGTTGGCAAGCCGTCTTTTACAGCATGGGAGCGATCGGAATATTGCTCGGCTTCTTTTGGTTCAGCTTCGTTCGGGATCCTGCCACCCACCCGATGGCCAACCGCGCTGAAATTGACTACATCCATTCGGGAGGCGGGCTGGCCGGTCTCCCTTCGGGGGGATCCGGAATTCGCCTGGACTACGTCCGCCAGATGCTCTCGAGCCGGATGTTGATCGGCGTCTATATCGGGCAGTTCGGCATCAACACCATCACCTGGTTTTTCCTGACCTGGTTTCCAACCTATCTTGTCCAGGCGAAGGGCATGTCGATTCTGAAGGCAGGCCTGATGGCCTCGATACCCGCGCTTCTTGGATTCGCCGGCGGGCTCTTGGGCGGTTACACGTCGGACCGGCTGCTTTGCCGCGGGAACTCACTGACCGTCGCCCGCAAGACGCCGATCATCCTGGGCATGACCCTGTCATCCTGTATTGTGCTCGCCAACTACGTCACGACCGAAGGGCTGGTTATAGCCGTGATGTCGCTGGCCTTTTTCGCGAAAGGATTCGGAGCGCTCGGATGGGTCGTCGTCAGCGATACCTCGCCGAAAGAGATGGTCGGCCTGAGCGGGGGGATCTTCAATTTTGCGGGGAATCTGGCGAGCGTGGTGACGCCTATCGTCATCGGCTACATCCTGGCCGTAACCCAATCGTTTCATTGGGCGCTGGTCTATGTCGGAATGATGGGAGCGCTTGGCGCTTTGTCCTATCTCCTCATCGTCGGGCAAATCCATCGGCTGGAACTGAAATAAACGGAGACGAACTGAAAGGATGTCGAATTCATACGGCCGATCCTGGACCAGATAAGCCTGGCCGGCCGGCAGAGATCGAAAGGCTTTCCGGACCGCCTGGTCCGCATTCAGGCTGCGGGTTGGAGGTGTCATGGAAGAAGCAACGTTTGGGTCATTGTGGAGACTGTCGAGGAGATCTTTTGCCTGCTTCGCGATTCTCTTTGCACTAACCATTTACCGGGGCCTGACTGAATGGATGCCCGTGCCGGCGGCGCCCGGGTTGATGGCTCTGGTTCTGGTCGCCCGTATCTTCGTCGATCCATTCATCCTGCTCCTCCTCGTGGCGCGCCTGCTCCAGTTCAGGACCTGCACCGACCAGCAGCTGCAGGGAAGCAGCCTCCTTTTGGCCGCAGGCTGGCTGATCTTAGTCGCTGGGATCGTTGCCACCGCCCTGCGTTTTGTCTACACCGTGACTCTTGATCAATATGCCGGGCGGTTCGGCATCGAATCTCCCGAGCTGGCGCCGGTCTTGGAGGCTGGGTCAGGGGCGACCACCCCAGCTGTGGCGCTGGCCGGCGTTTCGCTCGGGTGGATCTTCCTGTCGTTTGTGCCGCTTTTGAGCATCGTCGCCTTCCTCAAGGGAAGAGGCCGCCGCGCAAAGGCTTCACTGGCGTTCGATCCGCGCCTTCCTTGCGTATTCCTTCGGGCTCTTTTTCACTCTCGTTCACCTGATTGTCCTGGTTGGCGCAAGCCTGCCTCACAGCCCGGAGCCGCAGATTGACTATCGGTTTTTGGCCGAGGCGGATGCTTCCGTTCAGAAGCAGGTCGAGTTGCTGCGAGCAGGCGAGTTCCAGCAGGCACACAGCCAGCTGAGCAAGCCGGCGGCGGAGGTTCCGGGGGAATCGTGGAGCCGCCTGACAGCTCTGGCCATCGCTCAGGCCAGCTCGGGCAACATGAGGAAGCGCTGGCCAACCTCAAGAAGGCCTCCCAGCTGAAGCCCGGCCGAAGTCAGTTTCACTACCTGTACGGCCGTTTGCTCCTGGATGAAGGTCAGCGCTCACCAGGCCGCGGAACAGTTCCTGCAGGCCTCCCGGCTGGGGATGAAGGAACAGAGCGAGCCGCTGTTGAACCTGGCAAGGAACAGTTACGAACCCTCTCGATGGGCCTCCGTGACCTGGTCGGTGGCGATTCTCATCCTGCTGTTTGCCGTCCACGAATGGGCTCACGCCTTCACGGCATTCAAGCTGGGTGACGATACGGCGGCGCAACAGGGACGCCTGACCTTGAACCCCATCGCTCACCTCGACCTCTTCGGTTCTCTCCTCTTGCCGGGGCTGCTTCTTTGGAGACAGTCCGATCTGGTCTTCGGCTGGGCAAAGCCGGTGCCTGTGACTCCGGAGAAGTTCGCAGACCGCAGGCGGGATCACATGCTCGTATCATTTGCAGGCCCGGCGGCAAATCTCGTGGTGATGCTTGGCGCGGCGGTTGTTCTTCTCCTGGTGATGGTCCACGTGCGGATCCTGAGCCCCAGCGCCCAGTCCCTCGACCTGGCCATGCCGTCCGCGTCCATCTCGCTGGCCGGAAACGGGCTTCCCGCCTGGATCGCACCAGTTATAGCGTTCCTGAAGCAGCTGACCATCACGAGCTTGATCCTCGCCTGCTTCAACCTGATTCCGATGCCTCCGCTGGACGGCTCCTGGATTCTGTCCGGCCTCTTGTCCGAGAAATCCCAGGCGAAGCTCGAAGCGATCCGTCCTTACGCCTTCATCATTTTCCTCGGCCTCGTGTTCACCTCGGTCTTCGACTACCTTCTCGCCATCCCTGTGGGGTTCCTGTGGGCAGGCGGGGCTGCCTGTTTTGCCCTGATGGGATTCAGCTGAGCGTCTCTCCTCAGTCTGTCCAGCCGCCTGTCGAAACGAAACGGCAGTCACCGGACTTGGCGCGCCGCTTGTTTTGCCGAATTGACGATAATAGGATGGTCTTATATACCTACCTGTAAATAGTCAAAGGAGGTTGCCATGTGCAACTACTCTCTCGAAACTTTAAAGAGCCGCGAAGCCGTTGAAGGAGAAAGGCTGGTGACTCATCGCTTCTATACCGGGAGCCTGGGTTTCGTTTCGGCCGACCAACCGGATGTCGCGGTCTGCCTGAGAGAAGGCGTTCAGCTGGTGCTTCGGGACATCCCCACATCACTGCAGGCCCAGCTTGGAGTGGGAGAAGAGGCAGTCGCCCGTTTCGCTTTCCTCACCAAACCGCGCCGATGGTGGAATTTCTGGAGCCTTGATGTTTTTGACAACGACGGACTCGTGTTCGAAAACGGCAAGAGCATACTCATCAGCAGGCTTCCCGACCGGCTGAAAACCGATGTGCTTTCGGCTTCCACCGATTCTGTCTTCTCGGAAACGCCGGCAGTGCCGCACGTATCCACTGTCGGCGATCCGTAGCGGTCGGCCCGTGAGTCCCTTGCGACGTCGTCTGTCGTGCCGCGATGGCGCTCCCCTCTGCTTCTTGCGGCCGGATGTCCGGAGAGTCCGGCTACCATGAAAGGCGGGGATTTCTCGTTATCGCCGGTGCCAGACCCGGATTTCCCGTAACTGGGAGTCGGCGCCAGGTCACGCCCGCCGGTCGGCAGCACGCTTGGGCGCCGACTCCCAGTTGCGAGAAATCCCTTTTGACCGCTGTCCGGGGCTTCGACGCCCGAACGGCGTGGTCTCCTTTTGCGGGCAGCCGCCTTAGCTGCGCATCTTCTTGTAGTTCGCCAGGCAGCGTTCCACAGTTTCGAGCGGCGGGTAGGCGCCCCCTTCCTGCTCGATAAGGTAGTACTGGACGCCGCCCACGCGCTCGGCGGTCTCGAAGATTTTCGCCCAAGGCGCAGAGCCTTCCCCGAACAAGACCCTGTAACCCTTGCCCGGCTCCGCCGACCAGTCTTTCAAGTGAATCGAGACGATCCGTCCTGGATTCTCTTCGATCCACTTGACCGGATCGTATCCCGCTTCGACACAGGTGCCGACATCGAGTTGGAGGACCACGTTCGATCCGGTGTTCTTGGCCAGGACTTTGATCGGCAACTCACCTTCGACGGGACGGAATTCCGCCTGGTGGTTGTGAAAGCCCACCAGAAGACCGGCCGCCTTGGCCTTTTCGGCTCCGAAATTCAGTTGATCGGCCACCTCGTTCCAGCCGCTCAATCCGGTCACTCTGCCGGCGCTGGCCATCACGATGATCTTGCTGCCGATGATGTTGTTCAGCTCAATCGCCTTCGCGATGTTGTCCGGGGAGAAAGAATTGGCGCTGTTGTGGGTCGAAAAGCACTTGATTCCCAGGTCATCCAGGAGCTTGCGGACTTCTTTGGCATAATCCGGCGTCCAGGCGAAGTATGGAGCGAAAAACTCCACTCCTTCGTAGCCGAGCCTGGCTACCGAGCGGACCGTTCCCATCAGGTCCCGTCCCAGCTCGTCCCTGACAGAGAACAATTCCAGTCCGACCGGGATCTTGCTTTTGGCCGTCGCCGCTCGAACCAGCAGAGGCGCGGCCGCCACTGAAACGAGAAATGAGCGTCGCGATAGGTTGTTGATCATGCGCTGAACGATATCACAGGGCCGGGTTCGAAGACAGTTGGAGTCTGATCCGAGCTTATGAACTCCCGTCCGGCAACGCACGCTGTGTCACAAGGACTTTGGCCTGTCGCTGACGATCGCAATTTGATGCCGGGAGGAACGGCTGTGCTCCAAACGCGGTTCTGCAAGAAGAAACGACAGCACCCAGTTGGAGGGCCAGAAACTGATGAGCGTATTGAGGACTGTCAGGGCCAGCAGATACAGAGGAACCGGGAGCGCATTTAACCGGGCGAGAGGCGTTTCGTCAAGTCCTTCCCAAAGGCGGTAGGCGCTGTTGATATTGGGTTGAGCCGGGAGAAGGGTTGCGCTGATGATCAGCAAGAAACCGTACAGCAGGGCGGCGCCCCTCCACGCGCCGCGTCTGACGCCGGTTCGCGTCACGGCAACGAACAGAAGCGCGGGGACCGTGATGAAGTGGTTGACGGTCTGCAGCCAGTCCGCCCACGTCGCTCTGTCCAGATAAGATGTGATGCCCAGCCAGCGATATCCGATCACCCACTTGCTCACGACATCGCTGACCCACACCAGGTGCCCTTCGAGCAGACAGACGAGCGCGACGGACACTAGAAGCGGGCTGGCGAGCAATATTCCGATGCCCCCGACCAGGGTCGCGAGATGAGACAGCCAGAAACAGTTTTCCGGATGTCCCGTCGCCACCCCTCGGACGGCTACATAGACGAAGTGGGCTACCAGTAGGCCGCCCAACACCTGGGACGTCAATTCCGCGGTCCGCGATCTGACTTCCCCCATCATCAGATCATAAACCGGATCGCTCGACTCGGTCTCGTGGTCGCCGCGACCCTAGCCCCTGCCTTTCCCAGTCTGGCCGGTCAGCTGGCGCTCGCTTTCCCCCGGCTGGACCTGCTCGAAGCTCAGCAGCGTTTTGGTCTCGTCTTCCGACTCGATTTCGATCGTCTCTCCCGGCTCCTTCACCCACACGCGCTTGGGCCTGTTGATAATCCGGGTCACGTGGGAAGTAGTCCTCCGACCCGCGATGATCTCGATGCGCGGTTCCGTGCCTTTTATATCGGCGCTGAGGCCTACGAGGGGCAAATTATTGACTTCATTCTGATCGCCTATTTCCCGGCCGATCACCTCCAGCGTCACAACCCACCCGGCGTGTTGCCTGCTGAAGTCATCAAAAAAGCGCACCCATTGCTGTTGAGGGATTTCGTTCGTTTGCATGCATATACCCGTAAGAAGATTCTACCCCCTCATTGTCGAGAGGGCGTACTCCCCGGCTCGACTAAAAGTCAACGCCCCTGATGTCGGAGACAGCCAGCCCCAAGTGTTCCATCCACGCTGGAAACACCCCGCATGATCATCGAGCCGGCGGTGGTAACACCAATGAAGTAAAGCGTCGGACGGGTGGCAGGCGTGGGAGAAAACCGGTCCATTGTTTCACGAGCAGCCGCAGCTGACCTCCTTCCGGCGCATAAGAGCCGCGTGGATCATGGCGGTCGCGCACCCGACGCCGCTTTCGACGGTCATAGCCCCCGCGATACAGTTGAGCCGGCAGGCCCCGCATTCCATGCAAGCCTGCGGATGCGACAATACGGCTTTGCGGCCGTTCATGCTGAAAACAGCGTGAGGACACACGGTTACGCAGACCCCACAGCCGCTGCAAAGGTCCGGGTCATAGGTCAGGGTGTTCTCCGAGTAAGCGTTCCACATGGTCCAATTCCTCCAGTCAGCGCACGAAGGCAAACACGATAGCGAGCAGCGCCCCCGTCAGGAAGGTCACGGCCATGATCGGAACGTAAGCGAAGATCTCACGGCGGACCCCGGTCCGGGATGTGAAAGTCGTGGCGCCGGTGAAATTAAGCGCCACAAAAGCGGTCACGGCCGGCATTGCCAGGAGAAACTCCGCGGCCTGCCCGGCCTGTCGCCACCACGGCCCATTCGTTGGCCCCTGGAGCGTATACAAGGCGAAGGGAAGTGCAGCCAGGCCACCGAGAAAAAACCCCTTCGTGCTGAAGTTGTGGGTCGGCAGCCAGGGAAGCGAGAGCGGAAACAAAACGGATCCGGCCAGCACGCAGGTGATCGCGGCCAACGCCGAGATCCAGCCCCCCACCAGATAAAGGATGACAGCGGCTGCGATCATCGGCAGCAAATAGTTCCTGACCTCTACCGGAATCAGAACCAGCCGGTCACGGAGCGGGAATCGCACCTGCCGCATGTCCGGAGTGGCCTCGTGAGTTTTCAGGTACTCCGGCAGATCGGCTGCCCGGATCGGCCCGTATTCCACGAGAAAGCCCGTCCGCTTCCTGACCACATGCGCTGCAACGCCGGGAGCGCCCAACTGGGGCAGGATCAGCCGACGATGAGTGACGACCTCTTTCAGCTGAGTCTGGTAGACCCGGAGCACGATTTCATCCGTCGAGAAGGTCCCCTTTCCAGCCGCACACCAGACGTTGATCCCGTGGGTGTCCAGCACCAGGATATAAGCGTCAATCCCGGCAAGCGCCGAGCGGAGCGCGTCGAAGCTGAGCGGGTAGTTCGCCGTCACGAAGACGGGAGATTCCGGCGAGGGGCGCCCAAGCGCGTAAAGGCCGGGCGCCACGCAGTGTGAGCTGCGTTTGTGCCCGATCCGGATCAGGAAGTGGTCCCAGCGATCGGCCGCCGTGAGCCGCGAGGAGACAGGAAAAATTTTCGGTTTCGTCGCGATAGAAATGATTTGTTTCACGGCTATTCATCCTCTTCAGCTGCAAACTTCGTGCGTAGCTGACCGCAACAGACGGTGATCCGCTCCTGGTTCAGCCGGTAGAAGCTATGCTTACCCTCTTCCCGGACATCAACCAGTTTCGCCTGGCGCAGAATGGCCAGGTGATGGGAAACGGTCGGCTGCGTGACCTTGAGCCGCTCGACAATTTCCGTCACCGAGAGCCAGCGGCAGCAGCACAGCTTCATGATCTGCTGGCGCGTCTCGTCGGCCAGCGCCTTGGCAAAAAGGACCGGGTCCAGATCGTTCATATAGACAAGAATCGATGCATATCGTATAGAAGATTGTCGATTTGAGTCAAGCGAAAAATCGACTCGACGGTAACCGCTCAGTTTTCTGCGAGCGAAGCGGCAGGCGCTTTTGGAGTTCATCATGC